>NZ_JBJGZV010000062.1:0-21628 GCF_054050715.1 Blastococcus sp. SYSU D00669
GCTGGGATCCCCGCACCCGTGCCTACGTCCAGCGCCGCACCGAAGAAGGGCTGTCGAAGAAGGACATCATCCGATGCCTCAAACGACTGATCGCCCGCGAGCTCTACTACCTGCTCACCTCACCACCGGCCCGAGCCGCTTGACGATCCATAGGAGCATCGGCCGCGCCGAGGCGGTCAGCCGGTGCGGGTCAGCGGCCGGCTGGCCGCGGTGACCCGGGCGCACTCGGGGCAGGCGGTGCGCCCGGCCCCCACCCGCTCCCACTTCTGCGAGCCCCACACCTGCACGATGGCCCCGCAGACGGCGAGCTCCACCTCCCCGTCCAGCTCGGCCGGCGGCCGGTGGGCCTCCACGGCGTGCCAGGGACGCGCTTCCTCCGCCGGTCTCTCCCGGGACCAGCGGTCGGGGCGGGCGAAGCCGACGGCGTAGGTCTCCACGTCGGTGCTTGTAACCCGCGCCACCGGTGGTCAACCGCCCCGATCAGGCCATTTCGGACGGCTCCGGGCCGCGGGTGTGGCGGCACCCTGCCGAGGGCATCGAACCGGCATCCGCACCTTCTGTCAGGAGTCGCCATGACCGACACGACGCAGCGCGACGTGGTCGACCTGCTCACCGCCGACCACCGCGAGTTCGACCGCATCTTCACCCAGCTCGAGGCGCTGGTGGGCCGGACCGGGGAGGACGACCTGCGGCGCAAGCGCGAGCTCGTCGACGAGGTCACGATCGGCCTGGTCAAGCACTCGGTCGCCGAGGAGACGCAGGTCTACCCGGCCGTGGAGAAGCAGGTCGACGAGGAGGAGGCCGAGCACTCCAAGCACGAGCACGCCGAGGCCGAGGAGACGATGAAGCGGCTCGAGCGGATGGACCCCGACGACCCGCAGTTCGACGCCGAGGTGCAGACGCTGATCCGCGAGATCCGGCACCACGTCGAGCACGAGGAGAGCCGGATGTTCGCCGAGCTGCGCTCGACCTTCAGCCAGGCGGAGCTGGTGCAGATGGCCGGGAAGGTGGAGGCGGTCAAGAAGATGGCGCCCACCCGTGCGCACCCGCTGACGCCGAACGAGGGCGTCGTGCGCACCGTGGCCGGGCCGGTCGCCAGCCTCCTCGACCACCTGCGCGACGCCGTGAGCGGGCGGGGGAAGACGACCGGCTGACCACGCGCGCCGCGCGCTACCGTCGGGAGGGCACGCGACGGGAGGAGCGACGGTGGATCCGATCAGCCTGGTGGTGGGCGGCGCCCTGCTGGCGGTGGGGTTCGTCGTCGGCCGGCTCGGCCGGCGGCCCGCTCCCCCGCCCAAGCCGATGACGCCGGTGTGCGGCTGCGGCCACCCGCTCAGCCAGCACGACACCGAGACCTCGACCTGCTACGCCGAGCTGCGCCGTGACAGCTACGACAAGCGCGGCCGGTGGGCCGGGCACACCTGGGTGCCGTGCACCTGCCGGCAGTACGTCGGGCCGCGGCCGATCGACGAGGTGTTCCAGCCGCGGCTGCTCCCGCCGATGGCCGAGTGACCGCGGCCGGACGGCGACGCGGCCTGCTGGCCGCCACCGAACCGGTGCGGGCGGCGGCCAGCGCCGGTGCGCTGGCCGCGTCCCTGCCCCTGCTCGCGGTCGCCCCGCGCGGCGACGCGCACCCGGTGCTCGTGCTGCCCGGGCTGGGGGCGTCGGACGCGTCCACCGGCGCGCTGCGCCGCTGGCTGCGCGGGCTCGGCCACCCGGTCGTCGGCTGGGCGCTCGGGCGCAACCGCGGCCCCACGCAGGAGGTCCTCGACGAGCTGCCCCGGCTGCTGGCCCGCCTGCACGCCGAGCACGGGTCACCGGTGAGCATCGTCGGGCAGAGCCTCGGCGGCATCTACGCCCGCCGGCTGGCGCTGCGCGCGCCGGAGCAGGTGCGCCAGGTCGTCACGCTCGGCTCGCCGTTCGCCCTGGCCGGCAGGTCGGGCTGGGGGCTGCGCCGGCCGCTGCCGGTGCCGAGCACGTCGGTCTACTCGCGGTGGGACGGCGTCGTCGACTGGCGGGCCTGCCTGCAGCAGACCGGCCCGCTCAGCGAGAACGTCGCCGTCCGCGCCGGCCACCTCGGGATGGGGCTGGACCCGGCCGTGCTGTGGGTCGTGGCCGACCGGCTGGCCCAGCCGGCCGACGCGTGGCAGCCGTTCCGCCGGCCCACCCGCCTCGGCCTGGCCGCGCTCTTCCCCGACGCGTGATCCGGAGTCCCACGAGCGCGGTCTCCGCGTCGTGGGACTCCGCGTCAGGCGGGCCGCACGCCGACCGGGATGCCGTCCCAGGCTCGCGGGCGAGCAGGTCGTGGCCGGTGAGCTCGGCGATCAGCCGCGAGGCGGTGGCGACGTGCAGCCGCGCCCGGCGGGCGGCCACGCGGCGGAGTCCGGCACCGGCCCTCGACACCCGGACGGGTGACACCGTGCATGGCGGAGGTGATCACGGGACATCCCCGCTCCGCCCACGGGGTCGAAGCATGCGCTCACTAGGGAGGGCGGAACGTGATCATCCTCGGTCTCATCCTGCTGTTGCTCGGACTGCTCCTGAAGATCTCGATCCTCTGGACGATCGGCATCATCGTGGTCGTCGTGGGGCTGGTCCTGCTCCTGCTGGGGTCCACCGGCCGGGCGGTCGGCGGACGGAGACACTACTTCTGACGTCCGGGAGGCCCCTGGTCCGCGTGATCGGGGGCCTCTCGCGGGCGGTCGGCCGCCGGCAGCGGCCGCAGCGCCGAGGCGAGCAGCGCCGAGAGCCCCAGCAGGACGGCGACGACGGTGAGCGCCCGGAGCACCGTTCCCCCCTCGCCGAGGAAGCCGATCAGCGGCGGGCCACCGAGGAAGGCGCAGTAGCCGATCGAGGCGACGACGCTGACCCGGGCCGCCGCGTGCACCGGGTCGTCGGCCGCGGCGCTCATGCCCACCGGGAAGCCCAGCGACGTGCCGATCCCCCACAGCAGGGCGCCGACGAGCGCCAGCGGCACGCCTGGCGCGAAGACGAAGAGCAGCAGACCGACCGTCGCCACCGCCGCGATGGCCCGGACGACGGGCACCCGGCCGTAGCGGTCGAGCAGCGCGGGGCCGAACCAGCGCGCGAGGGTCATGGCCGAGAGGAAGACGGCGAAGCCGAGCGCGCCCGTGGCCGCGTGCGCGTCGTAGCCGTCGATGAGCGCGACGCTGATCCAGTCGTTGGCGGCGCCCTCGGCGAAGGCGAAGGCCAGCACGCACAGCCCGACCAGCAGGGTGCGGCCCTCGCGCCAGGCGGCCAGGGCCGCGCGGGCGCCACCCGCCGGTCGCTCCTCGTGCCCGGCGGGACCGGTGTCGGGCAGGAAGCGGCGGGCTGCCAGCGGGACGGCCACGCCGACCAGCACGGCGACGACGACCAGGTGCACGGCCACCGGGACGTCGAGCACCACCGCGCCCGCGCCGACCAGCGCGCCGGCGACCGTGCCGAGGCTCCAGCCGGCGTGGAACCGGGACATGATCGACCGTCCCAGCTCCGTCTCCACCCGCGCGCCCTGCACGTTCATCGCGACGTCCCAGGCGCCGTTGCCCAGGCCGAACAGGAACAGACCGGCGACGAGCGGCACCACCCCGGCCAGGTGCCCGACGGCGGCCAGCGCCAGGGCGGCGGACATCAGCACCGCCATCGCCGCCACCGTGCGGCCCGACCCGAACCGGGTGACCAGCGGCCCGGCGACCGGCAGCGCCACCACCGACCCGGCCGCGATGGCGAGCAGCACCAGGCCCAGCTCGGCGGAGCTGAGCGCGAGCGAGTCGCGGACCTGCGGGATGCGCGCCGCCCAGTTGGCGAAGGCGAACCCGCTGCCGATGAACGCCGCGTAGGTCGCCAGCATCGCCGCGCGCACCCTGGTCGCGGGCAGGTCGGAGAGCACTCCGCTCAGGGCCTCGTCCCTTCTCGCTGGTGTCCGCCACCGTCGGGAGGTGCGGGGGACGGGGCGCCGCCATCATGGCACCCGGCCAGGGGCACCGACGGCCGTGGGCCGGCCCCGCTACGTCACCTCCGGCGGTTCGGTGGGTGCCAGCAGCCGGTCGTAGACGACCGCGGCCAGCACGCCGCCGAGGGTCGGCGCGAGGAGGTAGATCCAGAGGGGGGCGAACTCGCCGGCGAGGACGTCCGGCCCGAACGCGCGGGCGGGGTTCACGGCACCGCCGGTCAGCGGGCCGGCGACGAAGATGCCGGCCGCCAGGGCCAGCCCGACGGCGACGGGTGCGGCCGCACCCTGCGCGCGCTCGTCGGTGGCGACCGAGACCACGACGAGGACGAGGACGAACGTCACGAGGGTCTCGACGAGGAACGCCCGCACCGCAGAGACGTCGTCGGCGGGCACCGTGGCGCCGAGCCGGCCCTCGTCGCGGGCCCGGCTCCCACCTACCGCCCAGGTCAGCGCGGCTCCGGCCAGGCCACCGGCCAGCTGGGCGGCGACGTAGGCGCCCGCGGCGGACCACGGGAAGCGCCCGGTCGCGGCCAGCCCGAGGGTGACCGCCGGGTTGAGGTGGCACCCGGAGACGTGCCCGAGGGCCGCCACGAGTGCGACCAGGACGACGCCGAATGCGAGCACGACCGCGAGCAGGTCGTAGACCGCCTGCCCCGTCACCGCGTTCGCCACCGCCACGCTGGTGCCGACGAAGACCAGCACCGCGGTCCCCAGGAACTCGGTGAGCGCGGCGCGGAGCAGCCGCTCCCCCACCCGGCTGCCGTAGAGGCCCACCGTCGTCGACCCCTGAAGCGCAGTGCTCTCGGCCATGGCTGTCCGTCCGGTGTTCCGGGCCCCGCGAACGCTCGGGTGGACGTCTGCTCCGTCGACCGCCCTCAGGTCTTCCCGGACCCGCGGGACCCGACACCCCGTTCCCGGCGCGGCGAGGAGGAGCACCGGGCGGCCGTCCCGGCCGGGCTCGGCGCCGGGCCGTTCCCGCTCCGGCCCGGACCGCCCTAGACTCCGCCGGTCGCAATCCCGGAGGCCCACGATGCGCGTGCAGGTCCGGCTGCTGGGCGGGTTCGGCGTCGAGGTCGACGGCCGGCCGGTGCCCGAGCAGGCCTGGTCCCGGCGCTCGGCGTCGGCGCTGGTGAAGCTGCTCGCGCTGCAGCCCGGCCACCGCCTGCTGCGCGACCGCGTGGTCGACGCGCTGTGGCCCGACCTGCTGCTCGACGAGGCCGCCCCGCGCCTGCACACCGCGGCCCACTACGCCCGCGCGGCGCTGGGCGGCAAGGACGGCATCGTGCTGTCCGCGGGGACGGTCGCGCTCTTCCCCGACGCGGAGGTCACCGTCGACGCCGAGGAGTTCGACCGTGCCGGCGACCCCGACCGGTATGCCGGTGACCTCCTCCCCGACGACCTCTACGAGCCGTGGACCGAGGAGCCCCGCGAGCGCCTGCGGCAGCGCCGGCTGGACCTGCTGCGGACGGCCGGCCGGTTCGCCGAGCTGGTCGAGGTCGACCCGCTGGACGAGGAGGCGCACCTGGCGCTGGCCCGCGTCCTCCTCCGCGAGGGACGGCGGTCCGACGCGCTGCGGGCGCTGGACCGGATGGCCGCGGTCTTCCGCGCGGAGCTCGGCGCCGAGCCGGGCCCGGCGGCGGCCGCGCTGCGCCGCGCCGTCGAGGCGGCGCCGCCCGAGCGGGCCACCCGGCTCCGCCTGCCGCCCGCGCGGACCCGCCTCATCGGGCGGGACGACGACCTGGCCGCGGTCGGGGCGCGGCTGCGCTCGTCGCGCCTGGTGACGCTGACCGGGCCGGGCGGCGCCGGGAAGTCCACGCTCGCGCTGGCGGTGGCCCGCCGGGTGGCCGCCGACACCGACGTCGTGCTCGCCGAGCTGGCTCCGGTGCGCGACGGGGCGGGGCTGGTCCGGGCGGTGGCCGAGGCGGCCGGCGTCCAGGGCGTGGGCGCCGTCGAGCCCGCGCGGCTCGCGGCGCTGCTCGGCGGCCGGCCGGCGCTGCTGCTGCTGGACAACTGCGAGCACCTGGTCGACGAGAGCGCCGAGCTGGTCGACGCCGTCCTCGACGCCGGGCCGCGCGTGCGGGTGCTCGCCACCAGCCGGGAGGCGCTGCGGGTCGACGGTGAGGTCGTGCACCGGGTGGGCCCGCTCGGCAGCGAGGCCGCCGAGCTGTTCGCCGAGCGGGCCGCGGCCGCGGCCGGCCCGGGCAGCGCCGACGTCGCCGACCCGCGCGTCGCCGAGCTGTGCCGGCGCCTGGACGGCCTGCCGCTGGCCATCGAGCTGGCCGCCGCCCAGCTGACCTCGCTGGGCATCGACGAGCTGCTCGAGCGCCTCGACGACCGGCTCACCCTGCTCGCCGGCGCCCGCCCGCGCGCCGGCGAGCGCCACTCGGCGCTGTCGGCCACCGTGGAGTGGAGCCACCAGCTGCTCGCACCCGAGGCGCAGGACCTGTTCGCCCGGCTCGGCGTGTTCCCCGCCGACTTCCCGCTCGCCGCCGTCCCCGCGGTCGCCGGCGACGTCGACGCCGCCACGGCGACGCGGCTGCTCGGCGACCTGGTGGCCAAGAGCCTCGTCGTCCACGACCCCGCCACCCGCCGCTACCGGCTGCTGGAGACGCTGCGGCTGTTCGCCGCGCAGCGGCTGGACGAGGCCGGCCTTCGGCCGGAGGTGACCGAGCGGCTGCGCGCCTTCGTCGTGGACCGGGCGCGCGAGCTGCCGCGCCCCCGGCGCTGGCTGTCGGCGGCGACGGCGGCCCGCAGCCGCGACGACCTCGAGACGGTGCGGCTGGCCTTCGCGACGAGCCTGGCCGCCGGTGACACCCCCGCGGCGGTCGACGTCGCCCTGGGGCTGGCCACGCTGTGGCGCAACGCCGTCTCCTACGCCGAGGGCCGCCGCTGGGTCGACCAGCTCCTCGCCCGCGACCTGGCACCGGCCGACCGGCTGTGGGCGCTCGTGCTGCAGGCCGACGTGGGCATCGGGGCCGGCGACCCCCGGCGGCTGGCCGCGGCCGCCGGCGCGGCGGCGGAGGTCGTCGAGGCGGCCGGCGACCCCGGGGGCGCGGCGGTCGCGGCGCACTACGCGGCGATCACCCAGGCCGTCCGGCCGCGGGTGGCGCTGGCGCGGCTCGCGCAGGCCCGCGCGCAGGCCGTCGCGGCGGACGAGCCGGGCCTCGTGCGGCTCGACGACGCCTACCGGGTCGTCGTCCGGCTGCTGCTCGGCGACACCGACGGGCTGGCCGGCGAGGCCGCGCAGCTGCTCGCGGCCGGCGGCGCCGACTACGACACCTACCTGGCCATCTGGGCCGCCTGGCTGGTGGCGCTCGTCGACCGGGACGCCGCCCGGCTGCGCCGGCTGATCGACGCGCAGCACGCGCACCTGCGGGTCAGCGGCCTGGACGAGAACTGGCTGACCACCTACTCCGAGGCGCTGTCGCGGATCGCCGAGGGCGAGCCCTACCTGGCCCCGCTGCAGCAGGCCAGGCAGCGGGCCGAGCGGGAGGGCCGGCAGGCCGACCCCGACGTCGTCCTGGCCCTCGGCTACGCCGCCGCCTGCCGCGACGACTGGACCACCGCGGCGGAGCTCGTGGCGGCCGCCGGCGGTGCCCTGTTCTCCGACACCGCCGGCTTCTTCCACCACGTCCTGCTGCGCGACCGGCTGGTGCGGCCGCGGCTGCACCCGGACGAGTTCGCCGCGGCCAGCGCCCGCGGCGAGGCGCTCCCCCTCGCCGCCGTGCTCGCCGAGCACGGCCTCTGAGGCGGCTTCAGCGCCTCTTCAGCGCCGTCCCCCACCCTCTTCGGCGAGCGAGTCCACGACCCCGAGGAAGGCCCTCCGATGTCCCGCAGCACCCTGCCCCGCACCCTGCTCCTGCGCGCCGGCGTCCCCCTGGCGGCGGTGGCCGCGCTCGCCCTGCCGGGCGCGATCTCGGCGTCGGCGGGCACCGTGCCCTACACCTCGTACCCGCTGTCGGCCGACGGCTGGACCGACGCCTTCGCGGTGGACGACGACGGCGACGGCGCCGACGACACCTGGGTGCTCGACGGCGACGCCGACGGGTCGACCGAGGCGGTGGCGGTCGACCGCGACGGCGACGCGCGGCCGGAGGTCTGGGCCTTCGACCGCGACGCGGACGGCGCCGTCGAGGAGGTCGCCGTCGACTCCGACGGCGACGGCACGGCCGACGCGACGGCGGCCGACACCGACCGCGACGGCCGCCTCGACGCCGGCACCGCGTCCCCCGTGGTCGCCGACGCCTTCGCCGAGGCCGTGATCTGGGACTGGTGGGCACCGGCCTTCGTGCCCGGCGGCCCCGGCACCACGCCGGCCCCGGCGGCCACCGTCTGATCTGCCCGGCGGGCCCGCGACGCCGTCCAGGAAGCGCACAGGAATCCGCGCCACACTGGGGGCGTGTCCGGGACCCAGCCGCTGCTGCTCTCCGCGGTGGCCGGGCTCGCCCTGGACACGGCGGCCGGCTCGACCGCCGGCCCGCGTCCGGACAACCAGGACGCCGGCCTGGCCGGTCCGCGGCTGGTCGCGGTGGCCGACGGCGTCGGCGGCTCGGTCGGCGGCGCCACCGCCGCGGCCCTGGTCGTCGACCGGCTGCGCCGCGTGGCCGAGCTCGCCGGTCCCGCCGCCCCCGACCTGGTGGGCGCGGTCGACGCCGCCAACGACGACCTCGCCGCCGCCGTCGCCCGGCAGCCGTCGCTGACCGGCATGGCGACCACGCTCACCGCCGCGGCCCTGACGCCGCAGGGCCGGCTCGTCGTCGCGCACGTCGGCGACGGGCGGGCGCACCTGCTGCGCCGGGGCGGGCTGCTGCGGCTGACCGTCGACCAGACCCTGGTCCAGAGCCTGCTCGACGCCGGCACGATCACCGAGGAGCAGGCCCGGCGGCACCCGCTGCGCCACGTCGTCCTCGCCGCGCTGCACGGCCGCCCGGGCGAGCCCGCCTCGGTCGTGGTCAGCGCCCTGCCGGCCGAGCCGGGCGACCGGCTCCTGCTGTGCTCCGACGGCCTCTCCGGCGCCGTCCCGCCCGCGGAGCTGCGCGCGCTGCTCGCCGACTCGCCCACCCCGGCCGTCGCCGTGCGGCGGCTGCTCGACGCCGCGCTGGCCGCCGGCACCGAGGACAACGTCACCGCCGTCGTCGCCGACGTGCGGTGCGCCGACCCCGCCGACCTCGCCCCGTCGTCGCTGGTCGGTGCCGCGCGGGAGCTGCCCCGCGCCCGCTGATCCCCCGATCGCGCGCCCCTCTTTCCAGAACGGGCCGTTCGTGATCGACTGCGCTTCGTCGCACTGTGGTCGGCCTCACACCGGGGGGCAGCGATGGCGCTGGAGCAGGACGCGGATCCCGATCGGCCCGCGGTCGGCGATGACCGCCTCGCGCCATGACCACCACCGCGCCCCGGGGCACGAGACCCGGCACCGAGGACGGCCTGCGCCGTCGGCTGGGTCCGTGGCTGGCGGCCGCGTCGGTCGCGGGGCTCGCCGGGCTGCTCGGCCGGCGCCGCCGGAACGGTGCCCCGCCCGGCCAGGCGCCGCTGCGCGTGCCCCGGCGCGGCACCGCCCGGCGCCCCATCTGGTCGGCGGCCACCGCCCGCGCCGCGATCACCGGGCGCACGCTGCGCACCGACCGCTGGTGGGTGCAGCCGGCGATCACCGTCGCCGTCCTGCTCGCCTTCGTCGTGTACGCGACGTTCCGGGCGTTCCAGAACGCGTACTACTTCGCCGAGCCCTACATCTCGCCGTTCTACTCGCCGTGCCTGTCGACCCGGTGCGAGGGCGACACGTTCCCGGAGTTCTTCACCGGGCCGACGTGGATCTCCCCGGCGATCTACATCCTGATCTTCCCGCTGGGGATCCGGCTGACCTGCTACTACTACCGCAAGGCCTACTACCGGGCGTTCTGGCTCTCCCCGCCGGCGTGCGCGGTGGCCGAGCCGCACGGGAAGTACACGGGCGAGACGCGGTTCCCGCTGATCTTCCAGAACGTGCACCGCTACTTCCTCTACGCGGCGCTGGTCATCAACGTGATCCTGTTCTACGACGCGGTCCTGGCCTTCCGCGACGAGACCGGCGAGTGGGGGCACATGGGCCTCGGCACGCTGGTGCTGCTGGTCAACGCGGTCCTGCTGTTCCTGTACTCGCTGTCCTGCCACTCCTGCCGGCACATCGTCGGCGGGCGGCTCAACCACTTCTCCCGGCACCCGGTGCGGTACCGGTTCTGGGGGTTCGTGTCGAAGCTCAACGCCCGGCACATGCAGTACGCCTGGGTGTCGATGTTCAGCGTCGCGCTCGCCGACCTCTACGTCTTCCTGCTGGCCGCCGACGTGATCTCGGACGTGAGGTTCTTCTGATGGAGCTCGAGGAGCACGCCTACGACGTCGTCGTGGTCGGCGCCGGCGGCGCCGGGCTGCGCGCGGCGATCGCGGCGCACGAAGCCGGCGCCCGGACGGCGGTGGTCTGCAAGTCGCTGCTGGGCAAGGCGCACACGGTCATGGCCGAGGGCGGCATCGCCGCGGCCATGGGCAACCTCTACCCCGAGGACAACTGGCGGGTGCACTTCCGCGACACCATGCGCGGCGGGAAGATGCTCAACCACTGGCGGATGGCCCAGCTCCACGCGCAGGAGGCGCCCGACCGGGTCCGCGAGCTCGAGGACTGGGGCGCGCTGTTCGACCGCACCGACGACGGGCTGATCAGCCAGCGCGACTTCGGCGGGCACCGCTACGCCCGGCTGGCGCACGTCGGTGACCGCACCGGTCTGGAGCTGATCCGCACCCTGCAGCAGCGCACGGTGGCGCTCGGCATCGACGTGTTCATGGAGTGCACCGTCACGCGGCTGCTGCAGGACACCGACGGGATCACCGGCGCGTTCGGGTACTGGCGCGAGTCCGGCCGGTTCGTCGCCTGGCAGGCGCCGTCGGTGGTGCTGGCGACCGGCGGCATCGGCAAGGCGTACAAGGTCACCTCGAACTCGTGGGAGTACACCGGCGACGGCCACTCGCTGGCGCTGCGGGCCGGCGCCGGGCTGGTCAACATGGAGTTCGTCCAGTTCCACCCGACCGGCATGGTCTGGCCGCCGTCGGTGCGCGGGATCCTGGTCACCGAGAGCGTCCGCGGCGACGGCGGCGTGCTGCGCAACTCGGCCGGCAACCGGTTCATGTTCGACTACATCCCGGACTTCTTCCGCAAGGAGACGGCGGAGACCGAGGAGGAGGCCGACCGCTGGTACACGGACAAGAAGAACAACCGGCGGCCCCCCGAGCTGCTGCCGCGTGACGAGGTCGCCCGGGCGATCAACAGCGAGGTCAAGGCCGGCCGCGGCTCGCCGCACGGCGGGGTGTTCCTCGACATCGCCTCCCGCCGGTCGGCCGACTACGTCCGCAAGCGGCTGCCGTCGATGTACCACCAGTTCAAGGAGCTGGCCGACGTCGACATCACCAAGGAGCCGATGGAGGTAGGGCCCACCTGCCACTACGTGATGGGCGGGGTGGAGGTCGACCCGGACACCGCGCAGTCACGGGTGCCGGGGCTGTTCGCGGCCGGCGAGGTGGCCGGCGGGATGCACGGCTCCAACCGGCTGGGCGGCAACTCGCTGTCGGACCTGCTGGTGTTCGGCCGGCGGGCCGGGGTGGCGGCGGCCGAGCAGGCGCGGTCGCGGCGGGCGCGGGCCATCCCGGACGAGGCGCTGGCCGACGCCGCCCGGGCCGCGCTGGCGCCGTTCGAGCGGGAGGGCGGCGAGAACCCGTACGCCGTCCAGCACGACCTGCAGCAGACGATGCACGACCTGGTGGGCATCATCCGCACCGAGCCGGAGATGAAGGAGGCGCTCGAGCGGATCCGCTCGCTCGAGGAGCGCATCGCCCGGCTGTCGGTCGAGGGGCACCGGCAGTACAACCCCGGCTGGCACCTCGCGCTGGACCTGCCGCACATGCTCGTGGTCAGCGAGTGCATCGCGAAGGCGGCGCTGGAGCGGCAGGAGAGCCGCGGCGGGCACACCCGCGACGACTTCCCGGCCGCCGACGCCGAGTGGGCGAAGACCAACCTCGTCTGCACCCGCCCGCCCGGCGGCGGGGTCGTCGTGACCCGGCAGCCGCTCCCCCGGATGCCGTCCGACCTGAGCGAGATCTTCGAGGAGCAGCCATGAGCTACGACGCCCGCTTCCGGGTGTGGCGGGGGGACGCCGGCGGCGGCGAGCTGCGCGACTACACGGTGCAGGTCAACGAGGGCGAGGTCGTCCTCGACATCATCCACCGGCTGCAGGCCACCCAGGCCGGCGACCTCGCCGTCCGCTGGAACTGCAAGGCCGGCAAGTGCGGCTCGTGCAGCGCCGAGGTCAACGGCCGGCCGCGGCTGATGTGCCTGACCCGGATGAGCACCTTCGCCGAGGACGAGACGATCACCGTCACGCCGCTGCGGACGTTCCCCGTGATCCGCGACCTGGTCACCGACGTCTCCTACAACTACGCCAAGGCCGCCCAGGTGCCCGCGTTCTCCCCGCAGCCGCGCGACGCCGACGGCAACCACCGGATGGCGCAGGTCGACGTCGAGCGCTCGCAGGAGTTCCGCAAGTGCATCGAGTGCTGGCTGTGCCAGAACACCTGCCACGTCATCCGCGACCACGAGGAGAACAAGAAGGCCTTCTCCGGCCCGCGCTTCCTCATCCGGCTGGCCGAGCTGGACATGCACCCGCTGGACACCGAGGACCGCCGCGACGCCGCCCAGGAGGTGCACGGGCTCGGCTACTGCAACATCACCAAGTGCTGCACCGAGGTGTGCCCCGAGGGCATCCACCTCACCGACAACGGGATCATCCCGCTCAAGGAGCGCGTGGTGGACCGCAGGTTCGACCCGCTGACCTGGCTCGGCTCCAAGATCGGCCGCCGCCGCCCCGACTGAGGCCCGCGGCCGGTGCTCACCCACGCCGTGCGGTCGCGACCCACGCGGTCTGCCGCGCGGGCGGCGACCACACAGCGCGGGTCGTCCTGATCAGCCGGCGGCGCGGCGCAGCAGTTCGTGGGCGTCCTCGGCGGCCGCCCGGGCGCCGGCGGCGAAGAACGACTGCTGCAGCACCTCGTGCAGCCGCGCGCGGGACATCATGTCGTCGCCCATGGCCGCCTGCTCCGGCTGACCGGGCGTGAACACGACCGTCTGCACACCGGCCTTCTCCAGCGCGCGCACCTCGCGCCGCAGCAGGCGGGCCGAGTACCGCCGCGTGGCCGCGTAGAAGTCCGGGCGCAGCCCCGGCGGCCCGCTCATCGGCGACACCACGATCACCAGGTCGAGCCCGCAGTGCCGCAGCAGCGCCGCGTTGGTCGGCGAGTGCACTCCCCCGTCGACGTAGGCGTGCCCGGCGACGGTGACGGGCGTGAAGTAGCCCGGGACGGCGCACGAGGCGGCCACGGCCAGGTGCAGCGGCGCCGGGGGCGAGCCCGGCCGGCCGAAGACCACGCGCCGGCCGTCGCGCCGGCGCACCGCGGTGATCCACAGCGAGTCGGGCCACCCGCCGTCCTCGAGCTCCCGCAGCGCGGCCAGCTGCTCGGCGATGTCGTGCCGCCCGGGCGCCAGCAGGGCCAGCCCCGCGGCCATCGGGCGGAAGCGCCACGGCCGGGTCACCGCCCGGTGGACCATCTCCCAGCCGGGCAGCCGAGCCGGCCGCCGGATCACGTCGAGCGGCCGGAACGGCGCCAGCTCGGGCGGCTCGGTGCCGGCCAGCTGCTCGAGGACGTCGCCGTCGCTGGACAGCGGCGCCTTCACCGTCCAGGCGGCGAGGTCCTCCGGCGAGACGCCGAGGCGCAGCAGGGTGCCGGTGATCGAGCCGGCCGAGGTGCCGACGATCAGGTCCGCCCGCCGGGCGTCGAAGCCGAAGTCGTGCTGCAGGACGGCGAGGACGCCGGAGTGGTACGCCTGCCCGACCACGCCGCCCCCGCCGAGGACGAGGCCGACCCTCATCCCGACTGCTCGGCCGCGCGACGCTCGGCCCCCGTCTCCCCCGCGTACCCGACGTCCTGACCGGCGACCCGACCGACGAAGGTGCCGGACTCGCCGGTGCCCGTGGTCGTGCCGGCGTCCGGCTCGTCGCTCGGCCCGCCGCCCTCGGCGCGCGACAGCGCCTGCTCGTCGTCGCGGGCGACGTCGTCCTCGCCCGGTAGTGGATCGTGCTGCATGCGCGGAGGACTACCCAGCCCGGCGCGCGTCCTCACCGGTGTCCGTGCTCACGACCCGCTTCAGGAGGCCGCGCAGCGTCTCCTGCTCGGCGGGCGACAGGCCGCCCAGCTGCCCCTGCAGCCCGGCGGCCGCCCGCTGCTCCGCCCGGCGCCGCAGCCGCACACCCTGCGCCGTCGCCGCGACCAGCCGCTGCCGGCGGTCGGTCGGCGACGGCCGGCGCTCGACCAGCCCGGCGGCGGCCAGCTCGTCGACCAGCGCCACCACCTGGCTGGGGTCCAGGCCGAGCACCTCGGCCAGGTCGCGCTGGGAGATCCCGTCCGGCGCGTCGTCGGCCAGCACCAGCACGGAGTACTGGCGCACCCGCAGGCCGACGTCGGCCAGCGCGGCGTTGGTGGCCCGGACGGCGAGCCCGCTCGCCCGCGTCAGCAGGAAGCCGACGTCGTCGGTCAGCGCCGTCATATCGGTGAACTCCTCAATCGTTGACAACCTCCACGATATCGGCCTAGCGTCCGAGCCGGCAACGATGCCCCGTGCGGGCATCCCCCTGTGGTTCCCCGAGGAGCGCCCGTGGACCTGACCGGCAAGGTCGCCATCGTCACCGGCAGCGGACGGGGCCTCGGCCTCGCCTACGCCACCGAGCTCGCCCGATCCGGCGCCGCCGTCGTCGTCAACGACGTCGACGAGTCGGTCGCCGAGGCGGCGGTGAAGTCGATCGCCGAAGCCGGCGGCACCGCCGTCGCCGAGGTCGTGCCCGTCGGCACCAGCGAGGCCGCGCAGGCCCTCGTCGACCGCGCCGTGACGGAATTCGGCCGGCTCGACGTCCTGGTCAACAACGCCGGCATCCTGCGCGACACCACGCTGTGGAAGATGACCGACGAGCAGTTCGACGCCGTCATCACCACGCACCTGCGCGGCACGTTCACCTGCACCCGCGCCGCCGCGATCCGCATGCGCGAGCAGGGCGAGGGCGGCCGGGTCATCTGCGTCGGCTCCCCCACCGGCCAGGTCGGCAACTTCGGCCAGACCAACTACGCCGCCGCCAAGGCCGGCATCGTCGGCATGGTCCGCACCTGGGCGATGGAGCTGGCCCGCGCCGGCATCACCGTCAACGCGATCGTGCCGGTCGCCGCCACCGCGATGACCGAGACCGTGCCCTTCCTCAAGCCCTACATCGACGCGCTGCAGGCGGGTGAGCCGCTGCCGCCGTTCGCGCGCCAGCAGCTCGGGTTCGGCACGCCGGAGGACGCCGCGGGCCTGGTGGCCTTCCTCGCCTCCGACGCGGCCAAGGACGTCACCGGCCAGGCCGTGGGCATCGGCGGCGACCGGCTCGCGCTGTGGAGCCACCCGGCCGAGGTCGTCGTCGAGCTCGCCGACGGCACCGGCTGGCCGGCCGACGCGATCGCCGGCGTGTGGCCCGAGAAGTTCGCCGGCTCGCAGCAGACCGTCGGCCAGCAGCTGCCGGAGCCCCCGAAGTGACGATCGACCTCGACAAGGTCGTCGCCATCGACGTGCACGTGCACGTCGAGCAGGACGCGCACGGCCACCTGTCCCTGGACGACGAGCTGCTGGCGGCCGCCTCGAAGTACTTCAAGGGCGACCCGTACCACCCGACCGTGCCGCAGATCGCCGAGGACTACCGCGCGCAGAACATGGCCGCGGTGGTCTTCACCGTCGACAGCGAGCTGGCCATCGGCCACCCGACGCTGTCCAACGAGGAGATCGCCGAGGCCGCGGCCCAGCACCCCGACGTGCTCATCCCCTTCGGGTCCATCGACCCGGCCCGCGGCGCCTCGGGCGTGCGCACGGCCCGGCGGCTGGTCGAGGAGCACGGCGTCCGCGGGTTCAAGTTCCACCCGTCGATCCAGGCGTTCGAGCCCAACGACCGGCGGCACTACCCGCTGTACGAGGAGCTGCAGTCGCTCGGCGTCCCGGCGCTCTTCCACACGGGCCAGACCGGCATCGGCTCCGGCCTGCCCGGTGGGCGCGGCATCAAGCTGCGCTACTCCGACCCGATGCTGCTCGACGACGTCGCCGCCGACTTCCCCGGCCTGACGATCATCATGGCCCACCCCTCCGTGCCCTGGCAGGACAGCGCGATCGCCGTCGCCCAGCACAAGGCGAACGTCTACATCGACCTCTCGGGCTGGTCGCCGAAGTACTTCCCGCCGCAGCTGGTCCGCGCCGCGAACACGATGCTCAGGACCAAGGTGCTGTTCGGCAGCGACTACCCGCTGCTGCGGCCCGAGCGGTGGATCAAGGACTTCGAGGGGCTCGAGATCCGCGACGAGGTCAAGCCGCTGATCATGAAGGAGAACGCCATCCGGGCCCTCGGACTGCGCGGTGCGTAACGCCGGACTGGGCTCCTGGCCGGAGCGGCGGCTGCGGATCTCGCCCGAACGCGACGCCGTCTGGTTCGAGGGGCGGACGACGTCGCACGCCGGGTTCGCCGAGCGGGTCCGGCGCACCGCCGGCGCGCTGGCCGGCCTGGGCGTGCGCCGGGGCGACCGCGTCGCGTGGACCGGCGGCAACCACCCCTCGGCGCTGGAGACGCTGTACGCCTGCGGTCAGCTCGGCGCGATCTGGGTGCCGGTCAACGCCCGGCTCACCGCGCCCGAGGCCCGCTACGTGCTCGAGCACTCCGGCGCGTCGGTCGTCGTCCACGGGCGCGACCACGGGCGGCTGGCCGACGCGCTGCGCGACGTCGTCCCCACCTGGGTCGCGGCCGAGCCGCCGGCCGAGGGCGGGACGGCGTCGCTGCCCTACGAGGAGCTGCTCGCCGCGGCCGACCCGGAGCCGCGCGACGAGCAGGTCTCGCTCGACGACCCCTGCCTGGTCATGTACACGTCGGGCACCACCGGCCGGCCCAAGGGCGCGGTGCTGACCCACGGCAACATGACCTGGAACGCCACCAACCAGCTGCTCGGCTTCGACTTCACGCAGACCGAGCGCACCCTGGCGCTGGCGCCGCTGTTCCACATCGGCGGGCTCAACGGCACGGTCAACCCGACGCTGCTGCGCGGCGGCTGCGCGGTGGTCGTGCGCCGGTTCGACCCGGCCGAGACGCTGCGGGTCATCGAGGAGCAGCGGGTCAACTCGTTCTTCGCCGTCCCGACGATGCTCGACGCGATGGCCCGGCTGCCGGAGTTCCGCACCCGCGACCTCTCCCAGCTGCGCACCATCGGCGCCGCCGGTGCCCCGCTCCCCCTCCCCACGCTGCGCACCTGGCTCGACCGCGGGGTGACCATGCAGCAGGCGTACGGGATGACCGAGGCCGCGCCGGGCTGCACGGTCCTCGACTCGGCCGACGCCGTGCGCAAGGTGGGCTCGGCCGGCAAGCCGGTGTTCTTCACCGACGTCCGGGTGGTCCGGCCCGACGGCACGGACGCCGACGTCGACGAGGTCGGCGAGGTGGTCGTGCAGGGCCCGAACGTCATGGCGGGCTACTGGGAGGACCCCGAGCGGACCGCCGAGGTGCTCGTCGACGGCTGGTACCGCACCGGGGACGCCGGCTCGTTCGACGACGAGGGCTTCCTCTACATCCGCGACCGGTACAAGGACATGATCATCTCGGGCGGGGAGAACATCTACCCGGCCGAGGTCGAGTCCGCGCTGCTCGAGCTGCCCGGCGTCGTCGAGGCCGCGGTGATCGGCGTCCCCGACGAGAAGTGGGGCGAGGTCGGCCTCGCCGTCCTCGTCGTCGGTCCCGACGTGGACCGCGACCCGGAGGCCGTCCGGACGGCGCTGCGCGAGCGGCTGGCCGGCTTCAAGGTGCCCCGGCTGGTCGAGTTCGCCGACGAGCTGCCCAAGACCGCCACCGGCAAGATCCGCAAACCCGACCTGCGCTCGCAGTACCTGGAGGAGACCCCCGCATGACGACGACCACGACCACCCTCGCCGAGCTGCCCTCGTACAAGGGGCGGGAGGTCGGCACCAGCGACTGGTTCGAGGTGACCCAGGAGTCGGTGAGCCTCTTCGCCGACGCCACCAGCGACCACCAGTGGATCCACGTCGACGTCGAGCGCGCGAACCGTGAGAGCCCGTTCGGCGGGCCGATCGCGCACGGCTACCTGACCCTGTCGCTGCTCATCCCGATGTGGTCGCAGGTGCTCACCGTGACCGACACGAAGATGGCCGTGAACTACGGCCTGAACAAGGTGCGCTTCCCCGCGCCGGTGCCGGTCGGCTCGAAGGTCCGGCTGACCGCGACGCTCACCGACGTCGAGGAGATCAAGGGCGGCTACCAGCTCACCGTCGCCGCCGTGATCGAGCGCGAGGGCGGCGACAAGCCGGTCTGCGTCGCCGAGCCGGTCTTCCGCGTCCTCGGCTGAACCACCCCCGCGGGGGTCCTGCCGGTCAGGCCCGGTCGCCCGACCGGGCCTGACCGGCGGTCGCCGCCCAGCTGGCCAGGAGCTTGAGCCCGTCCTCGGACGGCGTGCCCGGTTCGGCGGTGTAGACGGTCATGGCGAGCCTCGCCTCGCCGGCGGGCGCCAGGTCGACCGTGTGGTAGACGAGCTCCAGCGGACCGACCGCCGGGTGGCGGAACTGCTTGCTGCCGGCGTGGTGGATGCGCACGTCGTGCGCGGCCCAGCGGGTCCGGAACTCCTCGCTGACCGTCGACAGCTCCCCGACCAGCTCGCGCAGGTCCTTGTCGTGGGGGTCGCGCCCGGCCTCGGTGCGCAGCAGGGCCACCGTGATGACGGCGGCGCTCTCCCAGTCCTGGTAGTAGTCGCGCGCCCGGGGGTCGAGGAACTGGAAGCGCGCGAAGTTCGCCGGTCGGTGGGGGTCGTCGAACAGCGGTGAGTGCAGGGCCCACCCCAGGGTGTTGCTCGCCAGGATGTCCAGTCGGCCGTTGGCGACGAACGCGGCCGACCCGGTCATCGAGTCGAGCATCCACTGCACGCGCGGCGGCACCGGCGCCCTGCCGCGGCGCCGGGGTGCGCGCCCGGGCTTGGCGGCGCGGGCCAGGTTGAACAGGTGGAGCCGCTCGGCCTCGTCCAGCCGCAGCGCCCGGGCGACGGCCTCCAGGACGTCCTCGGAGACGCCGGCGATGTGGCCCTTCTCCAGCCGGGTGTACCAGTCGGTGCTCACCCCGGCCAGGACGGCGACCTCCTCGCGGCGCAGCCCCGGGACACGCCGCCGTCCGCCCCCGGGCAGCAGCCCGGCCTGCTCCGGCGTGATCCGGGCGCGGCGGCTGGCGAGGAAGTCGCGGATGTCGGAGCGGTTGTCCACCGCTCCGACGCTACGTCGCTGCGCGGATCGAGAGGGGTCGCGCGGCTACCCCCCACAAACCCGACCCCCCGCGCGTGCGCCGGGCGCGGTTTCGTGGGGTGGACGGGGCCGCCGACGACGAGCACGGAGCCGTCCCGGCCGCCGACCGACATCCAGCCGAACCCACCGACGAGGAGCACCACTCCCTTGCGCGTCAACGCCTACGCCGCCCCTGCCGCCGGCCGCCCCCTGGCCCCGACCACCATCGAGCGCCGGGACGTCGGCCCGCGCGACGTGCTCATCGCGATCGAGTACGCCGGCATCTGCCACTCCGACATCCACACCGTCAACGGCGACTGGGGCCCGCAACCCTTCCCCGTCGTCCCCGGCCACGAGATCGTCGGCGTCGTCGCCGAGGTCGGCCCCGACGTCACGACCCACCGGGTCGGCGACCGGGTCGGCGTCGGCTGCATGGTCGACTCCTGCGGGGAGTGCGCCAACTGCCGGCGCGGTGACGAGCAGTACTGCCTGGACGGCATGGTCGGCACCTACGCCGCCACCGACCGCGACGGCACCACCACCCAGGGCGGCTACTCCACGCACGTGGTCGTCGACGCCGGCTTCGTCCTCCGGGTGCCCGACGGCATCGACCCGGCCGCCGCCGCGCCGCTGCTGTGCGCCGGGATCACCACGTACTCCCCGCTGCGCCGCTGGGGCGCCGGCCCCGGCAGGCAGGTCGCCGTCGTCGGCCTCGGCGGGCTGGGCCACATGGCGGTCAAGCTGGCGCACGCCATGGGCGCCGAGGTCACCGTGCTGTCGCAGTCGCTGAAGAAGCAGGAGGACGGCCTGCGCCTCGGTGCCGACGACTACTTCGCGACCAGCGACCCCGACACGTTCGCGCAGCTGGCCGGCCGGTTCGACCTGGTCGTCAACACCGTCAGCGCGACGATCGACGTGGACGCGTACCTGTCGCTGCTGGCCGTCGACGGCGCGCTGGTCAACGTGGGCGCCCCCGCCGGGCCGCTGAGCCTCGACGCCATGTCGCTGATCGGCGGCCGGCGCAGCTACGCCGGCTCGATGATCGGCGGCATCGCCGAGACCCAGGAGATGCTCGACTTCTGCGCCGAGCACGGCATCGTCGCCGACGTCGAGGTGATCGCCGCCGATCAGGTCAACGAGGCCTACGAGCGCGTGCTGGCCTCCGACGTCCGCTACCGGTTCGTCATCGACACGGCCTCCCTCGGGTGACCGCGGGACCGCCCGCCGGCCTCGGCAAGCCCGGTCGGTGATGTGCGTTCGTGGCGGCTCCTGGGCGCGGAACCCGCCACGAACGCACACTGCACCAACGTCTCCGGGCAGTACGGCTACGCCGGCCACGCGCCGCTCTCCGCGCCCTCGGTGGCCGGGATCGTGTCGAGGATCTCGGCCGCCGCGGCGCGGGCCCGGACCTCGACCTGGGCGTGCAGCCGGTGGAACAGCTCCTGGGCGCGCTCGGCCGGCCACGGCTGGGGCAGCAGCTCGACCGGCAGCTGCGGCTCCTGGCGCAGCGCCAGCCGCCACTCCTCCTGCAGCGCCAGCTGGCGGCCGAGCGGATCGGTGTGGGTCCGGTCGGCGATCCCCCCGTCCCAGCGCTCGAGGAAGCGCTCGTACCGGCGGGCCAGCGCCGGGATGTCCCAGACGTCGGCGAGCATGGCGGCCGCGTCGACCCCGGCGTGCGGCTGCGCCACGAAGGCGCGCACGTGCTCGGCGGCCTCCAGGCCCGAGAGGATCCGGTCGAGGTCGGGCACCGACGGCGCGATCCACAGCCCGCCCTGCAGCGGCCCGAACCCCGCCCAGAGCAGCCGGGTGCGCAGCTCGTGCCGCTGCCGCTGCCAGGACTCGGGCAGCTTGAAGCTCAGCAGCGTCCACCGGCCGTCCCAGTGCCGGTTGACCGCGCCGGTGCGCCAGATGCGCACGTAGCCGTCGTTGAGCACCTCGACCGACCGCGGGGTCAGGCCGTAGTAGACCTGCCGGCCGCTGCGCCGGCTCACCAGCCGCCCGCGCGTGACCATCCGCGCGATCGCCGAGCGGGTGGCGTGCGGGGAGACGCCCACCCGCTCCATCACCTCGATGAGGCTCGGCGTGGCCACCATGACCGGCCGGCCGAGGACGTGCGCACCGAAGAAGGTGAGCAGCAGGCTCTCGGGCCGCAGGACGACGTCGTCCCCCGGCTGCCCGTCGCTCCCCGTGTCCATCCGGCTCATCTTCACCCACCCCGTGCGGCGGGGGGGGGGGGGGGGGGGGGGGGGGGGCCCGCGCCGGGGGGGGTG
>NZ_JBJGZV010000063.1:0-20479 GCF_054050715.1 Blastococcus sp. SYSU D00669
CCCCCCCCCCCCCCCCCCCCCCCCCCCCCCCCCCCCCCCCCCCCCCCCCCCCCCCCCCCCCCCCCCCCCCCCCCCCCCCCCCCCCCCCCCCCCCCCCCCCCCCCCCCCCCCCCCCCCCCCCCCCGCGGCGGTGACGGGGGCTGGGTCACGCGCCTGTCCTCCTCGGTGCCAATGCAGGGCCGCCCCGGCCCTCCGAAGAGGGCCGGGGCGGCTGGGGCTGGATTGCCAACTCGGCAATCGCTGCCGGACTTGGCAAGAAATGTCAGTGGCAATCCCGCTGACATTCCGGCGAGCCTGCCGGGACATCAGGCGAGAATCCCGCTGACATCCCGGCAAGCCTCGCTATCAGCTGCAGCCGCTGGTCGAGCCGCAGCCCTCGCAGACGTAGCAGCTGCCGGCGGGGCGCATCTTCGTGCCGCAGGTCATGCACAGCGGCGCGTCGGTGGCCGTGCCGGTGACCAACTCGAGCAGCTCGGCCGAGGAGTGCGCCTCCTTGAGCGGCTTCTCGCTCGCGGGCTCCGGCTTGCGCTCGTCGGTCGGCACCGAGCTGCGCAGCGCCTCGACGTCGACCTCCTCCTCCTCGACGACCGTCCCGGCCGACGCGGAGGTGCCGTAGCCGGACACCTGGGCGGCCCGCTCCTCGGCGGTGAAGATGCCGAGGGTCGCGCGGGTCTCGACCGGCAGGTGGTCCAGCGCCAGGCGCCGGAAGATGTAGTCCATCACCGACTGGGCGATCCGGATGTCCGGGTCGTCGGTCATGCCGGCCGGCTCGAAGCGCATGTTGGTGAACTTCTGGATGTAGGTCTCGAGCGGCACACCGTGCTGCAGCGCGATGGACAGCGCGATCGAGAAGGCGTCCATGACGCCGGCCAGGGTCGAGCCCTGCTTGCCGAGCTTGAGGAACACCTCGCCGAGGCTGCCGTCCTCGTACATCCCGGCGGTCATGTAGCCCTCGGCGCCGGCGACGCTGAACGAGGTGGTCATGCTCGTCCGCTTCTTCGGCAGCCGCTTGCGCACCGGGTGCGCCAGCGCCGTGGGGGCGGCCTCGACCTTGACCTCGGTCCCACCCTCGGCACCGGCCTTCTTGGCCTTGGCGTCGGACAGCGGCTGGCCGACCTTGCAGTTGTCGCGGTAGATCGCCAGCGCCTTGAGGCCCAGTTTCCAGCCCTGGAAGTAGATGTTCTCGACGTCCTCGACGGTGGCCGACTCCGGCATGTTGACCGTCTTGCTGATGGCGCCGGAGATGAACGGCTGGACCGCCGCCATCATCCGCACGTGGCCCATCGGCGAGATGGCCCGCTCGCCCATGGCGCAGTCGAACACCTCGTAGTGCTCCGGGCGCAGGCTCGGGGCGTTGACCACGTGGCCGTGCTCGGCGATGTACTCGACGATCGCCTCGATCTGCTCCTCCTGGTAGCCCAGGCTCTTGAGCGCGCGCGGCACGGTCTGGTTGACGATCTGCATGGAGCCGCCGCCGACCAGCTTCTTGAACTTGACCAGCGAGAAGTCCGGCTCGATGCCGGTCGTGTCGCAGTCCATCATGAAGCCGATGGTGCCGGTGGGGGCGAGCACCGAGGCCTGGGCGTTGCGCCAGCCGTTCTCGCCGCCGATCGCCAGGCACTCCTGCCACTCGGCGGTGGCCGCCTTGAGCACGTCGGCGTCGTCGGCGCCGACCGGGCGGATGGCGTCGTTGGCCGCGGCGTGCTTGCGCATCACCCGGGCGTGCGCGTCGGCGTTGCGGGCGTAGCCGTCGTACGCGCCGACGATGCCGGCCAGCTCGGCCGAGCGCCGGTAGGCGGTGCCGGTCATCAGCGAGGTGATCGCCGCGGCCAGGGTCTGGCCGCCGCGCGAGTCGTACGCGTGACCGGTGGCCATGAGCAGCGCGCCGAGGTTGGCGTAGCCGATGCCCAGCTGGCGGTAGGCCCGCGTCGTGTCACCGATCGGCTCGGTCGGGAAGTCGGCGAAGCAGATGGAGATGTCCATCGCCGTGATGACCAGCTCGACGGCCTTGACGAAGCGCTTGCTGTCGAAGGTCCCGTCGTCCTGCAGGAACTTCATGAGGTTCAGCGACGCCAGGTTGCACGAGCTGTTGTCGAGGCTCATGTACTCCGAGCACGGGTTGGACGCGTTGATCCGGCCGGTCTCGGGGTTGGTGTGCCAGTCGTTGATCGTGTCGTCGTACTGGATGCCCGGGTCGGCGCACTCCCAGGCGGCCTGGGTGACCTTGCGGAACAGCGCCTTGGCGTCGACGGTCTCGATGACCGAGCCGTCGAGGCGCCCGCGCAGCCCGAAGTCGGTGCCCTCCTCGACCGCGCGCATGAACTCGTCGGAGACGCGGACGGAGTTGTTGGCGTTCTGGTACTGGACGCTGGTGATGTCCTTGCCGCCGAGGTCCATGTCGTACCCGGCGTCGCGCAGCGCGCGGATCTTGTCCTCCTCGCGCGCCTTGGTCTCGATGAACTCCTCGATGTCGGGGTGGTCGATGTCGAGGACGACCATCTTGGCCGCGCGGCGGGTGGCGCCACCGGACTTGATGGTCCCGGCGGAGGCGTCGGCGCCGCGCATGAAGCTGACCGGGCCGGAGGCGGTGCCGCCGGAGGAGAGCAGCTCCTTGGAGGAGCGGATGCGGGAGAGGTTCAGGCCGGCGCCCGAGCCGCCCTTGAAGATCAGCCCCTCCTCCCGGTACCAGTTCAGGATCGAGTCCATCGTGTCGTCGACGGCGAGGATGAAGCAGGCGCTGACCTGCTGCGGGGCGCTCGTGCCGACGTTGAACCAGACGGGGCTGTTGAAGCTGAAGTACTGGTGCAGCAGCATCCAGGTCAGCTCGTGCTCGAAGATCTCGGCGTCGCCCTCGGTGGCGAAGTAGCCGTGCTCGCGACCGGCGGCGCCGTAGGTCAGGACGACGCGGTCGATGAGCTGGCGCAGGCTGCTCTCCCGCTGCGGGGTCCCCACCGCGCCGCGGAAGTACTTCGTCGTGACGATGTTCGTCGCGTTGATGCTCCACTCGGCGGGGAACTCCACGCCGCGCTGCTCGAAGTTGATCGAGCCGTCACGCCAGTTGGTCATGACGACGTCGCGGCGCTCCCACGTCACCTCGTCGTAGGGGTGCACGCCGGCGGTGGTGAAGACCCGCTTGACCTTCAGGCCCTTCCCCCGGGCAGGCGCCTTGCCCCCGCGGCGGACGCGGGCGGAGGACAGGCGGTCGTCGGTCTCGGTCATGGCTTGGAGCTCTCCCTTGGTGCGGCTGCGGCTGGGGAAGCGCCGCGATCGGTGGTGCCCTGACAGGTGTGTAGCGGGTGGTGCTGACAGTTCTCGCTGGTCGTGCCGGGTGTCCGGCGGCGGTGCCGGAGGGTCGCCGGGTGGAGCTAGGTGCGCCCGCGGCGGCGGGTCGGCGGCCCCTCGGGCGGCAGGCCCGGCAGCGGCGGGGTGCCGCCGGGCAGGTGGCGCGCCCGCAGCTCGGTGATCTCCTTCTCGAAGTCGTCGATGGAGTCGAACGCGCGGTAGACGCTGGCGAAGCGGAGGTAGGCCACCTCGTCGAGCTCCCGCAGCGGGCGCAGGATCGCCAGGCCGACCTCCTGGCTCGGCACCTCGGCCGCGCCGGTCGCCCGGATGGCGTCCTCCACCTGCTGGGCGAGCTGCTGCAGCTGCGCCTCGTCGACCGGCCGCCCCTGGCAGGCGCGGCGGACGCCGGCGACGACCTTGCTGCGGTTGAACGGCTCGCTCACCCCGCTGCGCTTGACGACGGCGAGCACCGCCTCCTCGACGGTGGTGAACCGGCGCCCGCAGGCGGGGCAGGAACGACGGCGCCGGGTGGTCGCGCCCTCGTCGGCCTCGCGCGAGTCGATGACCCGGCTGTCGGGGTTGTGGCAGAACGGGCACCGCACGGCGATCGACCCCCTCCCGCGGCTCGCCCAGGCCCTCCGCCCGGACCGGTCCTGTGGACCCTCCTGGGGACATCCGGTGGATGTCCCGGGGAGAACCTGCGGAACGGGTGTGGACGGTCTTACAGACCTGCAACTACTAGATGTAGGGGAACCCTAGGCCGGGCCCCACTACATGTGCAAGACGACCCGCGAGAGTTCTGTTCCGCCGAGACACGGCCGTGACCAGCCGCAACAACGCGGCGCAGGAGTCACACGACACGCCGCGCGACGCGCCCGCCGGGTTGTGCCCGGTGCGGTAGGGGCGCACCCTGCGCGGCCCGCCACGAGCGGCCGGGGAGCACGCCCAGCGGACCTCGGAGGGACGCCGGTACCGCGGACCGGGCCGGTCAGACGCCGGTGAGCGTGTCGTCCCGGTGCACGGCACGGGGCCGCGGCGCGGACCCACCGCGCGCGACGCCGTCCAGGCGCATCGGACGCGTGTACAGGTCCGGCTCGGGCGAGGGGACCACCTCGGGGAGCCGCGGAGCGGGCACGCGCACCGGCTCCTCGGTCACCGCGGCCAGCACGCCGGTGTCCGCGGCGCGGTGCCGGCCCGACCCGGACGGGGAGGCCGGCGCCCGGTGCCGACCGCTGGGCACGGCCACGCCGACCGCCGGGAACTCGGCCGTCTCACCCACGACGCGCGAGTCGGCGCGACGGCGCCGGCCGGCGGGGTGGCTCGCCCGGCTGGCGGCGTCGTCCCGGACCGCCGGGAACCCGCGCGTGGCGGCCAGGTCCGAGACGGTGCCGGCGCGCGCGGCGCCCGGCGCCGCGGGACGCCCGCGACGGGCGGGGCCGGTGGCGGAGACGTCGGTCAGGCGCATGCTGCGCGTCGCGGCCAGGTCCTCCACGACGGCCTCGGTGACGGTCGCGACCGCGTCCGCGGCCGGCGCGGGCGCCACGGTCAGGTGGCGCTCCGGCAGGCGCAGGCAGTCGAGGTCGGTCCACACCGACTCCTCGACGTCGCCCACGGCGAGCCGGACCCACACCTGGCACCCGCCCTCGGCGTCGTGGCGCCAGCCGAGCAGCGAACCGGGCAGCCACTCGCCCGCCGAGTAGGCCTCGACGGCCTGGGGCGAACTGGTGAACACCGCTGCACGACTCTCGATGGCGCCTGGCACGCGACGACCGTATGCGCTGCAGCCAGTACACAGCGTGAAGCCACGGGTACTGAGGGTTGACGAAGTCGGCCCCTCGATCTTGTCGGTGTCCTTGCGGTACCCGCTCGGCTCGGAGGCGGCGCCCGGCCGGTCGGCGCTCACGGCAGCTCGAGGACCTGCCCCGGCACCAGCTCGGTGCCGTCGAGGTGGTTGACCCGCTGCAGGGCGTCGACGACGGCGCGGACGTCCTCGTCGCCGGCCACCGCGCCGGCGATGGACCACAGAGTGTCCCCCGGCTGGACCACGACCCGGCTCTCGCCCACCAGCTGCAGCCCGTCCTCACCGCCGCCGGTGACCAGCGGACCCAGCCAGGCGCCCACCGCCACCCCGGCACCCAGGGCCAGCGCGACCGCGATCCGCCGGGCGCGCCGGGTCAACCGCAGCGGGACCGGTTCCGGGCGCGTCGCGGCGCCCCGCCGGGGAGCGGTGCAGCCACCGCCCCGCACGGGCCGCGCCGGGGCGGCCGGACCTGTGGCGGGCACCCGCCCGCCGGGCGCGGGCCGGCGGGGCCGGGGGGCCGGCGGGGTCGCGGCCGGCGCCCTCCCGGCCCCGGCGCGCGGCGCGGACTGCGGCGACCTGGCCGACCGCACGCCCTCGGGCGGGCAG
Organism: Blastococcus sp. SYSU D00669; assembly: GCF_054050715.1. Taxonomy (NCBI): domain Bacteria; kingdom Bacillati; phylum Actinomycetota; class Actinomycetes; order Geodermatophilales; family Geodermatophilaceae; genus Blastococcus; species Blastococcus sp. SYSU D00669. Next base: position 5,690 of record NZ_JBJGZV010000063.1, read on the forward strand.
GCGACGGAGCGCAGCGACGGGCGCCAGGGCGCCTGCACCGACTCGTCGAACTCCAGCACGGCCTGCTGCACGCTTCCCACGGCCACTCCTCCCGGCTGTTGCGGATCCCCGACGTTCTCGAACAGGCGTTCGAATCGAACGTCTGTGCGATGTCTACCGGAGGTCGCCGAGAGAAGCGACCCGACACGGCCTGCCTTCGAACGTGTGTTTGATAGTTCGCGTCGACAGCGCTACCGTCTGCTACCGACGACGACGGACGCGCGGGACGGCTGCACCGGCCCGGCGGGCGAGGAGGAGACGTGGCGAGCACGAGGGGGACGTCGGGCGGACGCCGGGTACCCGGCGACGGCGGCACGGGCACCCGGCGCCGCGCCGCGCGCGCCGGCGAGCCGGCCGGGGCGACCGGGACCGCGACGGAGGAGCGGACCGCGGCCGTGCGCGCCTTCCCCGACCGCGGCGAGGCCGGCGACGGGCTCACCCAGCGGCAGCGCCGCGTCCTGGAGGTCATCCGCGACTCCGTCGAGCGGCGCGGCTACCCGCCCTCGGTGCGCGAGATCGGCGAGGCGGTCGGGCTGTCGTCGGCCTCCTCGGTGGCGCACCAGCTCTCGGTGCTGCAGAAGAAGGGCTGGCTGCGCCGCGACCCCAACCGTCCCCGCGCCCTCGACGTGCGGCTGCCCGGCGAGCAGTCCCTGCCGGCCGCGGCGGCCACCGGCAGCGACGACACCGCCGTGCCGGCGCCCACCTACGTCCCCCTGGTCGGCCGGATCGCCGCCGGTGGCCCGGTGCTCGCCGAGCAGGCCGTGGAGGACGTCTTCCCGCTGCCGCGCGAGCTCGTCGGCGACGGCACGCTCTTCATGCTCAAGGTCGCCGGTGACTCCATGGTCGAGGCCGCGATCTGCGACGGCGACTGGGTCGTCGTGCGCCAGCAGCCCACGGCCGAGAACGGCGAGATCGTCGCGGCCATGATCGACGGCGAGGCCACGGTGAAGACCTACAAGCGCCGCGACGGGCACGTGTGGCTGCTGCCGCACAACCCGGCGTACGAGCCCATCCCGGGTGACGACGCGACGATCCTCGGCCGGGTCGTCACCGTCCTGCGCCGGGTCTGACCGCTCGGCGGGGCGGGGCTAGACCCCGCTCCGCCGGAGTCGCCGGAACAGGCTGCCCACGCCGACCACCACCGTGGCGACCGCGGCGGCGACCAGAGCGGCCGTGAACGTGGGCGGCCCCCCGGCGGGGTCACCCGTGACCGCCGCCGACGCCGCGGCGGCCACCGGCTCGAGCTGGGCCGTGGTCGGCACGACGGTCACGTCCCCCGGCAGGCCCTCACCGGCGACGACGAGCTGGCGGTCGTCCGCGCTGAAGCTGATCGCCTCGCCCTGCGGCGCGGGCGGCAGCGGCACGCGCACCGGCTCCCCGGCCAGCGCGCCGGGCACGTCCGACCCGCTCAGCGGCCAGACGTAGGCGTCGGTGTAGGTGCGCAGCGCCAGCAGCCGGCCGTCCCGCGACACCGCTCCCCCGGTCGCCATGAGCTGACCGGCGCGACCGACCGGGCCGCCCGCGGTGCCGGTCAGCGTGAAGGTCACGGTGCCCACCCGCTCCAGCGCCACGGTCCCGCCGTCGGCCGGCGGCCCGGTGGGCCGGTAGAGCCCGCTGGCGCCGAGCACCTCCTTGGTGACCAGGTACGGCGTCCCGTCCGGGGCCAGCAGCAGCGACTCGGCGTCGTGCGGCCCGTCGGGATAGGTCAGCCGGTACACGCCGGTGGTCCCGTCCGGGCGCAGCGCCAGCAGGGCCACGGTGGGCCGCTCCAGCCGGTTGTCGCCGATGTCGGCCACCCAGACGGTGCCGTCGGCGCCGACCGCGAGGTCCTCGGGGTCGTAGGGGTCCACCGCACCCGTCCGGACCTCCACCACCGCGCAGGCGGTGTCGAGGACGACGACGGAGAGCTGCTCGCCGCCGTCGTTGAGGGCCACCATGCGGTCGCCCACGACCACCAGGCCCGAGAGCTCGGCCAGCCGGGGGTCGGTGACCTGGCACAGCGTCTGCGGTGCGGCGGTGTCGGTGGCCGCCTGCGGCGTCTCGGCGGGGGCGGCCACGGCCGGGACGGCGGCGACGAGCACGAGCGCGCCGGCGAGCGCGCCGGCGGTCAGCGGGCGCGCGGACACGCCACTACGCAGGCCGGCCGTCTCGGGCACGAACCCAGCGTGACAGAATCGTCGCGTCGAGTGCATGCACCACGCCCAGCAGCAGGATCCCCACGGCCGCCCCGACGACGGCGTCGGTGACCCAGTGGAAGTCCAGGGACACCATCGCCACGGCGGTGGCGACCGGTCCGAGGACCGAGAGCCACCGCAGCGCGCGCTGGACGGGCGCCGGCAGGCCGAACTCCACGGCCTGCCACCGGGCGACGCCCCACATGAGGACGGCGTTGGCCACGTGGCCGGACGGGTACGACTCGCCGTCCCGGTGGAAGAACGAGCCCGGGTAGGCCGGCGCGGTCCGGCCGGTGCCGTACTTGAAGCTGTAGACGACCGCGGTGAGCAGGAAGAGCGCGACCAGCACGCGCAGCAGCGGCAGCAGCGTGCGCCGCGTCCAGCACGTGTAGCCGACCAGGGCGGCCAGCATGAGCAGGATGAAGCCGCGGCCGCCGAGCTGCGTCACCGCCCAGACCGGCCAGTAGGCGGCGGAGTCGCGCAGCCCCCAGGAGCTGACGACCTCGGAGACCCGCAGGTCCATCCACTCCAGCCAGCCGCGGCTGAGCAGGTCGACGGTCACCGCCGTCGTCGCGACGGCGGCGACGCCGAGCAGCCACCACGGCGGCCGGCCGACCGAGACGGGCTGCGGCGGGGAGCCGGGGGCGTACACGTCCCCGGGCCTCCGCCGCACCGCGCCGCTCGTCACGGCCTCACGGTACCGGGCCGTGATCCGTTCGTGACCTGCATCGACCCGTACGGGTGCCGCGTGCCGCTCAGGCGATCGGCGCCGCGAACTCCTCGAGGACGGCGGCGAGGGCGCCGTCGACCCGTGCGGTCAGCCGCGTGCCGCCGGCCTCGTGCTGTTCGGACAGGACCTCGCCGTCGCGGTGCACCCGGGCCACGAGGTCGCCGCGGCCGTAGGGCACCAGCACCTCGACGTCGACGTCCGGGTGCGGCAGCCGCCCCGTGATCTCGTCGCGGAGCCGGTCGATGCCCACCCCGGTCCGGGCGGAGACCCACACGGCCCCGGGCAGCGCCTGGCGCAGGGCCAGGACGTCGTCCTCGGTCATCGCGTCGACCTTGTTCACCACGATGAGCTCCGGCACCGCGGAGGCGTCGATCTCCGACAGCACCGTGTGCACGGCGTTGATCTGGCCGAGCGGGTCGGGGTCGGAGCCGTCGACCACGTGCACGAGCAGGTCGGCGGCCGCGACCTCCTCCAGCGTCGAGCGGAAGGCGTCGACGAGCTGGTGCGGGAGGTAGCGGACGAAGCCGACGGTGTCGGTCAGCGTGTACTCACGGCCGTCGGCGGTCTCGGCCCGGCGGACCGTCGGGTCGAGGGTGGCGAACAGCGCGTTCTCGACCAGCACCCCGGCGCCGGTCAGCCGGTTGAGCAGGCTGGACTTGCCGGCGTTGGTGTAGCCGGCGATGGCGACGCTGGGGACGGCGTTGCGGCCCCGGTTGGCCCGCTGCGTGGCGCGCGCGGTCGACATGCCGGCGATCTCGCGGCGCAGCTTGCTCATCCGCGCGCGGATCCGCCGCCGGTCGGTCTCGATCTTGGTCTCACCGGGACCGCGGGTACCGATGCCGCCACCGCCGGCGACCCGGCCACCGGCCTGCCGGGACATCGACTCACCCCAGCCGCGCAGCCGCGGCAGCATGTACTGCATCTGGGCGAGCTCGACCTGGGCCTTGCCCTCCCGGCTCGTGGCGTGCTGGGCGAAGATGTCCAGGATCAGCGCGGTCCGGTCGACCACCTTGACCTTGAGGATCTTCTCCAGGGCGTTGAGCTGGCCGGGGGTCAGCTCGCCGTCGCAGATCACGGTGTCGGCGCCGGTGGCCGCGACGATGTCGCGGATCTCGGTGGCCTTGCCCGAGCCGACGTAGGTGCCGGCGTCGGGGGTGGTGCGGCGCTGGCTGACCGCCTCGAGCACCTGGGAGCCGGCGGTCTCGGCCAGGGCGGCCAGTTCGGCGAGGGAGCGGTCGGCGTCGGCCGCCGTCCCCTCGGTCCAGACCCCGACCAGCACGACGCGCTCGAGGCGCAGCCGGCGGTACTCGACCTCGGTGACGTCGGTGAGCTCGGTCGACAGCCCGGCCACGCGGCGGAGCGCGCTGCGCTCCTCGAGGGCGTAGGAGCCGGCGCTGTCGTCCGGCTCGTCGACGAGGGGGAGTTCGGAAGCGGTCGTCATCGGTTCCAGCGTGACACGGGGGTCCGACGCTGGCACCTGAGTTCGTGCGGGAGATGTCATCGCCGGGTACAACGCATCACGCCTCCGGGTGCATCCCGAGGTACAGCGACCACTTCTCGCCCTCCGGGTCGACCGGCCGGCGGGCGTACTCGTCGAGCAGGGCGTGCAGCCGGCGGCGGAACTGCGCGAGGTCCTCGGCGGACAGGCGCAGGCCGAGGCGGCTGCTCTGCAGCCGCTGCTCCCCCACCTCGGCCACCTCCTCGAGGAAGGCGGCGAGGATCGGGTCGTGCGCCGGGGGCGGCCGGTCGTCGACGTCCATCAGCCAGCTCTTGCCCGTGGCCCGGTAGGGCACCTCCCGCGAGCCGCGGGTGCCCCGGCGGACGGGCTCCGCGGCGAGGAAGCCGGTGTCGACCAGCGTGCGCACGTGGTGCAGCACCGTCGCCGGGTTGCGGCCCAGGCGCTCGGCGATCTCCTTGTTGGTGAGCGCCTCGGCGCGGCACAGCCGCAGGATGCGCAGCCGGACGGCGGAGGCGAGGGCCCGGTGCTCGGCGTCGGTGGCCCGGCGCTTCTCCCCGCGGATGAGCGGCGGGCCGGGCTCGGTCACGGGCCGAGCCTAGGCGACACGCCGCTGACTGATTGACTTCTCCCAATCAGTCGACGCAGGCTGCTCGCCGTGAGCACCCCGGAGAGCCTGTGGCGGCACCGCGACTTCCGCCGGCTGTGGGCGGCGGAGACGGTCAGCCAGGTCGGCACCCAGATCACGCTGGTGGCGCTGCCGGTCCTGGCCGTCACCCTCCTCGACGCCACCCCGCTGGAGATGGGGGTGCTCACCGCGCTGGAGACCGCGGCGTTCCTCGTGATCGGGCTGCCGGCCGGCGCCTGGGTGGACCGGTGGCGGCGCAAGCGGGTGCTCGTCGTCAACGACCTGGTCCGCGCGGTCGCGCTGGCGACCCTGCCGCTCGCCTGGTGGCTCGACGTGCTGTCCCTGGCGCAGCTGTTCGTCGTCGCGGCGGTCACCGGTGTGGCGACGGTCTTCTTCGACGTCGCCTACCAGAGCTACCTGCCCACGCTGGTCGCGCCGGACCAGATCGTCGACGGCAACGGCAAGCTGGAGAGCAGCCGCGCCGTCGCCCACGTGGCCGGCCCGGGCGTCACCGGCGTGCTGCTCCGCGTCCTGGGCGCCCCGGTGCTGATCCTCGTCGACGCGGTGTCGTTCCTGGTCTCGGCGCTGTTCCTCGGCCGGATCCGGCACGTCGACACGGTTCCCGACCGCGCCGCCCGCCGGCCGCTGCGGGTCGAGATCGCCGAGGGGCTCCGCTTCGTCGTCGGCCACCCGCTGCTGCGCCGGATCGTGGCCTGCACCGGCACGTCCAACCTGTTCTCGGCGATGAGCACGGCGCTGCTGGTCCTCTTCGCGATCCGGACCCTCGGGCTGGAGGAGAGCGAGCTCGGGTTCGTCTTCTCCGCCGGGGCCGTCGGCGGGCTGCTCGGGGCCTTCACCGGCGCCCGGTTCGCCCGCGTGGTGGGCGAGGGCCGGGCGATCCCGCTCGCGTCACTGCTGCTGCTGCCGTTCGCGGCGCTCACCCCGCTGGCCGCGGTCGGCGCGCCGACCGTGCTGCTCGTGGTCAGCATGGCCGGCTTCGGCTGGGCGGTGGTCGCCTACAACATCACCCAGGTCAGCTTCCGGCAGCGGCTGTGCCCGCCCCACCTGCTCGGCCGGATGAACGCCTCGGTGCGGTTCATCGTCTTCGGCACGATGCCGCTGGGCGGCCTGCTGGGCGGCGTGCTGGGGACCTCGATCGGCGTGCTGCCCACGATGTGGGTGGTCGTCGCCGGCCACGGCCTGGCCGCGCTGTGGGTCGTCACCAGCCCGCTGCTGACGATGCGCGAGCTGCCCCGCGAGTGGGACGAGACCGCGGCGGACCCGGGGATGAGCCCGGCGGCCGCCGGGTAGGGCCGGGGCATGAGCGAGCACGGCGCGACCAGCACGAGCAGCGACGTCGACGACCCCGGCGCCGACCCGAAGGGCCTGAACCCCCCGCGCAACGTCCTCTTCGGCGGCAGCCAGGACAGCGGTCAGGGGCGGCCGGCGGGCGAGGGCAACGTGGGCCCCGCCGACAAGCCCGAGCCGCCCACCGAGGAGCCGGAGACCCGGGCCGACAGCCCGGACAACCCCTAGCCCAGCCACTCCGCGGTGAGCCCGCCGGCCGCCACGACGACGGCCGGCCCGGTGAGCACGGTGACACCCTCGCCGATCCGCACCGCGAGCCGCCCGCCGGGCACGTCCACGACGACGTCCCCGGTGGCGGCGCCGCTCGCGGTCACCGCCGCGTAGGCCGCGGCCACCGCGCCGGTGCCGCACGAGCGGGTCTCGCCCACGCCGCGCTCGTGCACGCGCAGACGGATGTGCCGGCCCGGGTCGAGCACGTTGACGACCTCGACGTTGACGCCCTCGGGGAACAGGGCGGGGTCGACGACCGGCGGCGCCGTCAGGTCGAGGGTCTCGACCGGCACGTCGGTGAGGCAGACCAGGTGCGGGTTGCCCAACGAGACGGCGAGCCCGGGCAGCGATCCGCCCGGTACCTTCGCGTCCCCGCGACCGAACGGCCGCGCCGGGCCCATGTCCACCCAGTAGCCGCCGCCGGGCACCGCGCCGACCCGCCGCGGGCCGCCGCGGGTGGCCACCAGCACGCCGGCCTCGCAGGCGGCGCGGTCGAGCAGCCCCTCGGTGACCAGCACGTGCAGGAACAGGCGGATGCCGTTGCCGCACATCTCGGCCAGGGAGCCGTCGGCGTTGCGGTGGTCCATGAACCACTCGCAGCCGGCGAGGTCCGCGCCCAGGACGGCGGGCGCGTCGGGCACGTGCACCGAGCGGACGACGCGCAGCACGCCGTCCCCGCCGATGCCGGCCCGGCGCTCGCACAGCCGGCGGACCAGGTCGGGGGTCAGCCGGTCCTCCGGCCAGGTGGCCCCGTCGGGGTCGGGCAGGACGACGAAGTCGTTCTCGGTGCCGTGCCCCTTGAGCACCCGGTCGGTCACGCCCCGATCGTACGGGCGGCGACGTGGGCGGTGACGGCGTCGGCCAGGTCGGGCCGGGCGGCGTCGAACCAGGTGAGGGCGGCGTCGCGGCGGAACCAGGAGCGCTGGCGGCGCACGAAGCGGCGGGTGGTCCCCACCGTCCGCTCCCGGGCCTCCTGCCCGGTCAGCGCCCCGTCGAGCTGCGCCAGCACCTGCGCGTAGCCGAGCGCCCGCGAGGCGGTCGGGCCCTCGCGGAGGCCCTCGGCGGCCAGCCGCTCCACCTCGGCCACGAAGCCGGCCGCCCACATCCGCTCGACGCGGACGGCGACCCGCTCGTCCAGCTCCGCCGGCTCGCGGTCCAGGCCGACGCCGACGACCGGGTAGTGCGGCGTGGGCTCGGGCAGCGTGGCGCGGAACGGTCCTCCGGTCAGCTCGACCACCTCGAGCGCCCGGACGATCCGCCGGCCGTTGCTGGGGAGGATCGCCGCCGCCGCCGCGGGGTCGACCGCGGCCAGCCGGGCGTGCAGCGCGGCCGGGCCGACGTCGTCGAGCTCGGCGGCGAGCCGGGCGCGCACCGCCGGGTCGGTGGCCGGGATGTCGAGCGCGTCCAGGACGGCGCGGACGTAGAGACCGGAGCCGCCGACCAGCAGCGGGACGACGCCGGCCGCCCGCAGCCGGTCGACCGCCGCGCGGGCGTGCCGCCGGTACTCGGCGACCGACGCCGGCTCGCGGACGTGCCAGAGGTCGTAGACGTGGTGCGGCACACCGCCGCGCTCCTCCGCCGTCGGCTTGGCGGTGCCGATGTCCATGCCGCGGTAGAGCTGCATGGAGTCGGCGTTGACCACCTCGCCGCCCAGCCGCCGCGCCAGCTCGACGGCGAGCGCGGTCTTGCCGGTGGCGGTCGGCCCGACGACGGCGACCACCGGGGGCGGCGTGCTCACGCGGCGACCCAGTCGGCCACCAGGTAGCCCACGCCGAAGGGCGCGTCGTCGTGGTGCAGCGTCGCGGTGACCGCCGCGCCGGCGAGCGCCGCGCCCACCGCCCGCCAGACGGGCACGCCGGCGGCGAGCAGCCGCTCCCCCTCCGCCGGGTCGAGCGCGGCCAGCGCCGCGGCGTCCCCGGCGGCGAGGGCCGCGGCGACCGCGGCGTCGAACGGGGCCGCGGCGTGGTCGAGGTGCCCCGGGGCCTTGAGCGTGCGGCGGGCCGACCCGTCGCCCATGGCCAGGATCCCGACGTCGCCGGGCACCCCGGCCAGGACGTCGGCGAGGTCGGCCGGGCCGACGCCGAGCCGGGCGCCGCGGTGGCCCGCCTCCTCGAGCAGCCAGGCCCCGACGGTGTGCGCCAGCGGCAGCCGCCGCCCCCCGGGCCGGATCCGCCCGGCGAACGGCACCTCGAGGTCGACGCCGAAGCCGCGGAGGTCGCCGACGTCCCCGGCGCCGAAGCGCTCGCCCGGACCCGCTCCGGGACCGACGACGACGACCACCTCCGGCGCGGCGGCCAGCACCGCGTCCACGGCGACGGCGCACGCCGCCCGCAGCGGCGCGGTGTCGGCGGCCGCCCGCCCGGCCACGGCGGGAGGCAGTAGGGGCGGGGACGGGCAGAAGGCGACAGCGACCGTGCGCGCCCCGACGGGCGAGGTACTCACGCCGAGCAGTCTCGCCGATGCGGCGTGGGACACTGCGGTCCGTGTCGAGCACGCAGAGCCCCGGAGACGGGACGCAGCAGGCCCTTCCGCCAGATGCGGCGGCTTCCGACGCGGTGACCCCGGAGGCGGGGACGCCCGCGGCGCCGGTGCCCGGCGACGCGGAGCTGGCCGACCCCACGGCCGACGCGACGGCGGGGACCCCGGCGGCGGAGACGCCCGCCGCGGCCACGGCGGAGACGCCGGTCGAGGCCACGGCGGAGACGCCGGTCGAGGCCCCAGTGGGGGCGCCCGCGGAGGCCGCGGTGGACGCGTCGGTCGCGGCACCCGCGGAGGCGACGCCGGACACCGTCGTCGAGCCGGCGGCGGAGAGCGCCCCGCTCGTCGTCCCCAGCCCGGCCGCCGTGCCGACCCACGCGCCCATCGCCGAGACCCCCGCCGAACCCGCTCCCGCCGCCACCGACCCCGCCCAGTGGGGCCGGGTCGACGAGGAGGGCACGGTCTACGTGCGCACCGCCGAGGGCGAGCGCGCCGTCGGCTCGTGGCAGGCCGGCGACCCCGCCGCGGGGCTGGCGCACTACGCGCGGCGCTACGACGACCTGGCCACCGAGGTGTCGCTGCTGGAGGCCCGCCTCAAGGCGCACACCGGCAACCCGGGCGAGCTCAAGGCCAAGGCGCAGGCGCTGGCCGACTCCATCCCGACCGCGGCCGCCGTCGGCGACCTCGACGGGCTCGCCGCCCGCGCGCGGGCGATGGTCGACACCGCCGACTCCGCCGCCGCCGAGTCGCGCGCCGAGAAGGCGGCCGCCCGGGCCGCGCAGATCGCCCGCAAGGAGGCGCTGGCCGCCGAGGCCGAGCAGATCGCCGCCGAGTCGACGTCCTGGAAGGCCGCCGGCGACCGGCTCAAGGCGATCGTCGAGGAGTGGAAGACGATCCGCGGGATCGACCGCAAGACCGACGAGGCGCTCTGGTCGCGCTTCGCCGCCGCCCGCGACGCCTTCGGCCGCCGCCGCGGCGCGCACTTCGCCGCGCTCGACGCCCAGCGCAACGAGGCCCGAGCGGCCAAGCAGGAGCTCATCGCCGAGGCCCAGCGGCTGTCGGCCTCGACCGACTGGGGACCCACCTCGGCGGCGATGCGCAGCCTGATGGACCGGTGGAAGGCGGTGCCCCGCACCGGCCGCGACGGCGACGACGACCTGTGGAAGCAGTTCCGCGCCGCCCAGGACGTGTTCTTCAGCGCCCGCGCCGAGCAGGACAAGGCCCGCAACGCCGAGCAGCTGGCCAACCAGCAGCAGAAGGAGGAGCTGCTCGCCGAGGCCGAGAAGATCGACCCGTCGTCCGGCGGCGCGCAGAACCAGCTGCGGCGGATCCAGGAGCGCTACGACGCCATCGGCCACGTCCCGCGCGGGGCGATGCGCACGCTCGAGGACCGGATGCAGGCCGTCGAGCAGAAGGTCCGCGGCGCCGCCGACGCCGGCCGCGCGCGGGTCGCGCCCGAGAACCCCATGGTGACGTCGATGCGCGCCGCGGTGACCAAGGCGGAGGAGCAGCTGGCCAAGGCGCGGGCGGCGGGCGACGAGAAGCGGATCGAGGAGGCCGAGGCCAACCTCGCCACCCGCCGCGAGTGGCTGGCCGAGGCCGAGAAGTCCGCCGGCCGACGCTAGGCGCCCGGTGGCCGACTTCGTCCTCGTCCACGGGGCGTGGGGCGGCGCGCACGTCTGGCGGCACGTGCGCCGGCTGCTCGCCGCCGACGGGCACGACGCGACCGCGCCGAGCCTGACCGGCATCGGGGAGCGGGTGCACCTGGTCAGCCCGCAGGTCGGACTCGGCACGCACGTCACCGACGTCGCCCACCACGTCGTCTACGAGGACCTCGCCGACGTCGTGCTGGTCGGCTTCTCCTACGGCGGGATGGTGGTCACCGGCGCGCTCGACGCGATCGGCGACCGGGTCCGCGCGCTGGTCTACGTCGACGCGTTCGTGCCCGCGGACGGTGAGAGCGTGCACGGGCTGCTCGGCGCACCACCGCCGGGGCCACCGCGACCGGGGGACGCGTGGCTGGTCGACGGGCCGGCACGGGTCTACGACGACCCCGCGGAGGAGGCCTTCGCCGCCCCGCGCCGCACCCCGCAGCCGCTCGCCTGCTTCACCGAGGCGGTGCGGTTGTCCCGGCCGGTGGCGGAATGGGCCTTCTCCCGCACCTACGTGCGCGCCACGGTGCCCGAACCGGGCGTGCCGCCGAACCCCGCGTTCGAGCAGGCGGCCGCCCGCGCCCGCACGTCCGCCGCGTGGCGGTACCGCGAGATCGCGACCACGCACATGGTCCCGCAGAACCGGCCCGCAGAGCTGGCCGGGATCCTGCTCGAGGCCGCCGCCGGCTAGGCCGGGGCGCCGACCGTCGGCATGCCGAGGAGGATGCCCGGCGTCGTCGGCCGGGTGCCGGCCTCGCTCGCGTCACCGGCGCGGGTGCGGCGGTGCGACAGCAGCGCGCCGTCGGCGATCAGGTGGTGCGGCGCGGCCCGGGTGAGCACGGTCTCGACGACGTCGCCCGGGCGGACCCCCTCGGCGGCGGTGAAGTGCACCAGCCGGCCGTCCCGCGCCCGGCCGGTCATCCGCCCCCGGGCGGCGTCCTTGCTGCCCTCCCCCGCGGAGACGAGCAGCTCCACGGTGGAGCCGACCAGCGCGCGGTTCTCGGCCCAGCTGATCTCCTCCTGCAGGGCAACCAGGCGCTCGTAGCGCTCCTGGACGACGGCCTTGGGCAGCTGGCCGTCCATCTCGGCGGCCGGGGTGCCCGGGCGCTTGGAGTACTGGAACGTGAAGGCGCCGGCGAAGCGCGCCTGCCGGACGACGTCGAGGGTCTGCTCGAAGTCCGCCTCGGTCTCCCCAGGGAAGCCCACGATGATGTCGGTGGTGATCGCGGCGTCGGGCATGGCGGCGCGGACCCGGTCGAGGATGCCGAGGTAGCGCTCCTGCCGGTAGCCGCGGCGCATCCGGCGCAGGACGTCGTCCGAACCGGACTGCAGCGGCATGTGCAGCGCGTGGCAGACCGCGGGGGTCTCGGCCATCGCGTCGATGACGTCGTCGGTGAACTCGCGCGGGTGTGGGCTGGTGAACCGGATCCGCTCCAGGCCCTCGATGCGGCCGGCCGCGCGCAGCAGGTCGGCGAAGGCGCCCCGGTCGCGGAACTCGACGCCGTAGGCGTTCACGTTCTGCCCGAGCAGCGTCACCTCGAGCACGCCCTGGTCGACGAGGGCCTGCACCTCGGCGAGTACCTCGCCGGGACGGCGGTCCTTCTCCTTGCCGCGCAGCGCCGGGACGATGCAGAACGTGCAGGTGTTGTTGCAGCCGACGCTGATCGACACCCAGCCCGAGTAGGCCGAGTCGCGCTTGGCCGGCAGGGTGGACGGGAACACCTCGAGCGCCTCGGCGATCTCCACCTGCGCCTCGGCGTTGTGCCGGGCACGCTCCAGCAGCGCCGGCAGCGACCCCACGTTGTGCGTGCCGAAGACGACGTCCACCCACGGGGCCCGCCGGACGATCTCGCCGCGGTCCTTCTGCGCCAGGCAGCCGCCGACGGCGATCTGCATGCCGGGGTGGGCGTCCTTGACCGGCCGCAGGTGCCCGAGATTGCCGTAGAGCCGGTTGTCGGCGTTCTCGCGCACCGCGCAGGTGTTGAGCACGACCACGTCGGCGTCGTCCTCGTCGGGGGCCGGCCGGTAGCCGGCGGCCTCGAGCAGCCCCGAGAGCCGCTCGGAGTCGTGCACGTTCATCTGGCACCCGTAGGTGCGGACCCGGTAGGTGCGGGCGGGGGCGGTCGCGTCCATGTCAGCTCCCGAGGGTACGGCCCCGGCCCGTACCACCCGCTTCGTTATGGCTTCGTGACGGCTGGGACACGTCCGGCGATTTCCGGCCCACCTAGGGTCTGCACCGTGGTCAGCCCTCCGAGCACCGAGCCGCTGGTGCGGCTCGCCGGTGTCAACAAGTGGTTCGGCGACCTGCACGTCCTGCAGGACGTCGACCTGACGATCGAGCGCGGCGAGGTGGTCGTCGTCATCGGCCCGTCCGGCTCGGGCAAGTCGACGCTGTGCCGGACGATCAACCGCCTCGAGGCGGTCCAGCAGGGCGAGATCGCCATCGACGGCCAGCCGCTGCCGCAGGAGGGCCGCGACCTCGCCCGGCTGCGCGCCGACGTCGGCATGGTCTTCCAGAGCTTCAACCTCTTCGCCCACAAGACGATCCTCGAGAACGTCACGCTGGGACCGGTCAAGGTGCGCGGCACCCGCAGGGCCGACGCCGAGAAGCGCGCCCGGGAGCTGCTCGACCGGGTCGGCGTGAGCGCGCAGGCCGACAAGTACCCGGCGCAGCTCTCCGGCGGTCAGCAGCAGCGGGTGGCGATCGCCCGGGCGCTGGCCATGGACCCCAAGGTCATGCTCTTCGACGAGCCGACGTCGGCCCTCGACCCCGAGATGATCAACGAGGTCCTCGACGTCATGACCTCGCTCGCGCGCGACGGCATGACGATGGTCGTCGTCACCCACGAGATGGGCTTCGCCCGCCGGGCGGCCAACCGGGTCGTGTTCATGGACGGCGGCCGGATCGTCGAGACCGCCGACCCGGACACCTTCTTCACCAGCCCGCGCTCGGAGCGGGCCAAGGACTTCCTCTCCAAGATCCTCCACCACTGAGGACCCCGCCGGGCCGGTCCGGCACGCACCACCCCGCACCACGAGAAAGGACCCGTTCATGCGCATCACCCGAACCGCGGCCGTCCTGGCCGCCGTCGGCGTCGTCCTCGCCGGTTGCTCCAGCGAGGCCGGGCAGGACACCGAGGAGCAGGCCGAGAGCACCCAGGAGGTGCAGGAGGACGTCGAGTTCGAGGCGGGCACGACGATGGCCGCCCTCAACGAGGCGGGCGCCGTCACGGTCGGCACCAAGTTCGACCAGCCCGGCTTCGGCCTGCTGAACCCGCAGACGGACCGCCCGGAGGGCTTCGACGTCGAGATCGCCGAGATCATCGCCGCGGAGCTCGGGATCGACCCGGAGAACGTCACCTTCGTCGAGACGGTGTCGGCCAACCGCGAGCCGTTCATCCAGAACGGCCAGGTCGACTTCGTCGTCGCCACCTACACGATCAACGACACCCGCAAGCAGGTCGTCGACTTCGCCGGGCCGTACTACGTCGCCGGCCAGGACATCATGGTCGCGGCGGGCAACCCCGAGGGCGTCGAGGGGCCGGACGACCTGGCCGGCCTCACCGTCTGCTCGGTCGAGGGCTCGACGCCGGCGCAGAACATCCGGGACAACTACCCGCAGGCCACCCTCGTCACCTACGACGTGTACTCCAAGTGCGCCGACGACCTGCGCAACGGCAACGTGCAGGCGGTGACCACGGACAACGTCATCCTCACCGGCCTGGTGGCCGGCAGCCCGGACGACTTCGAGCTGGTGGGCAACCCGTTCACGGAGGAGCCCTACGGCATCGGCCTGACCAAGGGCGACGACGAGTTCCGCACGTTCATCAACGACGTGCTCGAGGCGTCCTACGAGGACGGCCGCTGGGCCGAGGCCTGGGACAGCACCGTCGGGCAGATCACCGGCGAGGAGGCCCCCGAGCCGCCGGCCGTCGACCGCTACTGAGCCACCGGGGGGGGGGGGGGGGGGGGGGGGGCCCCCCCCCCCCACCCCCCCGGGCTGGGGGGGCGGCCCGGGGTGGGTGTGGGCCCCAAAACACAAAACACCCTCTCCG
>NZ_JBJGZV010000064.1:0-19841 GCF_054050715.1 Blastococcus sp. SYSU D00669
CCCCCCCCCACCGCCGCCCCCCCCCCCCCCCCCCCCCCCCCCGCCCCCCCCCCCCCCCCCCCCCCCCCCCCCCCCACAGCCGCCCGCGCCGCCCAGCCCGGGTGGGCTCAGTAGCGGGGGGACGCCGAACCCTCGGCCCGGACGCCGGCCCGGCGGGCGGCGAACGGCGTGGCGACGTCCTCCAACGACCTGTTCTCGGCCGACACCCCGAGGAACGCGGCGATCAGCCCGCCGAGCGCCATGACCCCGGCCCCCAGCAGGTAGCCGTAGAACAGCGGGCCCCGGTCCTCGCCCTCGCCGATGAGCGCGCTGTAGATCAGCGGACCGAAGGTGCCGAAGACCTGCGCGATCGAGAAGAAGACGGCGATCGCCTTGGCCCGCACCTCCTGCGGGAAGATCTCGCTGACCGTCAGGTAGGCCGAGCTGGCGCCGGCCGACGCGAAGAAGAAGATGACCCCCCAGGCGATGGTCTGCGTCGTCGCGGTGAGGACGTCGGCGCGGAACAGGAACGCCGTCACCGCCAGCAGGACGCCGGAGAGGATGTAGGTGCCGGCGATCATCTTCTTGCGGCCGATGGTGTCGAACAGGTGCCCGAGCACCAGCGGGCCGGCCAGGTTGCCCACCGCGAAGGCGATGAGGAACAGCGGGACGTCACCGGAGTCGACGTCGTAGAAGTTGCCCAGCACCAGCGCGTACGTGAAGAAGATCGCGTTGTACAGGAACGACTGGGTGATCATCAGCGAGGCGCCGTAGATCGCCCGGCGCGGGTACTCCTTGAACAGCACCCGGGCGAGGGCGAAGTAGCCGATGTTCTCGGCCGGCGTCAGGTCGATCGCCTTGTCCCGGGGCACCTCCGGCAGCGTGCGGCCGCCGCGCTCGACCTCCTGCTCGATGTAGGTGATCGTCTCCTCGGCCTCGTGCTCGCGGCCGTGCATGATCTGCCACCGCGGGCTCTCCGGCAGGTGCCGGCGGACGAAGAGGATCACGATGCCGAGCACCGGGCCGAGCAGGAACGCCAGCCGCCAGCCGACGCTGGGGTCCATGGCGTTCAGGAAGATGAACGTGCCGAGCGTGCCGAGGATCGACCCGGCCCAGTAGGTGCCGTTGACGATGATGTCCGTCCGGCCGCGGTACCTCGCCGGGATCAGCTCGTCGATCGCGGAGTTGATCGCGGCGTACTCGCCGCCGATGCCCATGCCGGCGATGAACCGGGTGAGGTACAGGTAGCCCACCCAGCCCCAGTCGTTGCTGAGCGTCAGCGCGGTGAGGCCGCTGCCGATCAGGTACACGGCCAGCGTGATCATGAACAGCTTGCGGCGGCCCAGCTTGTCGGACAGCCGCCCGAAGAACAGCGCGCCCACGACCTCGCCCGCGAGGTAGACCGACGCGATCAGGCCGACCTGGGTCGCCGACAGCGCCAGGGTCTCCGGTTCCGTCAGCCGCTCCACCACGGCGCTGGCGACGGTGATCTCCAGCCCGTCGAGGATCCAGGCGGTGCCGAGCGCGGCCACCATGCGGGTGTGGAACGGGGACCACGGCAGCCGGTCGATCCGCGCCGGGATGAGGCTGCGGATCACGCCGGGTGCGGGCGCCTCGCGGGTTGTCGTCATCGAACTGCCTCCGGGCTGGGCCGTGTTCTGTTGTGGACCGAAACTGTTGTCGGCCGGAACCGTTGTTGCCCCGCCGGGAACTCGATCAACCCCCCGTTCGTTCGACCCCGTCGCACGTCGACCAGGTCACTCCTGGCCGGTGCGCGCGGCGACCTCCCGCGCGGTGCGCTCCCGGATCCGCTCGACCTGGTGCGAGAGGACGGCGTCGAGCAGGCGGTTCACCGGCGTGACCTCGCCGAGCCGGGCGAGCCCGAACCACCGGGGGACGGCGACGGTGCGCGACCGCGGCGCGGCGAGGCAACGGGCCGCCGCGTCGGCCACCCGCCGCGGGTCGATGCCCGGGGAGAGCCGGCCGCGGGCGTCGTCGTCCGACGCCGGCGGGTGCCCGTGCCCGCGGGCGAGCCACTCGGTGGCGACGAAGCCGGGGTTGACGGTGTGCACCCGCACCCCGCGGGCGGTCACCTCCCGTCGCAGCCCCTTCACGAACCCCTGCACGCCGGCCTTGGTGGCGGAGTACACGGTCAGCGGTGGCACCTGCGCCCAGCCGGCCGCCGACCCGATCGTGAGGACGTCGGCCCGCCCCCGCTCCCGCGCCGCGGCGAACAGGTGCGGCAGCGCGAGGCGGGTCAGCTCGACCACCCCGGTCAGGTTCAGCGCGACCATGCCCTCGACCACCTCGCCGGGCATGTCCTCGACCAGCCCGGCCCAGCCGAGCCCGGCGTTGAGGACGACGGCGTCGAGCCGGCCGTGCTCGGCCAGGACCCGCTCCACCAACAGTGCCCGGTCGCCGGCGTCGGCGACGTCGGCGGTCACCGCGCTCACGCCGGGGACGCCGTCGACCGCCTCGGCCAGCCGCGCCCCGTGCCGGGCGCAGGTGACCACGCGGGCGCCGTCGGCGGCCAGCCGGTGGACGACGGCGCGGCCGATGCCGGCGCTGCCGCCGGTGACGAGGACGATCCGGGCATCCGTAGAGGTCATGCCGCGGTTCCTACCCCTGGGCGACATCGCACACAGGTGTGCATCGAACGCAGCGGCCGTGGGCATGGCCAGGGCATGCAGTTGCCCGAGCCCCGGGGTCCCCTGACCAGCGCCCTGTTCGCCGACCTCGCCGGCGGCACCACCCTCTCCCCCGCCACCCTGGCCACGGCCGAGCGCGTCGCGGCCGCCGCGGACCAGCCGCTGCTCGACGACGACCTGCAGGTGGCCCTCGCCGCCTGCTACGAGCTGCACTACCGCGGCTTCGACGGCGTCGCCGAGAGCTGGGAGTGGGAGCCGGAGCTGCTGCGGCTGCGGGCGCTTCTGGAGGGCGCGCACACCCGGGCGCTGCGGGCGCTGGTCGGCCCGCTCGAGGCCTCCGACGAGCCGATCGACCGGCAGCTGACCGCGCTCATCGCCGCCGACGACTCGCCGTCGCTGTCGTCGTACCTGTCGAAGAAGGCCTCGCTGGAGCAGTACCGGGAGTACCTGAGCCTGCGCTCGGTGTACCACCTGAAGGAGGGCGACCCGCACACCTTCGCCGTCCCCCGGCTGTCCGGGCGGGCGAAGTCGGCGATGGTGGAGATCCAGTCCGACGAGTACGGCGGCGGGACCGCCGAGCGCATGCACAGCGAGCTGTTCGCCGGGATGATGCGCGACCTCGGGCTCGACGCCGGGTACGGCGCGCTCTGGGACGACTCCCCCGCGGTCGCGTTCGCGCTGGTCAACACCATGTCGCTGTTCGGCCTGCACCGCCGCTGGCGCGGCGCGGCCCTGGGGCACCTGGCCGCCGTGGAGATGACGTCCTCCGAGCCGAGCCGCCGGCTGTCGGCCGGGCTGCGCCGGCTGGGCTTCGACGAGCGCACGACCGTCTTCTACGACGAGCACGTCGAGGCCGACGCGGTGCACGAGCAGATCGCCGCGGTGGACATGTGCGGCTCGCTGGTGGGCGACGACCCCGCCCTGGCCGGGGACGTGCTCTTCGGCGCCGCCTGCGCGCTGGCGGTGGACGGGCTCACCGCCCGGGTGCTGCTGGCCGCGTGGGAGTCCGGGGCCTCGGTGCTGCGCGGCGCGCGGCCGCTGGCCGCCTGACGAGCGGGGATACAGCACCCTCCGGTTCCGGCTCGACGTCGGTCGCGTCCGCCCGATGTCCTGGGGCATGTGCCGCCGCGCGGACAGCACGCTCCAGCCCGTCCTCCGCCCGGAGCAGAGGCCCCGCGACGTGGCGGCGCTCGAGCACGTCATCGGCCTGCTCGACGCGGGTGTCCCGGACCCGCTCGAGGCGGTCTGCGTGATCACGCGCGGGCTGGTCGAGTCCACGGGGATGGCCCACGGCGCGGTCCAGGACACCGTGCTGCTCACCGACGCCCCGGTGCCCGGCCGCTGCCTGCGCTGGGAGACGGCGCACACCGCCGGCGCGCTGCAGGGCGCCTTGCTGCCCGTCCGCGAGGGCGACCGGGTGGTGGAGATCGTCGAGCACCACAGCCGCCGGGAGCTGCCGTTCGTCGGCGGACGGCGGGAGAAGCGGCAGGCGATCGGCCGCATCCTCGGCCACGCCCGCACGGCGGCGCTCGCCTCGGCCGCGCTGCAGGAGACCCTCGACGACCGGGAGGCGGTCACCACCGTCGTCGCAGGGGTGGGCGCGGCCCGCGACGAGGCGAGCGCCCTGCGCATCGTGCTCGACACCGTGCGCACGGCCTTCGGCTGGGCGTACGGCTCGTTCTGGGCGCTGGACCCCGAGGCGCGGGTGCTCCGCTTCGCCGTCGAGTCCGGCTCGGCGGGCGAGGAGTTCCGCACGGTGACCCTCGAGGCCAGCTTCGCCGAGGGCGTCGGGCTCTCGGGGCGGGCGTGGCAGCGCCGCGACCTCGTGTTCGTCCGCGACCTGGCCGCGGTCACCGACTGCGTGCGCCGCCCCGCCGCGATGCGGGCCGGCGTCAAGTCCGGCGTCTGCTTGCCCGTCACCGCGGGCGGTCAGGTCATCGGCACCATGGACTTCTTCGTCACCGAGACCATCGAGCTGTCGGAGTCGCGGGCCTCGGCGCTGCGCAACGTGCAGACCCTGGTGTCGCAGCGGATCGACGTGCTCCGCCGCGCCGCCGACGACGCCGAGAACGCCCGGGCCCTGCTCGAGACGGTCGACCGGCTCCGCGAGGCCGCCGCGGCCGCCGGCCGGGTCGCCGAGCGGGCGGTGGAGCAGGCCTCGACGATGACCACCGAGGTCGAGTCGCTGGGCCAGGCCTCCGCCGCCATCGGCGAGGTCGTCGCGGTCATCTCCGGCATCGCCGACCAGACCAACCTGCTCGCGCTCAACGCCACCATCGAGGCGGCCCGCGCCGGCGAGCTCGGCAAGGGCTCCGCCGTCGTCGCCAGCGAGGTCAAGGAGCTGGCCCGGGAGACGGCCGAGGCCACCCAGCGGGTCACCGATCAGATCGCGTCGCTGCAGGCCAGCAGCGAGTCGGTCTCGGCGGCATCCACACGACCAGCGAGATCGTCGGCGAGCTCGACGCCGTCCAGGCCCGGATCGGCGAGGTGCTCGAGGAGCAGGTCACCATGGCGACCCGGTTCGACAGCCGCTGATCAGGTCTCCGACCGGCTCGGGCTGACCTCCTCGGCGGGCCGCCGCACGGCGCGGCTGATCCCCCAGCCGAACGCCGCGGCGACCGGGAACATCAGCACGCCGTACACCGCCGCCGGCACGGCGAGCTCCACGCTGCCGAGCACGCTGATCGCCACGGTGATGGCCAGCGTGCTGTTGTGCACGCCGATCTCGAACGCGCTGGCGATCGCCTGGCGGTGCACGACGCCCAGCGCCCGCGGGACGAAGAACCCGGTGGCCAGGCTGAGCAGGCAGAACAGCAGCGCGGGCAGGCCGACGTCGCCGAGGTACTCGGCGATGTTCTCCCGCTCGGCGACGATCGTGCCGACGATGACCAGGGCGAGCACGACCGCCGAGACGATCCGCACCGGCTTGTCCATGCGCTCGGCGAAGCCCGGCGCGCGGGACCGCACCAGCATCCCGATCGCCACCGGCACCAGCACGATCGCGAAGACCTGCACCGTCTTGCCGAACTGCAGGCCGATCGAACCGGCGTCGTCCGGGTCGAAGTACGCGATCGCCAGGTTGGTGACCAGCGGCAGGGTCACCACGGCGATCAGGGAGTTCACCGCCGTCAGCGTGATGTTGAGGGCGACGTCGCCGCGGAAGAGGTGGCTGAACAGGTTGGCCGTCGTCCCACCGGGCGAGGCGGCGAGCAGCAGCAGCCCCACCGCGAGCAGGGGCGGCAGGTCGAACAGCTGGACGAGTCCGAAGCACAGCAGCGGCAGCACGAGCAGCTGCAGCGCCAGGGCGATGACGACGGCGCGCGGCTGACGGCCCACCCGGGCGAAGTCGGCGAGGGTCAGCGCGAGCCCGAGCCCCAGCATGACCAGCGCCAGGGCGGCCGGGAGCAGGACGGTGGTCAGCGCCGAGCCCATGGCGGCCTCCGGTTCGGGTGCGCGAGCCTCCTCGTCGAGGCCGTGACGTGCATCCTGCGGCACACCGGGGCGCGCGGTCGAGCGCGGCGCCGGGCGGTCACCCCTCCGGGGACGCCTCCCGCAGCCGCGCGGCACTGCGGATCTGCGCCGCCGGGCGCGGTCGCGACGGCGCGCTCGGCGCCGAGAACCCGGTCCGCTTGTGCGTGCCGTCGCAGAACGGCTTGATGCCGGACTTGCCGCACCGGCACAGGGCGATCGTGTCGCGGCCCGGGTCGATCTCCACGCCGTCCTGGTCGACGAGGCGGAAGTCGCCCCGGACGATCAGCGGGCCGTCGCGGTACGGGGTGATGGTGGCGGCGCCGCGGCGCTCGTCGTCCTCGGGCGGCTCGGGCGCGGGTGATGACACAGGTGCACCCTGCCCCGGGACGGCGCCGCGCACACCTGCGTCACCCGGCCGGGGGCCTCCGGCGGCCCTCCTCCGACTCGACCTCGACGGCCACGGTCTCGACGACGAGCACCTCGTCGGTCGCCTCCCGCGCCTCGGGCACCTGCGCGCCGGTCGGGTCGCCGGACCCCTCGAGCAGGGCCTCCTCGGTGAGGGCCGGCGGCGTGAGCGCGCGGACGACGCCGACGGCCAGCACCGCGCCGACCAGCGGCGCCAGGATGAACAGCCACACCTGGGTCAGCGGCTCGCCGCCGGCGAACAGCGCCGGGCCGAGCGAGCGGGCCGGGTTCACCCCGGTACCGGTGAGCGGGATGCCGATCAGGTGGACGGCGGCCAGCGTCAGGCCGATCGCCAGCCCCGCGAAGCCCGGTGAGGCAGCGCGGCCGGTGACCAGCAGCACGACCGCGACCAGCACGAACGTCAGCAGCATCTCGAGCACGAACGCCCCGACGCCGTTGATGGCCACGCCCCAGCCGTTCGAGCCCAGGGTCCCGGTCTGGTCGGTCACGTCACCGAAGCCGCTGGTGAGCAGCGCCAGCAGCCCCGCCCCGGCGATGCCGCCGGCGAACTGGGCGACCCAGTAGAGCCCGGCCTCCCGGGCGGTCATGCCGCGGGAGAGCAGCACGCCGAGGGTGACGGCGGGGTTGATGTGGCACCCCGAGACCGGGCCGATCGCGTAGGCGAGGGCGAGCAGGACCAGGCCGAAGGCCAGGGCGACGCCGGTGGCGCCGACGGCGTCGATGCCGCCGACCGCCGCACCGACGGCGAGGAAGACCAGCAGCAGGGTGCCGACGAACTCGGCGACCAGCGAGCGGACGAGCGTGGGGGGCACGACGGGACCTCTCGAGCGCCGCAACCGCTCCCCGCGCCGCCCGTCGGCGGCCGCGGTGCGGGTCGCGTCCAGGCTGGACCCGTTGCGCGCAACACGCCAGGGTCTTGCGGAACTCCGGTGTTCTCAGCCGGCCTGCCCGTAGAAGACCTCGTCGACGACGCCGCGGGCGCGGCGGGCGGTGCGCCGGTAGTCGTCGACGAACTGCCCGGGGTCGGTGTCGGGCCCGTAGCCGCAGGCCCGGGCCACGCCCGCCAGCTCCAGCCCGGTGCGGGGCAGCTGGTCGCTGGGCCGCCCGCGGACCAGGAAGATCGCGTTGCGCGCCCGGCTGGCCAGCTCCCACGCCGCCTGCAGCACCTCCGCCTGCTCGGCGGGGAGCGTCCCGTGTTCGGCCAGGGCGGCGAGGGCGTCGACCGTCGCCGGCACCCGCAGGCCGGCGTCCTGCGCGGCGTGCTGCAGTTGCAGCAGCTGGACGGTCCACTCGACGTCGGCCAGGCCGCCGCGGCCCAGCTTGGTGTGGGTCGCCGGGTCGGCGCCGCGCGGCAGCCGCTCGCGCTCCACCCGGGCCTTGATCCGCCGGATCTCGGCCACCTGCTCCGCCGTCAGCCCGCCCTCGGGGTACCGGAGCGGGTCGACCATCGCGACGAAGTCGGCGCCGAGCCGCTCGTCGCCGGCGACGGGGGCGGCGCGCAGCAGCGCCTGCACCTCCCACACGTCGACCCAGCGCTCGTAGTACTCGCGGAAGGCGTCGAGGCTGCGCACCAGGGCGCCCCGCCGGCCCTCCGGGCGCAGGTCGGCGTCGACCTCGAAGGCGGGGTCGGGTGCGGGCGCGCCGAGCAGCCGCCGCAGGGTGTGCGCGACGGCGTTGGCGGCCGCGGCGGCGGCCTTCTCGTCGGCGCCGTCCCGGGCCCGGTGCACGAAGAGCACGTCGGCGTCGGAGCCGTAGCCCATCTCCCCGCCGCCGAGCCGGCCCATGCCGATGACCGCGAGGTCCATCGGGACGTCGGCGACGTCGGTGCCGGTCTCCAGCGCGTGCGCGCGCAGCGCGGTGTCGAGCCCGGCCTGCAGGGTGGCGACGGCGATGTCCGTGAGCGCGCGGCCCACGCGGACCACGTCCAGCCGGCCGAGCAGGTCGGCGCTGGCCACGCGCAGCAGCTCCTGGCGGCGCAGCCCGCGGATGACGCGGATGCCCTCCTCGGGGTCGGGCGCCCGCCGGGCGGCGGCGCGCCAGGCCCCGGCGAGGGTGGCGGCGGAGCGCGGCTCGAGCTCGGCGTCGTCGGCGAGGATCCGCAGCGCCTCCGGCGCGCGGCCGAGCAGGCCGGCGACGTACTGGCTCGAACCGAGCAGCAGCGCCAGCCGCTCGGCCACCTGCCCCTCGTCGCGCAGCAGCCGCAGGAACCACTGGTTGCCGCCGAGGGACTCGCTCACCTTGCGGTAGGCGAGCAGCCCGGCGTCGGGGTCGGCGCAGGAGGCGAAGGTCTGCAGCAGCACCGGCAGCAGGTACTTCTGCATCGACGCCGAGCGGGAGACGCCGCCGGTCAGCGCGGCCATGTGCCGCAGCGCGCCCTCCGGGTCGGCGAAGCCCAGGGCGCGCAGCCAGTCGCCGGCCGCCTTCGAGCCCAGCTGCATCTGCTCGCCGGGCACGCGGGCCACCGCGGAGAGCAGCGGCCGGTAGAAGAGCTTCTCGTGCAGCCGCCGGACCTCGCGGTTGTGCAGGGCCAGCTCGGCCCGCAGCACGTCGACGGCGTCCCCGCGGTGGTCGGGCTTGTAGCCGAGCGAGCGGGCCAGCCAGCGCAGCTGCTGCTCGTCGGTGGGCAGCAGGTGGGTGCGGCGCATGCGCAGCAGCTGCAGCCGGTGCTCGACGGTGCGCAGGAACCGGTAGGAGGCGATGAGGGTGTCGGCGTCGTCCCGGCCGACGTAGCCGCCGGCGCGCAGCGCCATCAGCGCCGGCAGGGTGCCGCCCACCCGCAGCGACGGGTCGACCCGGCCGTGCACCAGCTGGAGCAGCTGGACGGCGAACTCCACGTCGCGCAGCCCGCCGCGGCCGAGCTTGATCTCGCGGTCGGCCTGCGCCGGCGGGATGTTCTCCTCGACCCGGCGGCGCATCGCCTGCACCTCGCCGACGAAGCCGGGGCGGTCGCCCGCCTTCCAGACCTCGGGGAACAGCGCGTCGACGTAGGCCCGGCCGAGGTCGGGGTCGCCGGCGACCGGGCGCATCTTCAGCAGCGCCTGGAACTCCCAGGTGCTCGCCCACTGCTCGTAGTAGCTGGTGTGCCCCTTGAGCGTGCGCACCAGGGCGCCGGCCTTGCCCTCGGGGCGCAGCGCGGCGTCGACCTCCCAGGCCGCCTCGCGGCAGATCCGCAGCAGCGCGGCGGCCACCCGGGTGGCGCTCTGCACGGCCGGGCCCTCGGCGTCGGTGGGGTCGACCGGCTCGGCGACGAAGACGACGTCGACGTCGCTGACGTAGTTGAGCTCGCGGCCGCCGCACTTGCCCAGACCGATCACCGCCAGCCGGCAGGCCGCGGCGTCGGCGGGCTGCTCGGCGACGGCGATCGCCAGCGCGGCGCCCAGCACCGCGGCGGCGATGTCGGCGAGCTCGCCGGCGACGTCCTCGGCGGACATGTTCTCGCCGAGGTCGCGCCCGGCCAGGCTCACCAGCGAGCGGCGGTAGGCCAGCCGCAGGGCCGTGACCCGGTCGGGGGCGGCGTCGGGCGCGGCCTTGCCGAGCCGGACCCCCCAGGGCGGGTCGTCGGGGTCGGCGCCGACCGCGAGCAGCAGCTGCCGCTCGAGGGCGAGCGCGGTGGGGCGGGCGCTGCCCCGGCCGTCGCCGTCGAGCACCGTCCAGTCGGCGGGGTTGGCGGCGAGGTGGTCGGCGAGCCCGGCGCTGGCGCCCAGCAGCGAGAGCAGCCGGGCCCGCAGCAGTGCCGAGCCGCGCAGCCGGGCCAGCAGGGTGGCCGCCGAGCCGCCGCTGGCGTCCTCGCGGTCGAGCGCCTCCACCAGGCGGTGCAGCGACCGGGCGGCGAGGTCGGGGTCGCCGGCACGGGCCAGCGCGCTGACGACCGGGCCGGCCTCGGGATCGGCGGGCTCGTTGCGCTCGAGGTCCCACAGGCCGATCGCGGGATCGGAGAGGATGCGGGCGGCCCGCTCGCCGTCGTCGAACCCGAACCGGGCCAGCCGGACGACGGCCCGCCGCGGGACCTCCCGCGCGCCGGGAGCGGTCATCTCAGGCGGCCTGCCGCGCCGTGCCGCGCACCAGGTCGGCGAAGCGGGCGGCGAACGGCGCCCACACCCGCTCGAGGTCGGGGTGCGCGAGGTCCATGCGCAGGCAGATCGTGTCGAGGTCGAGCGGGCTCGTCGCGACGCCGTCCGGGTCGTCGTGCGCCCAGGCGCGGGCCACCTCCGGCGTGGTCTCGATGTGGAACTGCAGGCCGTAGACGTGCCGGCCGACCCGGAAGGCCTGGTTGCCGTAGACCGGGCTGCTGGCCAGCAGGGTGGCGCCGGGCGGCAGCGTGGAGATCTCGTCGTGGTGCCACTCGATGACGTCGGGGGTCATCGGCAGCGGGCCGAACAGCGGGTCGGCGTCGGCGGCGTCGCGCTTGGCCACCAGCGCCGCGCCGACCTCCGGGCCCTCGACGCCCCTGCGGGTGGAGCCGCCGCCGGCCTGCGCCAGCAGCTGCGCGCCGAGGCAGACGCCCAGCGTGGGGACGTCGTCGGCGATGGCCTGCCGCAGCAGCGCCCGCACGCCGACCAGCTCGGGGTGGACGTCGTCGGGGTCCGTCGACGTCTGCGGGCCGCCGAGGACGAGCAGCCCGTCGTACCCCTCGAGGTCGGCGGGCAGCTCGTCGCCGCCGTCCTGCGGACGCACGTACCGCTCGTCGAGCTCCAGCCCGGCCTCGGTCAGCCACTCCCCCAACCGCGCCGGCGGGTCCGTGCGGCTGGGGACGACGACGAGCAGGCGGGCGGCGCGGGCGGACACGCGATCGAGCCTAGTTCCCGCTCTCGGCGCCGGAAGCGGGAACGGCCTACAGGCCGGGGAGGTAGCGGCGCAGCTCGAAGGGGGTGACGTTCTGCCGGTACGAGGCGAACTCCTCCTTCTTGTTGCGCAGGAAGTGGTCGAAGACGTGCTCGCCGAGCGTCTCGGCGACCAGCTCGCTGCTCTCCATCGCGGTCAGCGCCTCGCCCAGCGACACCGGCAGGTCCTCGTAGCCGGCGGCGCGCCGCTCGGTGTCGGTGAGCGACCAGACGTCGTCCTCGGCCTCGGGCGGCAGCTCGTAGCCCTTCTCGATCCCGCGCAGCCCGGCGGCCAGCAGGACGGCGAAGGTGAGGTAGGGGTTGCACGCCGAGTCGGGCGAGCGGATCTCGACCCGCGCCGAGTTGGCCTTCGACGGCTTGTACGACGGCACGCGCACCAGCGCCGAGCGGTTGGCCCGGCCCCAGGTGACCGCGGTCGGCGCCTCGGTACCGGCCAGCAGCCGCCGGTAGGAGTTGACCGTCTGGTTGGTGATCGCGGTGAACTCGCGGGCGTGGGTGAGCAGGCCGGCGATGAACTGCTTGCCCGTCGTCGACAGCCGGATCGGGTCCGACGCGTCGTGGAAGGCGTTGCGGTCGCCCTCGAACAGCGACAGGTGGGTGTGCATGGCCGACCCGGCCAGGTCGGTGAACGGCTTGGGCATGAACGTCGCGTACACGCCCTGGGCCAGCGCGACCTCCCGCACGACGTGCCGCAGCGTCATGATGTTGTCGGCCATGGACAGGGCGTCGGCGTAGCGCAGGTCGATCTCCTGCTGGCCGGGCGAGACCTCGTGGTGGCTGAACTCCACCGAGATGCCCATCGCCTCCAGGGCGAAGACCGCCTCCCGCCGGAAGTCGTGCGCCACGTTGTGCGTCGACAGGTCGAAGTAGCCGCCGGTGTCGGCCGGCTCGGGCGGGCTGCCGTCGGTGGGCAGGTCCTTGAGCAGGAAGAACTCCACCTCGGGGTGGGTGTAGAAGGTGAAGCCCATGTCGGCGGCCTTGGACAGCGTCCGCCGCAGCACGTGCCGCGGGTCGGCCCAGGCCGGCGAGCCGTCGGGCAGCGTGATGTCGCAGAACATCCGCGCGGTGTCGCTGGCCCGGCCGGCGCGGGCGGGCATCACCTGGAACGTCCCCGGGTCGGGCTTGGCCAGCATGTCCGACTCGTAGACGCGGGCGAAGCCCTCGATCGCCGAGCCGTCGAAGCCGATGCCCTCGGCGAACGCGGCCTCGATCTCGGCCGGCGCGACGGCGACCGCCTTGAGGTAACCCGAGACGTCGGTGAACCACAGCCGCACGAAGCGGATGTCGCGTTCCTCGAGGGTGCGCAGGACGAACTCCTGCTGTCGGTCCATGCTCGCCATGATCTGATCCGCTCGTTTCGGTTGCGTGACGACGCCGGCTACAGCCTTCCAGCCCGCCCCGCCCGGGGGACGCCGGCACCGGCTGCGCCCCGGAGGTGTCGCGCTCGGACCTGTTCCGGAATGCGCCGCCGGACCTACCATGACCCTGCCACCGGCGAGAGCGCCGCGGCACGGGCGCCTCCCGGGCGCCCCCTGCCGGCGCGGGTGGCGGAGGGCGAGATGGACGTCGTCTTCGCAGTGCTCCTCGTGGCCGCCCTGGGTCTGCTGGTGCTCGCCGGCCTGAGCCTGCGCGTCGTCGACCAGTTCGAGAAGGGCGTGGTGCTGCGCTTCGGCCGGCTGAACGGGGCGCCCCGGGAACCCGGGCTGACCTTCATCGCCCCGGGGGTCGACCGGCTGCACAAGGTGAACATGCAGGTCGTGACCATGCCCGTGCCGGCGCAGGAGGGCATCACCCGCGACAACGTGACGGTCAAGGTGGACGCCGTCGTCTACTACAAGGTGTACGACCCGGTGCGGGTGGTCGTGGGGGTGCAGAACTACCAGGCCGCGATCGCCCAGGTGGCGCAGGCGTCGCTGCGGTCGATCATCGGCAAGAGCGACCTCGACGACCTGCTCTCGAACCGCGAGCGGCTCAACCAGGGCCTGGAGCTGATGCTGGACAACCCGGCGGTCGACTGGGGCATCCACATCGACCGGGTGGACATCAAGGACGTCGCCCTGCCCGAGGGGATGAAGCGGTCGATCGCGCGGCAGGCCGAGGCCGAGCGGGAGCGCCGGTCGCGGGTCATCACCGCCGAGGGCGAGCTGCAGGCCTCCGAGAAGCTGTCGCAGGCGGCGGCGGTGATGAGCGCGCAGCCGGCCGCCCTGCAGCTGCGGCTGCTGCAGACCATGGTCGAGGTGGCCGCCGAGAAGAACTCGACCGTCGTCCTGCCGTTCCCCGTCGAGCTGCTGCGCTTCCTGGAGCGCGCCGCACCGCCGGACGGCGCCGTCCGCGCCTGATGTGCGCTGCCACACTCGGCCGGTGCCCCGACTCCTGCTGATCCGCCACGCCCAGGCCGCCGTCGGGCGGGTCGACGCCGAGCGACCGCTGACCGAGCAGGGCGCGCGCGACGCGCGGGCGCTGGGGGCGCGGCTGCCCCGGCCCGACCGGGTGCTGGTCTCACCCGCCCGCCGGACGGTGCAGACGTGGGAGGAGGCGGCGACCGGGATCCGGCCGGTCGTCGAGCCCCGCCTCTACGTCGACGACGTCGACCTGCTGCTCGCCGTCGTCCGGGAGACGGATGGCGACGTGGGGACGCTGGCCGTCGTCGGCCACAACCCGTCGGTCGGCGACCTCGCCCGCCTGCTGGACGACGGCACGGGCGCGCCGGCGGCCCGCGACGGCGTGGCGCTCGGCTTCCCGGCCGGCGGCGTCGCCGAGTTCGACGTGCCGGTGCCCTTCGCCGCCCTCGGGTTCGGCGGGGCGAGGCTCGTCGGGTTCACCGCGCCCCGGCACTGAACCGGCACCGAACCGGCACGGACCGGCACCGACCCGGCGCTGGACCCGCCCCGGATGGCCGCCGACCAGCCAGGACGACCAGACTGGGGGCATGAGCGATCCGGTGCAGCTGCGGGTGGCACTCGCCCAGGTCGACACCCGCGTCGGGGACCTGGACGGCAACGCCGAGCTGGTGAGGACGTGGACGGCGCGGGCCGCCGCGGAGGGCGCCCACCTCGTCGTCTTCCCCGAGATGACGCTGACCGGCTACCCGCCCGAGGACCTCGTGCTGCGGGAGTCGTTCGCGAAGGCCAGCGAGCAGGCGGTGGTCGACCTGGCCGCCGACCTCGAGGAACGCGGCCTGGGCGGCACCGCCGTCGTCGTCGGCTACCTCGCGCACACCGAGGGCAGCGGCCCGGCGCCGGTCGACACCCCGCCGACCGACGAGGACGACCACCCCTCCGACGCCAACCCGCGGCGCGGCGCCCCGCGCAACGCCGCCGCGCTGCTGCACGGCGGTGAGGTCGTCGCCCGCTACTACAAGCGGCACCTGCCCAACTACGGCGTCTTCGACGAGGACCGCTACTTCGTGCCGGGCAACGAGCTGCACGTCGTCCGGCTGCACGGGGTCGACGTCGCCCTGGTGATCTGCGAGGACCTCTGGGTCGAGGGCGGGCCGGCCGGCGTCGCCGGGCAGGCCGGGGTCGACCTCGTCGTCTCCCCCAACGCCTCGCCCTACGAGCGGGCCAAGGACGACGCCCGGCTACCGCTGGTGCGCCGCCGGGCCGCCGAGGCGCGCGCGCCGGTCGTCTACTGCAACCAGGTGGGCGGCCAGGACGAGCTGGTCTTCGACGGCGACTCGATGGTCGTGCTGGCCGACGGCGAGCTGCTGGCCCGGGCGCCGCAGTTCGTCGAGCACCTCATGACCGCCGACCTCACCCTCGACCGGGCGGCGGTCGGCGAGCGGCGGGACGGCCGGATCGGCCCGATGACGGTGCACCGGCACGTCGTCTCCGAGCAGCCGGTCGAGCCGTTCGAGGCGCGACCCTGCTCGGTGGCGAAGCCGCTGTCGGACTGCGAGGAGGTCTGGCGGGCGCTGGTGCTGGGCCTGAAGGACTTCATCGACAAGAACGGCCTGCCGTCGGTGATCCTCGGGCTGTCCGGCGGGATCGACTCGGCGCTGGTCGCCGCGCTCGCCGTGGACGCCCTGGGTCCCGACCGGGTCTTCGGCGTCGGCCTGCCGTCGAAGTGGTCCAGCGAGCACTCGCTGTCCGACGCCGAGGACTCGGCGGAGCGGCTGGGCCTGCACTACTCGGTGGTGCCGATCGCGCCGATGGTCGACGCCTTCCACGGCAGCGTGGACCTGACCGGGGTGGCGGCGGAGAACCTGCAGGCCCGCGTGCGCGGCACGCTGCTCATGGGGCTGTCCAACCAGCACGGCCACCTGCTGCTGGCCACGAGCAACAAGAGCGAGGTCGCCGTCGGGTACTCGACGCTCTACGGCGACGCGGCCGGCGGGTTCGCGCCGATCAAGGACGTGCCCAAGACCCTGGTGTGGGAGCTGGCCCGCTGGCGCAACGCCCACGCCCGCGACCGCGGCGAGACCGAGCCCATCCCGAAGAACTCGATCGACAAGCCGCCGTCGGCGGAGCTGGCGCCCGGCCAGAAGGACTCCGACTCGCTGCCCTCCTACGACCAGCTGGACGCGGTGATCGCCGACTACGTCGACCGCGACCTCGGCATGGCGCAGCTGCTCGAGCGCGGGCACGACCCCGAGGTGGTGGCGAAGGTCCTCCGGTTGGTGGACATCGCCGAGTTCAAGCGCCGCCAGTCGGCACCGGGAACGAAGATCTCGCTGAAGGCGTTCGGCCGGGATCGGCGTCTGCCGATCACCAACCGCTGGCGGGAGAGCCTGCCCAGCGTCCGCGAAGGAGCGGCTGCACAGTCATGAGCGAATCGGTCCTCTACGGCGGGCAGTCGTCCGCCCGGGTGCGCGTCCACCACCTGCAGCAGGCCAAGGAGCGCGGCGAGAAGTGGGCGATGCTCACCGCCTACGACACCAACAGCGCCGCGGTGTTCGAGGAGGCCGGCATCCCGGTCCTGCTGGTCGGCGACTCGGCCGGCAACGTCGTCCTCGGCTACTCGAGCACCGTGCCGGTCACCCTCGACGACATCCTGCTGATGACCAAGGCCGTGACCCGCTCGACCAGGCGCACCCTGGTCGTCGCCGACATGCCCTTCGGCAGCTACGAGGCCGGGCCGCAGGAGGCGCTGGGCAACGCCCTGCGGCTGATGAAGGAGGGCGGCGCGCAGGCGGTCAAGCTGGAGGGCGGGCTGCGGGTGGCCCCGCAGATCAAGCTGCTCACCGAGAACGGCATCCCGGTGATGGCGCACATCGGCTTCACGCCGCAGAGCGAGCACGCCCTCGGCGGCTTCCGCGTGCAGGGCCGCGGAGCGGGCGCCGACCAGCTGCTCGCCGACGCCGCCGCGGTGCAGGAGGCCGGCGCGTTCGCCGTCGTCCTGGAGATGGTGCCCGCGGCCCTGGCCGCCCAGGTGACCAAGGAGCTGGCCATCCCGACCATCGGCATCGGCGCCGGCGTCGACTGCGACGCGCAGGTGCTGGTCTGGCCCGACATGGCCGGCCTCACCGGCGGCCGCGTGCCGCGGTTCGTGAAGAAGTACGCCGACCTGCGCGGCGAGCTGCTGCGCGCGGCGAAGGAGTACGCCGACGACGTCCGCAGCGGTACCTTCCCGGCACCGGAGCACTCCTTCGAGTAGCCCTCCCCGGGAGGACCGATGGATCCCAAGGACGTCGTCCGCCGGTTCGTCGAGGAGTGCGTGAACACGCACCGGGCCGAGCTGCTGGACCGGTTCGTGCACGAGTCGGTGACCATGCACCCCGGTACACCGGGCGAGGCGGCGGCGACCGAGGGGATCGACGAGCTGCGCCAGGCCTACCGGCGCTTCCGCGTGCTCTTCCCCGACCTGCACGTCATCCACGAGCTGCTCATCGCCGAGGGGCCCTACGTCGCGGCCCGGTGGACGGCGACCGGGACGGCGCAGGGCTCGCTCGGCGGGGTCGAGCCCTCCGGTGAGCAGCTGCGCTGGGGCGGCACCGACGTCTACCGCGTCGAGGACGGCCGGATCGTCGAGTGGTGGCGCAACGACGACTTCGCCGGCCTGCTCCGGCGGCTGGGCCGCCGCGTCGTCCCGACCGCGGACTGACCCGGTGCGGGTCCTCGTCGTCGCCTCGCCGCTGCCCGGGCACGTGCTGCCGCTGACCCCGCTCGCCACCGCCCTGCGCGACGCCGGGCACGACGTGCTGCTCGCGACCGCCGCCGACGGCCTGGCGGCCTGCCCGGCGGGGCTGGCCACCGAGGACGTCGCGCCCGGCCTGCGGATCGGGCCGCTGTTCCTGCGCGCGCTGTCCCGGCACCCGCGGCTGATGCGCGAGGAGATGGCCGGCCGGGCCGGCACCCGGGCGGTGCGGCTGCTTTTCGGCGCGGTCGGCGAGCGCATGGCCGACGGCGTCGCCGGGGCCGCCCGCCGGTTCGCGCCCGACCTCGTCGTCCACGAACCGCTGGCCCCCGCCGGCGCCGAGGCCGCGGCCCGGCAGCGGGTGCCCGCCGTGCTGGTCGAGGGCAACCTGTTCGACGCCGAGGAGCTCTCCGCCGCGGTCCTGGCCGACTACGCCCCGCGGCGGGGCGCCCGGGACTTCCCGGCGCCGGCCGAGGTGCTGGTCACCGCGCCGCCCAGCCTGGTCGGGCAGCGCCGCGGCCGGCCGATGCGGTTCGTCGCGGCGACGCCCGACCGCCCCTTCGCCGACGAGTTCGCGCACGCCGGCGACCGGCCGCGGGTGCTGGTCAGCCGCAGCACGGTGGCCGACCCGCGCCGCGACCGGCTGATGACCACGGTCGCCGACGCCGCCGCCGGGACCAATCTCGACGTCGTCCTGGTCCGGCCGGACCGCTGGGTCGCCCGGAAGACGCTGGCGCCCAACGTGCGGACGACGGGCTGGCTGCCCTTCCCCGCCGTGCTGCCGGCCGCGGCCGGGATCGTGCACCACGGCGGCGCGGGCACGGTGCTGACCGCCCTGGCCGCCGGGGTGCCGCAGCTGGTCGTCCGCGGCGCCGGCGACCGGCGGGTCAACGCCGACCTGGTCGCGGCCCGCGGTGCCGGCCTGGCCGCCGACCTGCGCGACCTCTCCCCCGCCCTGCTGCGGCGCCTGGTCGACGACGACGCGCTGGCCGCGAACGCCGGCGAGGTGGCCGCGGAGATCGCCGCTATGCCGCACCCGGCGGAGCTGGTGCCGGTGCTGGAGGCCGCCGCCGCGCGCGTGCGCGGCTGAGCGCCAGGCCGTAGCCGACGGCGTTGAGCCCGAACGCCAGCACGTACAGGCCGGCCTGCACGGCCGTGCTGTTCACGTCCAGCCCGACCGGGGCGAAGACGTGGTGACCGAGGAAGCCGCCCTCCAGCGGTGGCGCACCGGCCGAGGCGCGCAGGTCGTCCTCCCAGACGGTCAGCGGGCACGGCGCCCCGGCCAGGTTGACCGCGAGGATCGCCACCGCGACCGGCGCGTGCGCCAGCAGCAGCCGCGGCCACCGCAGCGCCAGCAGCGACCCGGTGAGCATGAAGAGCACGGCGGCCCCGTGGACCACCGCGACGACGCCGGCCAGGAGCACGAGGTCAGTCTGCCCCTGCGCGCAGCTGCCGGGCGAGCACCGCGGGCGCCTCGGCCAGCGAGGGCCCGTACCAGGTGAGGTGCCGGCCGCTGACGAACGCCGGCCGCGCCCGTGGCCAGGCCTCGGGTCCGTCCCCGGGCGTGAAGGCGTACGGCTCGTCGGGCAGGACGACGAGGTCGGCGTCGACCGCTGCCACCTCCGCCGGGGTCAGCTTCGGGTACCGGTCGGCGTGGTGCGCGAAGACGTTCACGACGCCGAGCCGGGTGAGGACGTCGCCGGCGAAGGTGTCGCGGCCGAGCACCATCCAGGGCCGCCGCCAGATCGGGACGACGGCGCGCACCGGCCCGACGCTCGGCGGGTCGGCCCACGCGGCGCGGGCAGCGGCCAGCCACGCCGGGTCGGGGGTCCCCAGCAGTGCGCAGAGCCGGCCGAGGGTGTCCAGCGCCTGGTCGACGGTGGCGGGCGCGGTCACCGCCACCTCGATGCCCGCCGCCCGGATCGCGGCGACGTCCTCGTCGCGGTTCTCCTCGGCGTTGGCGACGACCAGGTCGGGCTCGAGCGCGAGCACGCGCGCGATGTCGGGCCACTTGGTGCCGCCGACCCGCGGGACGTCGAGGTCGGCCGGGTGGCTGCACCAGTCGGTGGCGCCGACCAGCAGCCCGCGGTCGGTCGCCGCGATCGCCTCCGTCAGCGACGGCACGAGCGACACGACGCGTCCGGGAGCGGCCCCCGTGCAGGGTCCCGCCGCGAGCGTGCGAGGGGCGGGGGGCACGGGGGTCCTTTCTCAGACGTCGGTGATGCGGATCCCGGCGTGGGCCTTGTAGCGGCGGTTGACCGACACCAGGTTGATCGTCAGCGCCTCGACCTGGCGGGCGTTGCGCAGCCGCCCGGCGTAGATCCCGCGCATCCCCGGCAGCCGCCCGGCCAGCGCCTGCACCAGGTCCATCGCCGCCCGGTCGTCCCCGACCACCATCACG
>NZ_JBJGZV010000065.1:0-18587 GCF_054050715.1 Blastococcus sp. SYSU D00669
ACGACCGAGACCAACCGGCGAGCGGCCCTGTCAGGCTGGCTGCACCACTACAACCACCACCGGCCCCACACCGCCCTGGGCAACCTCCCGCCCATCAGCCGGTGCACCAACGTCTCCGAGCAGTACAGCTAGTCGGTGGTGTCCCCGTGCTGCTGCGGTCCGCGCACGGTAGCCCAGACGGGAGTCCGACCAACCACGTTCGCCCGTGACGGATTCACCACCTCGCTCACATCAAGTGGTGATCCCTGCTCCCCACGCCGGCTCCTAGCTTTCGCGCATCGACGAGAGAGCGAGCAGCACGCGATGACCGCACACCCGACCCGCCCGGCGGACGACCCGCCGCGCTACGAGATCCGGCTGGCCGGCCGCCTCGACCCGCGGTGGGCCGCCTGGTTCGACGGGATGACCCTCACCACCGCCGACGACGGCACCACCGCCCTGCGCGGCCCGGTGACCGATCAGGCCGCCCTGCACGGCCTGCTGCAGAAGGTGCGCGACCTCGGGGTGCCGCTGCTCTCGGTCACCCCGCTCGAGGCGGAGCACCCGCGCACCGCCACCACCTGACCCGCCACCACACCCGAAGGGATCCCGCCATGAGCATCAGCGCACCTCCCGCCGCGACGACCCGACCCGCGACGGACCCGATGCGCCAGACCGCATTCCTCGGCGGCCTGCTGTACGTCATCACCTTCGCCGCCTCGATCCCGGCCGCCTTCTACTTCCTTGCCCCCGTCCTCGACAACCCGGACTACGTCTTGGGCGCAGGGTCCGACGCGCGCGTCATCACCGGCGGCCTGCTCGAGGTGGTCACCGCCATCGCCGGCGTCGGCGCCGCGGTCGTGTTGTTCCCGGTGGTGAGGCGGCAGAACAGGACTCTGGCGCTCGGCTTCGTCACCTCCCGCCTGCTCGAAGGCGCGATCATCATCATCGGTGTCGTCAGCGTCCTTGCGGTCGTGACGCTGCGACAGGACTTCGCCGGAGCGCCCAGCGCCGACACGGAGTCTCTGACCACCACCGCCGCAGCACTCGTCGCGGTCCGCGACTTCACGTTCCAAATCGGTCCGGGCTTCATGGCGGCCGTCAACGCGTTGCTGCTGGGCAGCCTGATGTACCGGTCCGGACTCGTGCCACGGGTGATCCCGCTGATGGGCCTCATCGGAGCTCCCCTGCTCCTCACGGCCAAGATCGCGACGGTCTACGGCGTCAACGACGACGCCACCCTGTGGTCGGTTATCGCCCTGGCACCGATCTTCTTCTGGGAGCTGTCGCTGGGCATCTACCTGGTCGTCCGCGGCTTCCGGCCCTCCGCCGTCGCCGCCCTGCCGCCTGCGCAGGCCGTCCGATGAGGGCCGCGGTCTACCGCCGATTCGGCGGGCCGGACACCGTCCACGTCGCGGATGTGCCGCGGCCCACGGTCGGCCCCGACGACGTCCTCGTCCGGGTGCACGCCAGCACCGTCAGCGTCGCCGACCACCGCGCCCGCAGCCGCGAGGTGCCCCGCGGGCTCGGCCTGCTGGCCGCCGCAGGGATCGGCCTGTTCCGGCCGAAGCACCCGGTGCTCGGCTTCGACGTCG
The DNA here is from genome assembly GCF_054050715.1 of Blastococcus sp. SYSU D00669. NCBI lineage: Bacteria > Bacillati > Actinomycetota > Actinomycetes > Geodermatophilales > Geodermatophilaceae > Blastococcus > Blastococcus sp. SYSU D00669. Next base: position 1,575 of record NZ_JBJGZV010000065.1, read on the forward strand.
CCGGCGTCGTCGCGGACGTCGGCGCGAACGTCACCACGTTCGGCACCGGCGACGAGGTGATCGCGATGACGGGCGGGCAGTTCGGCGGGCATGCCGAGTACGCCCGGGTGCCGCAGACCGCCGCGATCGCCCGCAAGCCGCGGAACATGATCTTCGAGGACGCCGTCACGCTGGTCTTCGGCGGTCTCACCGCCCGGTGCTTCCTCCAGCAGGCCCACCTGGCGCCGGGCGCGGCCGTCCTGGTCAACGGGGCGTCGGGCGCGGTGGGCACCGCGGCGGTGCAGTTGGCCGCGCACGCCGGCGCGCACGTGACCGGAGTCTGCAGCGGCGCGAACCGGGAGCTGGTCACGTCGCTGGGCGCCGAGCGGGTCATCGACTACACCGCTGAGGACTTCACCGCCGGGCCGGCCCACTACGACGTGATCGTCGACTGCGTCGGCAACGCCCCGTTCGAGCGGGTGCGGCACCTGCTGAAGCCGGGCGGTGCGCTGCTGCTGGTGATCACCGACCTGCCCGGGCTGCTGCGGGCACCGCTGCGCAGCCGGCGGACCGGCCACCTCGTGACCGCCGACGTCGGCAGGCCCACCGCCGTGGACCTGGCGTTCCTCGTCGGCCTCGCCGAGGCCGGCGCCTACCGGCCCGTTCGTGATCGGACCTACGACCTCGCCGCCATCGCCGAGGCGCACCGCTACGTCGACACCGGCCGCAAGCGCGGCAACGTCGTCCTTCGCCTTCCCGGCGAAGAGCCGGCGCCGTCGTCCACCGCCCAGGAGACCGAGGAGGCATCGTCATGATCGAGGCGCACGAGCTGACCAAGCGCTACGGCGACAAGACCGCCGTCGACGGCATCAGCTTCACCATCGCTCCCGGATCGGTCACCGGGTTCCTCGGGCCGAACGGTGCCGGCAAGTCCACCACCATGCGGATGGTCATGGGCCTGGACCGGCCGACGTCCGGCACGGTGACGGTCAACGGCAAGCCCTACGCCGCCCACCGCTCCCCGCTGTCCGAGGCCGGGGCGCTGCTGGACGCCAAGGCCGTGCACCCCGGCCGCAGCGCCCGCTCCCACCTGCGCACCATGGCCGCCACGCACCACATCCCGGCCTCCCGGGTGACCGAGGTGATCGAGATGACCGGCCTGGCCACGGTCGCGGGCAAGCGGGTCGGCGGGTTTTCCCTCGGCATGGGCCAGCGCCTGGGCATCGCCGCGGCGATGCTCGGCGACCCGCGGACGCTGATCCTGGACGAGCCGGTCAACGGCCTGGATCCCGAAGGCGTGCAGTGGGTGCGCCGGCTGGTGCGATCCCTCGCGGAGGAGGGCCGCACGGTGTTCCTCTCCTCGCACCTGATGAGCGAGATGGCGCAGACCGCCGACCAGCTGCTGGTCATCGGCCGCGGCCGCATCCTGGCCGCCGGCCCGGTGCAGCAGGTGATCGACTCGGTGTCCGGGGCGGCGGTGCGGGTCCGCTCGCCGCACGCGACCGAGCTCGCCGCGCTCGTGGCGGCCGACGGCGCCGTCGTCAGCAACCCGGAGGCGGGGGTCCTCGAACTCGGCGGCATCGACGCCGCCCGCGTCGGCGACCTCGCCTGCGCCCACGGTATCGCCCTGCACGAGCTCTGCCCGCGCAGCGCCAGCCTCGAGGAGGCCTACATGAGCCTCACCCAGGACGCCGTCGAGTACCGCTCCACCGACACCGGTACCACTGCGCCCCCGTCCATCACCGCCTCGAAGGGGACGAACCGATGAGCACCACCGTCGCCGCACCGGCCACCGAGCGTGGGCCTGCCTTCCAGGCCGCCGTACCGGCCCATGCCACCTTCGCCGGAACCCTGCGGGGAGAGTGGATCAAGCTGCTGTCGTTGCGCTCCACCTGGTGGGTGCTGGCCGCCACCATCGTCCTGATCACCGGCATCTCCCTCGCCGTGGCCTTCTCTCTCGACGCCGTGGCCGCCGACCCGCCCACGGCGTCCGGACCCGCGACCGCCACCGGCGCCGAGGTGGTCTCCGGCGGCTTCCAGATGGGCATGCTGACCACCGCCGTGCTCGGCGCGCTGCTGATCACCGGGGAGTACTCCACCGGCATGATCCGCTCGACGCTGGCCGCGGTGCCGACCCGCGTGCCGGTGCTCGCCGCGAAGGCGATCGTGCTGGCCGTCCTGACAGTGGTGGTCGCCACGGTGAGCATCGCCTTGGCCTACGTCGTGACGATGCCGCTGCTGGCCGACCTCGACCTCGTTCCCGCCCTCGACCAGGCACGGACCTGGCAGGTGTTCGGCGGCACCGTGTACTTCCTGGTCGCCGCCGGTCTGTTCGCGCTCGGTGTGGGCACGCTGCTGCGCTCCAGCGCCGCCGCCATCACCGTGGCGCTGACCGTGCTCCTGCTCCTGCCCGGCGTGCTCAGCTTCATCAGCCTGAACTGGGTGCAGACGATCGTGGACTACCTGCCGCTGCCGGCATCGGGAGCGTTCCTCGGCGGCGGCGAGGACTCGCTGTCCTCGGCGGGCGAGGAGCTCAGCGCGGTCACCGGATTGCTGGTCATCGCCGCCTACGCGGTCGTTCCGCTCGTCGTCGGGGCGGTGGTGCTCCGCCGCCGGGACGCCTGACCGCCTGGCGCCCCCCATGTCCGCACTCCACGGCCTCCACGGGTCGCTGGAGTGCGGACAACGGTGTGCCCCGGACCAGAGGACCGAGGCCCGATGGGATGCATCGGGTGGTTGCAGTTGTGGTTGCAGTTGGCCCGTGTTCGCGGGCATTCATAGCCGTGCGCGGCCGTATCTCTCCGCTGCTCACGCGGCTTACGGAAAGACGATGAACCTCTCTGAACGCGATCATGACGGCCTGGCAGCGTGGGGGTCAGGCGTTTCGAGTCCCCTCAGCTCCACCCCGATGACCAGGCCGTTCTCCCTCGGGAGGGCGGCCTGGGTCGTCTCTGGTCGCAGGGGACGCGGGGTCGAGGAGGAGAACGGGGCCCAGGCGGTCGGCCGCCTCCGGGGCAGCGCCGGCATCCGGCCGGTCCCTCCTGCGCCGGCCGCGCACGTGCTCGGCGTCGTGTGCGTCGACCAGCCAGATCGCGAACCGGTTCTCGTGGGTGTCCGGCCGTGCGGCTCAGCCGGACGTCGCGCTCCCGACCGGCTCGAGCACCCGGTAGGCGGCCACCGGCGCCATGCGGCCCTTGACCCCGGTGGGCGGCAGCGCCTCGACCGGCCAACCGCCCCCGGCTGCCGCAACCGTGCTGGCGGCTGCGACGGTGACGCCGGCGGGTCGCGCGAGGTCGACGAGGCGGGCAGCCAGGTTCACGGTGTCGCCCACGACGGTGTACTCGACGCGCTCGGCGCTGCCGAGCAGACCCGCGGCGACCTCGCCGGTGCAGACGCCGATGCCCAGCCCGAACGGAGGCAGGCCGCGAGCGGCCCATTCCGCGTCGAGGCGCCGCTGCGCCCGGTGCATCCCAGCGGCGGCGCGCAGCGCGTGCTCCTCGTGCGCCGCCAACGGCAGCGGTGCCCCGAACACCGCCATCACCGCGTCCCCGACGTACTGCAGGACGGTTCCACCCTCGGCGAGGACGATGCCGTTCATCGCCTTGCGGTGCGCGTCCAGCTGCCTGGCCAGCACGTCGGGCGGGGTCGTCTCAGCGATGGCGCTGTAGCCGCGGACGTCCGACATCAGCACCGTGACGATGAGCCGCTCGGGTTGGGTCAGGGCGTCCGGGTCCGCGCGCAGCCGCTCGGCGAGGCCACCGGGGACGAGCCGGGCCAGGGTGCGGCTCTCGTCGCGGGCACGCAGCAGCTCCGCCGCGGACTCCTCTGCCTCTCCGCGCCGCGCAGCGACGTCCGCCTGCAGCCGCGCGTTCTCGAGCGCCAGTCGGGCTGCTGACGCCACCGCGGCCAGCAACGGCCGGTGCTCGGCCACCGAGGGGTCGTGCAGCACCACAGCGACCGGCGGATCGCCCAGCGGGGTCTGCCCGCCCTCCGGCGGCGGCTCCACCCGAGCTCCGTCACTGTCGACCAGTCCCTGCGGGGTCGGAAAAGCCAGGCGCAGCCCGGGATCGCGCAACGCGTGGGCCAGCGCCGGCTCGATGCGCTCGGCCGGCGTCCGCTCGAGCAGCACCAGCAGTTCCCCGACCGAGCTGAACGCCAGCCGCTCCCGCACGATCCCGAACACGACCGCCACAGGCAACGCCAGCACCACCGACCACAGCGCGGCATGCTCGACCGGCCAGATGACCTCCATCCCGATCCATCGGGGATAGGCGGCCACGACCATCACCTGATTGGCCACGTAGCCGACGATCGCCAGGCAGCCGGCGACCAGCATGAAGCTTCGGCTCCGCCGCTGCCGCCGGGTCCACCGGCGCGCCTGCCGGATCAGCAGCACCAATACGGTCATCGCCAAGCCGGTGAACGTGAGCCGCAGCGTGGCGTGCACCCCCAGGTACAGCGGGATGCTGTCGACGAGCGAGACCGGACTGCGTGGGCAGCCGTTCCCGCAGAGCCAGGGCACGGGTGTCTGGGTCAAGGCGACGACGACGGTGCCGAGCACAGCGAGCACCAACCCGCCACGGAACAAGAGCTGCTCCCTCCGGCCGGACAGCCGGCCGGACGGGAAACCCAGCAGCAGGGGCGTGAGCAGCACCGGGCCGATGAAGATCACCGGTATGCGGAGCAGCGCAACCAGCCCTGCAGCAGATGAGTCAGCGGGTATCTGGACCTGCCGAAGTAGTTGCAGGACCGCGAAGGCCAGCATCCACGGCCCGGTCCGGCTGTCCGGCCGCAGCCACCAGACGACGGCACCGGCGGCGGCGAACACCAGCCCGCCGATGAAACCCATGAGGAGCGGCACCGGAGGTGGGCCGTCGAACAGCGCGACGCCGAGCCAGACCTGACCGACGGCCACCGCGACGATCCCCGCCGTCGCGGCGAGGACTCGTCGGCGGGGCGCCGGGCGCCCCGTGGCCTCGGCCACCCGGACATGGTGGCACCGGGCGTTCCCCGGCGGCGCGGGCTCAGGTCCCGTTCTCGGCCGCAGAACGGGACTGGGGTGTCCAACGCTCCAGGGGCTCGTCCCATGCGGCGACGGAGTGCGCTGAGGCGGGGTCCTCCGCGGCGGAACCCCGCCTCAGCGCACTCCGTTCTGCTGTCCTCGAGGCCGCCCCTCGGAGGCACCCGGGGCCGCGGCGCACGAGTCGGTTCACCGGTCCGCTCTCGTTGGTGGCCGCCTGTGCGGGTGCGGTCCGCCGCCCCCGGCCGTCAGGGGCGCCGGCCCGTGATCGGCTGGATCAGGACACCTGCTGCGGAGCGGCGGTGGACGCCCGGCGCACGAGGGAGGTGGCTAGGGTGCGGTGGAGATCGGCGACCTCTTCGCCGGAGATGAGCGCCAGGAGCATGCGCGCAGCCTCCTGACCCATCCTCCGGATCGGCTGCTGCACCGTGGTGAGCGGGGGATCGGCGAGCGCGGACTCCGGGATGTTGTCGAAACCCACCACGGAGAGCTGACGCGGCACGTCCATACCGAGCTCCGCCGCGGCTTCCATCGTCATCAGCGCCGAGAGATCGTTCGCCGCGAAGACGGCGGTCGGCGGCTGGGAGAGCGAGAGCAGTTCGCGAGCCGCCTCTCGGGCGCGTTCCGGTTCGAAGCCGCCGGACCGCACCAACGACTCGTCCACGCTCAGTCCCGCGGTGTCGAGCGCCTCGCGGTAGCCCTGCTCCCTCTGCTGCGCGGACAGCAGGTCCGACCGCCCCGTGATCATGCCGATCCGGGTGTGCCCCAACCCGAGGAGGTGCTCCACGCCCAGCCGAGCGCCCTGCAGGTTGTCCGCAGCCACGGAGGGCAGCCGGGACGGACCGGTGTGCGGATCGACCGCCACCACCGGTCCGTCGGCATGCACGTCCGTCACGGTCGGGGTGACGAGGACGGCCCCGTCGACGAGGGTGGCCATCAGTCGGGTCAGGGATCGCCGCTCCCAACCCACGTGCTCCTCCGGGTGACCACCGGCGGAGTAGGCGATCAGCTCGTAGCCGGAGCCGTGGACGGCGTCGGCGACGCCCTTCAGGACCTCGGTGCTGAAGGGCTCGAAGTCCATGACCAGCACGCCCACGACGTTGGTGCGGCGGTTCCGGAGGCTGCGCGCGACGAGGCTCGCCTCGTAGCCGAGCCGGTTGATGACCCGCGTGACGTGCTCGACGGTCTCCGCGGACACGCCGTACCGCCCGTTGATGACCTTCGACACGGTGGAGATCGAGACGCCGGCTTCCGCCGCCACCTGCTGCATCGTGACCCGGCTGCTGGAAGTCCCGTGACCCGGGCCGACGAACAGGCCTGGGCCGACGACGTCGTCCAGGGATGTGTCGAGTTCCATGATCAACCTCTTCTCGGTCGGTCCCCGACTGCCAGGTTGCCAGGCCTGACCGCCATGCGTGCTCGTCGATCGCGGAGAGGGCAGACCGCACCACCACCCACGACCTTTGCGGACTGCCGGCTCCACTGTCGAGAACATCGGCGACGGCGGGCGGGAACTGGAGCCCCGACCCACCACGGCCGCTCGAGGTGCGCGCCGGGCTCAGCCCTTGACCGCCCCCTGGAGCCCGTTGACGATGCGCCGCTGCATCGCCAGGAAGAGCAGGAGCGCGGGGATCATGGCGATGGTCGTGAAGGCCAGCACGCCGGCGGTGTCGGCCGAGTGCTCGGTCGAGTAGTCCGCCACCCCCAGCGGCAGGGTGCGCATCTCGCCCTGCAGCAGGAGCAGGGGGAGCAGGTAGGCGTTCCAGGATGCGACGAAGGCGAGGACGCCCACGGTGACGAGTCCAGGCATCGACAGGGGGACCGCGATCCTCCAGAAGATGCCGATCCGGGAGGCTCCGTCGATCAGGGCCGCCTCCTCGAGCTCCTTGGGCAGCGCCATGAGGAAGGGCCGCAGGATCACGACCGTGGTCGGCAGCGCGAACGCCGCCTGCGGTAGCGCGACGCCCCACCAGGTGTTGCCGAGCTGCAGGTCGCGCGTCACCAGGATGAACAGCGGGATGATCGCCACGGCTGCCGGGAAGAGCAGCCCCAGGACGAACACCATGAACAGCGGCTCGCGGAACTTGAACTGGTAGCGCGCCAGCGGGTACGCGGCCATCACCCCGGCGAGCACGGCCACCGCCGTCGTGAGGAGGGCGATCGCCGTCGAGTTGAAGGCGTAGACCCAGAAGTCGGAGTTCGTGAAGACGGCCGCGTAGTTGCGCAGCGTCCACGGGTCGGGAAGCGCCGCGGGATCGCGCGCCAGCTGCTCGTTGGTGCGGAAGCCACCGAGCGCGCCGTAGAGCACCGGGCCGAGCGTGACCGCCACGACCGCCAGGGCCACCAGGTAGACGAACGGGCCACCCCGCCCGTACGCCGCCGACCGTCGCGCTCTCACAGCGTCCTCCTCCGGGGTGCAGGTTCGAGGATCATGCGTCGCCCTTCGTGTCCCGGCGCAGCACCAGGAACTGGTAGGCGACTGCCATCACGAAACCGATCAGGAACAGCACGACCGACGCGGCGCCGGCGATCCCGTAGTTGGCGCGCTGCGTGCCCTGGCTGACCAGGTACGTCGCCATCGTGGTCGTCGCGTTCGCCGGCCCCCCACCGGTGAGGATCCACACCATGTCGAAGAGCTGCAGCGCACCGATCATGGACAGGAAGCACCAGGTCCGGATCGTCGGCGCGAGCAGCGGGATCGAGATGCGGCGCTGGATCTGCCACCACCCGGCGCCGTCGAGCTGCGCCGCCTCGTGGAGCTCGTCGGGAACGCCCTGCAGACCGGCGAGGAAGAGCAGCACCGCCAAGCCGAGGTACTTCCACGTGAGCACGACGAAGACGGTCGTCAGTGCGAGGTCGGGTGTGCCGAGGAACCCCTGCTCGGGGGTCGGGATACCCACCGACGACAGCAGGGTCTCGATGACACCGGTGCCCGGCTGCAGCAGCTGGAACCACACGACGCCGGCGATCACCTCGGCCAGCACGTACGGGACGAAGATGATCGTCCGCAGCAGCCCGCGCGCCCTGATGCGGCGGTTGAGCAGCAGCGCGAGCGCCAGACCCAGTGGCAGCTGCACGAGGATCGACGCGAAGACGATCAGGAAGTTGTGCCCGACCGCGTCGGTGAAGACCTCGTCGCTCAGCACGCTGATGTAGTTCTGCAGCCCGACGAAGTCGACCATGGGGCCGAAGCCCTTCCAGCGGAAGAACGACATCCGGGCCGCCGAGAACACCGGGTAGACGACGAACAGCCCCATCAGCACCAGGGCCGGCGCCACGAAGAAGAGGATCTCGAGGCGCTGCCGGCCCTTCCCGCCACCGGGGCGGCCGGTCACCCGGCGCGCGGATGCGCGCCGGGTGACCGCTGCACCGGGGTCCGCCGCTGTCACGGTCCCCTGGGAGGTCATCGCGGGGTCACCCCTCCTGATCGGCTGCCTGCTGGGTGGCGTCCACGACGTCCTGCGGCGACGCCTCGCCCGCGAACAGCAGCGCGACCTCGTCGTTCATCGCACCGCCGACCGACGCCCCGAACGCGGTGTCGAAGTAGAGCTGGATGAACGGTGCTGCGTCGCGGACCTCGATCAGCTGGGCGAGCGCCGGGTCGGACACGGAGCCAGTGGCGGTGGTGTTCGTCGGGAGCCCCATGTCGTTCTCCGCGAAGCCCTGCTGCACCTCGTCGGAGAGCAGGTACTTGACCAGGTCGACCGCCGCGTCGGGTGCGCCCTCCGAGACGGCCCAGGCGTCACCACCACCGAGCTGGGCGGTCGGGTCGCCGGCGCCGTCCTCGACCGCCGGGAACGGGAACCAGCCGGTCTTGTCACCAAGGCCCTCGCCGTTCTCGGTGAGTCCCTGCATCACACCCGGCTCCCAGTGACCGGCCAGCTCCATCGCGACCTGCCCCGTCGCGAGCAGGCCGGAGGCGGATGCAGCCCCCTCCTGCGCCGGCGTGGTGAGGAAGCCGGGGTTGAAGGGCTCGGTGGCCAGCAGGTTCTCGACCTCCTCGCCGGCCTGCACGAAGCACGGGTCGGAGAAGTCGAGGCTGGTCACCGCGTCCTCGAGGACGTCCTGGGAGCAGGACCGCAGCGCCGTGTAGTACCAGTAGTGGGCGGCGGGCCACTTGTCGCCCGCGCCGACCGAGATGGGCACGATGCCGGCGCTCTTCAGCGTCTCGACGGCGGAGTACAGCTCCTCCATCGTGGTCGGTGGCGTCTGGATCCCCGCCTGTGCGAAGAGGTCCTCGTTGTACCAGAACCCGACGACGCCGACGGAGAACGGCAACGCGTAGGTCTGGCCGTCGACCTGCCATCCGGACAGGTCGACCCCGAGGCTCTCGATCTCCTCCGCGGCGTCCTCCGACAGATCGCGGACCACGCCGGCCTCCACGCGGTCGGCGAGCTCACCGCCGCCGCGCTCCATGAAGACGTCCGGCACGTCGCCGCTCTGGAAGGCGGCCTCCAGCTTGTCGACCATGTCCTCGTGCGCCATCGCGGTGACCTCGACGTTCACCCCGGGGTTGGCCGCCTCGAAGTCCCTGGCCACCTGCTCGTAGAAGCCCCTCCCGGGCTCGTTGTTCGAGTTGTGCCACCACGTGATGGTGTTGGCGTCATCTCCTGAGCCGCCGTCACCCCCGCATGCCGTGGCACCCAGCAGGACGGCGCTGCTGCACAGCACCGCGAGCGCAGCTCGCCTCGAACGCCGCATGTTCTGACCCCTTCGTCTCGCCGCACGCCGCCGTGGCGTGGAACACACCGGCGAAGATGTCAGCTCGGGACTTGCGGTGTCAATCGTTGTCGATAACGATTTCCAGCCATGACCCCCCCAGTCGACGTCGACGCGGTGCGCCGGGCGGAAGTGGCGCTGACGGTGCGGCACGCCGATGGATCGCCATGTCGTGACACGGAGGTGCTGGTCCAGCAGGTCCGGCACGACTTCGCCTTCGGGAACATCGGCTTCGACTTCGTCGGCCTGGCCAACGGGGAGCACGGCGGGGCCCGCGAGAACGTCTTCGGCGGGGCCGACCCCGAGGCGGCCGAGCGGCTCGAGGACCTGTGGCTCGACCTCTTCAACACCGCGACCCTCCCGTTCTACTGGGCGGGCTTCGAACCGGTGGAGGGGCAGCCCGACACCCGCCGACTGCAGAGCGCGGCCAGGTGGTTCCGCGACCGGGGGGTGGCGCTCAAGGGGCACCCGCTGGTCTGGCACACCCTCACCCCGGACTGGTTGAGGGAGTGCTCCGACGAGGACGCCGAGAGGATCGTGCGGGCGAGGATCCGGCGGGAGGTCACGACCTTCGCGGGGCTGGTCGACACCTGGGACGCGATCAACGAGGTCGTGATCATGCCGGTCTTCGCGAACGAGGACCGGCAGAACGCGATCACCCGCCTGTGCCGCCGCATCGGTCGCATCCCGACGATCCGGCTGGCCTTCGAGGAAGCACGCGCGGCGAACCCGGCGACGACCCTGGTCCTGAACGACTTCAACCTGTCGACGGCGTACGAGTGCCTCATCGAGGGCGTCCTGGAGGCCGGGGTGCGGATCGACGCGATCGGCCTGCAGAGCCACATGCACCAGGGCTACTGGGGCGAGGAGCGGACGCTGGAGGTCCTGGAGCGGTTCTCCCGCTACGGCCTCCCTCTGCACTGGACCGAGACGACCCTCGTGTCCGGGGACCTGATGCCGCCGGAGATCGTGGACCTGAACGACCACCAGGTCCCGCAGTGGCCCTCCACGCCGGCGGGGGAGGAGCGGCAGGCCGACGACATCGTCCGCCACTACCGGACGCTGCTGTCCCACCCGGCGGTCGAGGCAGTGACCTACTGGGGGATCACCGACCGAGGGGCCTGGCTCGGCGCCCCTGCCGGACTGGTGCGCGCCGACGGCACTCCCAAGCCGGCCTACGACGCCCTCCGGAGCCTGATCAAGGGGGACTGGTGGCTGTCACCCACCCGTCTGCGGACCGACGGCGAAGGCCGGGTCACCGTCCGTGGATGGGCTGGTGACTACGCGGTGTCGGTGGGGGAGGACTCCGGGACCTGGACGCTGCGGCATGACGCGCCGCAGCAGGAGGTCACCCTCGCCTGACCGCCGGACCGGAGCAGGACAGGCCCCCGGCCGATCGAACCCACGACAACAGACAGGACGGATTACCGAGGGCATGGTCACCAACGCCGACACCGACCCAGCGCCCTGGCGCGATCCGCGGGTCCCCACCGAGGACCGGGTCGCGGACCTCATCAGCCGCATGACCCTGGAGGAGAAGATCGCCCAGCTGTACGGCGTCTGGGTGGGCTTCGATGCGACCGAGGGCGAGGTCGCCCCCCACCAGCACGAGATGGCCGCGGCGCCGGTGGACTGGGACGAGCTGATCCGCAGTGGGCTCGGGCAGCTGACCCGGCCGTTCGGGACGGCGCCGGTGGACCCGCTCGTCGGGGCCAAGGGTCTGGCGGAGAGCCAGCGGCACATCGTGGCGGCCGGCCGCTTCGGGATCCCCGCGCTGGTGCACGAGGAGTGCCTCACGGGGCTCGCGGCGTGGACGGCGACCGTCTTCCCCTCACCGCTGTGCTGGGCGGCCGGCTTCGACCCGGACCTCGTGGAGCGGATGGGTCGGCTCATCGGTGAGGGCATGCGCCGGCTCGGTGTCCACCAGGGGCTCGCCCCGGTCCTCGACGTCGTCCGCGACCTGCGCTGGGGACGCGTCGAGGAGACCATGGGCGAGGACCCGCACCTGGTCGGCACGATCGGCAGCGCGTACGTGCGCGGCCTGGAGTCGAGCGGCGTCGTGTCGACCCTCAAGCACTTCGTCGGGTACTCCGCCTCTCGAGCGGGGCGCAACCTCGCCCCGGTCTCCGCCTCCCCCCGGGAGATCGCAGACGTGCTCCTCCCGCCGTTCGAGATGGCGCTGCGGGCCGGCGCGCGATCGGTGATGAACGCCTACACCGACATCGACGGGGTGCCGTCGGCGGGCGACCCGGCGCTCCTCACGTCACTGCTGCGCGGGACCTACGGGTTCACCGGCACCGTCGTCGCCGACTACTTCTCGATCGCCTTCCTCCAGACGCTGCACGGCGTCGCCGCCTCGCCGGCGGACGCGGCCGCCCGTGCCCTGGAGGCGGGTATCGACGTGGAGCTGCCGACGGTGAGCTGCTACGGCGAGCCCCTGGTGGAGGCGGTGCGGACCGGCGCTCTCGCCGAGGGACTGGTGGACCGCGCGCTCCGCCGGGTGCTGCTGCAGAAGTGCGACCTCGGCCTGCTGGACCCCGACTGGTCGCCGGACTCACCGGCGGTCCTCGACGGCGCGGTGACCCTGGACTCCGAGGAGTCCCGGGCCGTCGCCGGGGAGCTCGCCCGCCGCTCGGTCGTCCTGCTCTCCAACGACGGGACCCTGCCGCTGCGGCCTGGGCTGCGCCTGGCGGTCGTGGGCCCACGTGCCGACACCGCGCAGGCGATGCTCGGCTGCTACTCGTTCCCGATGCACGTCGGCGTCCACCACCCCGACGTGCCCGTGGGTGTCCGCATCCCGACCCTCACCGACGCGCTGAGGTCGGACCCGGCGGGGTACGGCGTCGTGTTCGCCGAGGGGTGCCCGGTGCTCGGCGGCGACGACGAGGGCATCGAGGCCGCCGCGCGGGCCGCAGCCGACGCCGACGTGTGCGTCGCCGTCCTCGGCGACCAGGCCGGGCTGTTCGGCAACGGCACGTCGGGCGAGGGTTGCGACGCCGTGGACCTGCGGCTCCCCGGCCGACAGGAGGAGCTGCTCGAGGCCCTGCTCGCAACGGGAACGCCCGTCGTGCTCGTCCTGCTCGTCGGCCGCCCCTACGAGCTGTCGCGCCAGGTCGACCGGCTCGCCGCGGTGGTGTGCGGGTTCTTCCCCGGCGAGGAGGGTGCTCCCGCGCTGGCGGACGTCCTGAGCGGGCGGGTGAACCCTTCGGGCCGGCTGCCGGTGAGCTTCCCGCGCGCGGGGAGCAGCCAGCCGGGGACCTATCTCGCTGCGCCCCTGGGCGGCCGCACCGACGTGAGCACCGTGGACCCGACCCCGCTGTTCCCCTTCGGGCACGGCCTGGGATACGGGTCTGCGACCTGGGCCGGGGTGCGGGCGCTCAGCGGAGCCGAGTGGGCCACCGACGGGACCGCCGAGCTGGAGGTCGAGCTCCGCAACGACACCGACCGGGAGGTCAGCGAGGTCGTGCAGGTCTACCTGCACGATCCCGTCGCCGAGGTGGTCCGCCCGGTGCAGGCGCTCGTCGCCGCCCGGCGGGTCGACCTGGCCGCCCGGTCCACCGCCGCCGTCCGGTTCACCCTGCACGCCGACCTCACCTCCTTCACCGGCCGGGACGGCACGCGGGTCGTCGACCCGGGGGAGGTGGAGCTGCGGGTGGGTGCCTCCAGCGCCGATGTGCGGGACGTGCTGCGGTTCACGCTCACGGGCAGCCGTCGCACGGTCGGGTTCGAGCGCGTGCTGCACCCCGAGAGCGTCGTCCAGCACCGGACGGCGGACGGAGCTGCGGAGATCGACGGCTGATGCCGCAGATCGACCTCTCGCTCGACGAGCTCCAGCGCTACGCCCCCGACCTCCCGGCGCCGGAAGACCTCCGCGAGTTCTGGGAGGCCACCCTGGAGGAGGCGGGCACGTGGCCGCTCGACGCGTCCTGCGCACCCGCCGACTCGGGCCTGGTGGCGGTCGAGAGCCATGACGTGTCCTTCGCCGGCTTCGGTGGCCACGAGGTCCGCGCCTGGCTGCACCTGCCTGCCCGGGCTCTGCGAGGGGACGGCCGGTTGCCCGCGGTCGTCCAGTACCAGGGCTACAACGGGGGGCGAGGGCTGCCGCACGAGCACGTCTTCTGGGCGTTGGGGGGGTTCGCCCACCTCGTGGTGGACACCCGCGGGCAGGGCAGCGGCTGGACCGTCGGGGACACCGGCGACCCTGTCGGGTCCGCCGCCGCACAGCCAGGATTCATGACCCGCGGCGTGCTGTCCCCGCAGGACTACTACTACCGCCGCGTCTACACCGACGCCGTGCGGGCCGTGGACGTCCTCCGAGCCCACCCGGAGGTCGACGGCGACCGGATCGCGGTGACCGGCATCAGTCAGGGCGGCGGCATCGCGCTGGCCGTCTCGGCGCTCGCACGCGGGCTGCGGGCGGTCATGCCCGACGTGCCGTTCCTCTGCGACTTCCCGCGGGCCACCCGCATCGCTCCGGGTGACCCGTACGGCGAGATCGTGCGGTATCTCAAGGCCCACCGCGACCGCGTGGACCAGGTGTTCCGGACGCTGAGCTACTTCGACGGCGCGGTCCTGAGCCGCAGCTCGTCGGCCCCGGCGCTGTTCTCCGTCGCCCTCATGGATGCGACCTGCCCGCCGTCGACCGTGTTCGCGGCGTACCACGCGTACGGAGGGCCCAAGGAGCTCCGGATCTACCCCTTCAACGACCACGAGGGCGGAGAGGCCCTGCAGCAGCGCGAGCAACTGGCCTGGCTGCGCAGCCGGCTCCAGGCGCCCGCCGCCCGGCACGCCCCGTCGCCGTGACCGGTGCGAGCTGACGGGTTCCCCGGTGCGGTGGGCCGCCGAGGCGGTCAGCGCGGAGCGGCGGTGCTGTCCCGGACGACCAGCTCGGTGGCCAGCTCCACACGGGGGCCGACCACCGACTCGCCGCGCACCAGGCGCAGGACCGTGCGGGCGGCCAGCGCGCCCATCTCCGCCAGGGGCTGGCGGACGGTCGTCATGGGCGGTGACGCCCACCGGGTCTCCGGGAGGTCGTCGAAGCCGACGACGCTGACGTCCTCGGGCACCCGGCGCCCGGTGCGCCGCAGGGCCTCGTACACGCCCAGCGCCATGTGGTCGTTGGCGGCGAAGACCGCGGTGGGGGGCTCGGCGAGCCCCAGCATCCCCGTCGCCCCGCGGAACCCGGACTCGAAACCGAAGTCCCCCTCCGCCACGAGGTCCGGGTCGAAGGGGAGCCCGGCCGCCTGCAGGCCGGCGCGGTACCCGTCGAGACGCGCCCTGCTGCACCACAGCGTCGGGGGCCCCGCGACGAAGCCGATCCGACGGTGGCCGAGCCCTGTCAGGTGTTCGGTCGCGCTCACCCCACCGGCCCAGTTGGTCACGCCGATCGTCGGCACGTCGAGGCTCGGCACACCGGCCGGGTCGATCACCACGGCGGGCACGTGCAGGCTCTTCAGCTCCGCGTGCAGCGCCGGATCGAGGTCCGTCGTCACCAGCACCGCGCCGTCGCTGGCCCGCGCCGAGACGTTGTCCAGCCACTCACGGGTGTCGCTGGCGCGCCGGTGGATCGCCGAGACCACCGTGCCCACACCTTCCGCGTGGGCCGCCTCCTCGACACCCCGGATGATCTCCACCGCCCAGGGGCTGTCCAGGTCGTTGAACACGAGGTCGAGGAGCTGGGCCCGGGGCCGGCTGCCCCGGCGCTGGTAGCCGTGCTGCCGCAGCAACTGCTCCACCCGCTCCCGGGTGTGCGCGGCCACGTCGGCCCGCCCGTTGAGCACCCGGCTGACGGTCGGCACGGAGACGCCGGCCTCGGCGGCGATGGCGGCGATGGTGACCGTGCGCTGCTGGGTGTCGGACACCGGGCTCCCTCCTCGTGGGCCGTCCGAGCCTATGCCGCCCGCCCGCGTGCGGCGCCGTACCACGACCTCCGGCCGACGTACCCGCGCGGACTTGACCGTGGCGCAGGTCACTGCATAGCCTCGCTGCACCGCCTACCGGAAGTTTCCGGAAGTTCGTGGGCGGTCGGAAATCACCATCCCGAGGAGCTTCTTTGCGCGCGTCTCGCCCCCTGATGACCGGCGCCCTGTCGCTGGTGACCCTGATGGCCGTCCCCACCGCGGCCCTCGCTGCCCCCGCCCCGCCCGCCGCCCCCAACGCTTCTCAGCACTCGGCCGCCATCGGCCAGGAGACCCTGCGGAGCCTCGCCGAGGAGGCCGGCATCGAGTTCGGCGTCGCCGTCAACACGGACCTGCTGGCGGACAACGGCAAGTACCGCAACATCGTCAACACCCAGTACTCCAGCGTGACGGCCGAGAACGTCATGAAGTGGGAGGCCCTGAACCCGGCGCCCGGCGTGTACGACTGGGCGGCGGCGGACGCGCTCATCGCCAACGCCGAGGCCAACGGCCAGGTCGTGCGCGGGCACACGCTCGTGTGGCACAACCAGCTGCCGGCCTGGCTCACGACCGGCGACTACAGCGCCGAGGAGCTGCGCGCGATCCTCGAGAACCACGTCCGGACGGTCGCCGCCCACTTCGCCGGCGACATCCAGCAGTGGGACGTCGTCAACGAGATCTTCGACGACGACGCAGCCGGCAGCTTCCGCGAGACGATCTGGTACCAGGCCTACGAGGAGCTCGGTCTGCCCGGCGAGCAGTACGTCGCCGACGTGTTCCGCTGGGCGCACGAGGCCGATCCGGAGGCGCTGCTCTTCTACAACGACTACAACCTCGAGTTCACCGGCCCCAAGAGCAACTCCGCGTACGCGTTCATGCAGGAGCTGCTTGCCGACGGCGTGCCGATCCACGGCGTCGGGTTCCAGGGTCACCTGGACACCCAGTACGGCTACCCGGACCTGCGGAACAACCTGCAGCGCTTCGCCGACCTCGGCCTCGAGGTGGCGCTCACCGAGGTGGACATCCGCACCTACGTGACCCAGAAGCCGAACGGCACCTACACCAACACCCCGGCCGACCCGGCCGAGGCGGCCCAGCAGGTCGAGTGGTGGGCGCAGGCGCTCGAGGACTGCCTCGCCGTGGAGGCCTGCAACTCGTTCACGGTGTGGGGCGTCTCCGACGCGAACTCCTGGATCCCCGGCTGGTTCACCGGCCAGGGCGCCGGCCTCCTGTTCGACATGCACTCCAACCCCAAGCCGCAGTACGAGGCGGTGCGGGAGGTCCTGCGCGCGGCCGTCTGATCACCTCGCGGTCGTGCACACCGTCCCGGGGGGGGCCCCCCGGGGGGCGGGGGCGCGCCCCCCTTGCACCGCTTTATAACACGCCGGGGGGGGGGGG
>NZ_JBJGZV010000066.1:0-18394 GCF_054050715.1 Blastococcus sp. SYSU D00669
TTGAGGGTGTGAGTGTGCGCTGCGACGTGCGGCGCGCGGGCGGGGTGCTGGGGGGGGGGGGGGGGTTGGGCGCCGGGCCCCGGGCCCCCGCCCCCCCCGCCGCCCTCACCGCGACCCTGGTCGCCCAGCACTCGACGTCCTCGTGGGGCCGGCCCAGCCCCGACCCGTCGGGCATCACGTACCTGCCCGCGACCAACCAGCTGCTCATCGCCGACGGTGAGGTCGACGAGATGCCGCTGTACGCGGGCACCAACCTCTTCGTCTCGAGCCTGACCGGCGTGCAGCAGTCCTCGTTCCCCGGCGGGACCAGCCTGCCGTGGTCGGACGAGCCCACCGGCATCGGCTACCGCCCGTCGAACGGCTACGTCTACGTCTCCGACGACGACGCCGACCGGATCTTCCAGGTGGTCCCGGGCGCCGACGGCCGCTACGGCACCCCGGACGACACCGTGACCTCCTTCTCGACGCGCCCGCAGGGCGGGGACGCGGAGGACGTCACCATCGACATGGACGTCACCAACAACGGCCACCTGCTCGTGGTCGACGGGGTCAACAAGGACGTCCTCGACTACGGCCCGGGTACCAACGGCCGCTTCGACGGGATCCCGCCGGCCGGCGACGACACGGTCGTGGTCATGGACGTCGGCCAGTACGGGGCGGGGGACCCCGAGGGCATCGAGTACTACCCGGGGCGCAACACCATCCTCGTGCTGGACGACACCAGCGGGCGGATCTACGAGCTCAACCGCCAGGGCGCGCTGCTCAACACGATCAGCATCGCGGCCGCCTCGCCGCGCAAGGCCGCGGGGATGACCCTCGCCCCGGCCAGCAACGGCTCCGGCGCCCAGAACCTCTACATCGTCGACCGCGGCACCGACAACGACTCGAACCCCGACGAGAACGACGGCCGCTTCTACGAGATGTCCGTCGCCCTGCCCCCGGTGCCCACGGGTACCAACCAGGCGCCGACCGTGAACGCGGGCCCGGACCAGACGATCACCCTGCCGGCCGCGGCGACGCTCACCGGTTCGATCACCGACGACGGGCTGCCGAACCCGCCCGGGACGACGACCGCCACCTGGTCGAAGGTGAGCGGGCCGGGCACCGTGACCTTCGGCAACGCCGGCGCCCCCTCGACCACGGCGACCTTCAGCGCGGGCGGCAGCTACGTGCTGCGCCTGACCGCGAACGACAGCCTGCTGCAGGCCAGCGACGACGTGTCCGTCGTGGTCGGTACCGCCAACCCCGGAGGAGGCGGCAGCACCGGCGTCCTCGACGTGCCGGTGCGGGCCGGCGCGGACGACGCGGAGGAGCGGAACTCCACCGGAGCGGTCAACCTCACCAGCACCGACCTCGACCTGGCCGTCGACGGCGTGGCCCCGCAGTCGGTGGGGCTGCGGTTCACCGGGGTGACGGTGCCGCAGGGGGCGACCATCACCAACGCGTACGTGCAGTTCCAGGTGGACGAGGCGACGACCGCGGCGGCGAACGTGACCGTCACCGGGGAGGCGGCGGACGACGCGGCCGCGTTCACCACCGCTGCGAGGAACGTCTCCGGCCGGGCCGACACGACGGCCGCCGTGGGCTGGGCACCGGTCGCGTGGCCGACGGTGGGCGCTCGCGGGCAGGACCAGCGGACGCCGAACCTGGCGCCGGTGGTGCAGGAGATCGTGTCCCGGCCCGGCTGGGCCAGCGGCAACGCCCTGGCCCTCGTCCTCACCGGCTCCGGGACCCGGCTGGCCGAGTCGGCCAACGGCGCTGCCGCCGGCGCGCCGGTGCTGCACATCGAGTACGGCAGCAGCGGCCCGGTGAACACCCAGCCCACCGTCAGCGCGGGGGCCGACCAGACGGTCACGCTGCCGGCGGCGGCCACCCTCGACGGCACGGTCACCGACGACGGGCGGCCGAGCCCGCCCGGGGCCGTGACCGCGAGCTGGACCAAGGTGACCGGCCCCGGCACGGTGATCTTCGCCGACGCGAGCAGCGTCGACACGACGGCGACCTTCAGCGCCGCGGGGAGCTACGTGCTCCGGCTGACCGCCAGCGACAGCCAGCTGCAGGCCAACGACGACGTCGCGGTGACCGTGAACGGCTCCGGCGGGCCGGGCAACGCCGCGCCGGTGGTCGACGCCGGCGCCGCCCTGGCGGTGACGATGCCCGCGGCCGCGACGCTCGACGGGACCGTCACCGACGACGGGCAGCCCAGCGGCGTCACCACCGCCCTGTGGGAGAAGGCCAGCGGTCCGGGCACGGTGACCTTCGCGGACGCGAACGCGGTGGACACGACGGCGACGTTCAGCGCCGGAGGCAGCTACGTGCTGCGGCTCACCGCCGACGACGGCGCCCTCGAAGGCAGCGACGACGTGACCGTGACCGTGACCGATCCCGCGGCGACACCGACCGTGCTGGACGTGCCGGTGCGGGCGAGCGCGGACGACGCCGAGGAGCGCGTCTCCACCGGAGCGGTCAGCCTTACCAGCGGCGACCTCAACCTCGGTCAGGACGGCACGGCCAACCAGGTGTCCGCCCTGCGGTTCACCGGCGTGAGCATCCCGGCCGGGGCGACGGTCACCGCGGCCTGGGTGCAGTTCCAGGTCGACGAGGTCTCCACCGCGGCGTGCACCGTGACCGTGCGGGGGGAGGCCGCCGTCAACGCGGCGGCGTTCACCACCACCGCGCGCAGCATCTCCGGCCGGACCGGCACGGCGGCCGCGGTGACGTGGACGCCGGCGTCCTGGCCCACGGCGGGCGCCCGCGGGGACGCCCAGCGCACGCCGGACCTGACGGCAATCGTGCAGGAGATCGTCGGGCAGGGCGGCTGGGCCAGCGGCAACGCGCTGGTGCTGACCGTCACCGGCACCGGCACCCGCGTGGCCGAGTCCTTCGACGGCGGCGTCCCCCGCGCCCCGGTGCTGCATGTCGAGTACACCGCCTGAGACCCCGGGCCCGGCCGAACCCCCCACGGCCGGGCCCGGCACCACCCGGGGGGACCGCTCAGCGGGCGGCGAGCCGGTCCGCGAGCGCGGCCAGCCGGGGGTCGTCGTCGACCGTGCCGTCCAGCGTCAGGACGTCCCGGGTTCCCCGGGCCCACCAGGCGGTGAGCCGGTCGAGCAGCCGGACGCCCCGCCCCAGCTCGGCCAGGGCGTCCCGCTCGCCGAGCGCCTGCACCCGGCTGTGCCGCGACCGCCGGGCGGTCAGGCGCGCCAGCGCGACCTCCGCGGGGACGTCGACCACCACCAGGAGGTCCGCTGCCCCGCGGTGCCCGGCGGCGTCGAGCGCGGCGAGCACCGGGTCGACGTCCCCGCGCAGGCCTGTCGACCACAGCGCCTGCACCTCGCCCTCGTCGAGCAGCCCGACGCCGCCGCGGCGGGCGGCACGGGCGGTGGTCCGCTCGGCCACGAGCCACTGGACGAGGCGGGCGGCCACGTCACCCGGACCGGGCTGGCCGGACGCGGCGACGGCTCGCGCGACGCCGGCCGTCGTCCCCGGCGCGGCCAGGGCGGCCGCCGCGCACGCCCCGGCCTTCCGGGCGAGCCGGGGCAGGGTCGGGACGGCCGGGCCGAGCCGCACCTGGGGCTGGTGCACCGCGACCCCGCGGTCGGTGAGCAGCCCGGCCAGCGCCCGGGCGCGCCGGCTCTTGCCCGACCCGGGGATGCCGGCCAGCTCGACGGTGACCGCGCGACCGGCGCGCACCGCCCCGCGGGCGAGGGTGGTCACAGGTTCGCCCAGACGGCCGCGCGCGCCTCGGCGAGCACCCGCCCGGTGGGACCGGAGGCGTCCAGCACCACGGCACCGCTCGTGCCCCAGTCGGCGGAGAACACCTCGGCCGATCGCGGCCGCACGAAGTCGGCGGGGTCCACCCCGCGCTTGCGGGCCACCGCCGTGTCGGGGTCCACGCGGAGCACGAGCAGCACGTCGGGGGCACCGATCGCGGCATAGGCGCGCTGCTCGGCCGCGACGAGGCGCCGGGCGAGGGCCGACGTCCCGTCCGCCCTGATCCACCGGGTCCGCGGGCCGTCCATCAGCGTCACCTGGTCGAGGGGGAACCGGTCGCAGACGACGAGCGTCCCGCGGCCGGCGAGCCGGCGGGCGCGACGGTGCTGGCGCCGCCGGTCCCGCGCGGTGGCCAGCTGCCACAGCAGCCAGGGGTGGCCGGGGAACCGGTCCCGGTGCTCGGCAGGGGTGGGGTAGTTGGGCAGCCAGGCACCCACCACCCCGGCCCGCCGGGCGGCCAGGACGCCGCCCTTGACCAGCAGCGTGGCGACGCCCCGGGGCGGCTTGCCCATGTGCAGGACCCGGGTGTCGAAGGGGCCGTTCAACCAGTCCGCCAGGCCGGTCACGAGGGTGGACTTCCCGGCGCCGTCCCCGCCGACGACGGCGATCACGAGGCCGCCGGCGACCGGGCGCTTGGTGGTCCGCTCCCCGAGCGCGTAGTGCCGGAACCCCCAGCTCACCCGCCGGGCGCAGCGCAGCGCCGTGTCGGCGGCCGGACGGCGGCGCGCCAGGTCGGCGGCCCCGGCGACGACCCGGCGGCCGGTGGCCAGCCGGCGCAGCGGTGCCGCGCCGTCGCGCAGGGCGCGGTGGTGGTCCGACCAGGGCCGCCAGCCGATGGTCGGGAGGTGCGTCTCCACGACCCGACGCAGCTCCTCGGCATCGGCCTGGCCGGTCAGGTGCTCGAGCTCCCGGCGCTCGGCCGGGCGCAGTCCCGCCAGCCCGAAGGCCGCCGCGTCCCACGTGCTGTGCTTGAGGGCGAGCCGCAGGACCAGCAGGGCGAGCTCGAACTCGGGCGCGGGGACGGGGAACAGGCCGTCCTGGCGGCACGAGGCGAGGTAGGCCTGCTCGATCGGCACGCGGACGTTCTTCGTCGTGTCGTCCCCGAGCACCAGCTGGGCCTGGGCGTCCACGTGCACGAGGACCCCCGTGGCCGCGTCCAGGCCGTAGTAGTGCATGACGCCGGCGATCTGCCGCGCCCGCCGCCGCGCCCGCGCCTGCACGAAACCGCAGGACGCCAGGACCTCGAGGAAGGCCGCCAGGTGGCGGCGGTCGACGAGCAGGTCGAGGTCGTTCTCGCCCGACGCGGACAGGTGCAGCGCGTCGTTGCTCTTCCAGTGGCAGTAGGACACACCCGCCGCGCGCAGCTGCGCGCAGAGGTGCTCGACCAGGGCGAGCGGTGGATGGCCGTCGCCGACCACGGACGGGGACGGGGACGGGGACGGGGCGAGCGGCACCACGGGTCCTCCTGGGGCTCGGGCGGTCGGGCGGTGGGCGGCTACCGGGACACCGGCTCGGGCGCGATCATGCGATCGGGGTCGACCCCGCCGTCCGCACCGACACCGTGGCGGGACTTCCAGCTCGCGACGGCCCGGTCGTAGACGGCCCGGTCGGTGGTCACCCGGCAGCCGGCGGGCACGTTGCCGGGGTAACCCCCCGGGCCCAGCCAGACGAGGGTGACGTCCTCGTAGCGGTCCTGCACCTGGCCGGTGCGCTCGGGCAGGCGCGGCCCGTCGCCCGGGTCCCGGAAGCGCTCCGCGGCGATGACGACGTGCCGGAGCACGAGGGCGGGGCCATTCTCCTGGCTCTTGTAGATCTGGCCGTGGACGGCGTCGGTCGACCGGGTCTTGTACCCGCCCGGGAACGGCCGCAGGCGGACGACGCTGTGCTCGACGGTGACGCCGTGCCGGGGGCGGGCGCCGTCGAGCCCGTGGTTCTGGCAGGACAGGAACGTGTACGTGCCCTCGACGAGCGTGTCGAGGACGTGCAGCCCGTGCCAGTCGTCGTTCTCGAAGGCGTCGTCGTGGACGTCGCTGAGCCAGCAGTTGCGGACGATGCACGTGCCCGACCCCTGCGCGAAGTCCCCGTACACCCCGATCCCGTCGTGGGTGTTCCGGACGCGGACGCCGTCCCAGACCGCCCAGCCGTCGGGCCGGATCCACATCCGCGCGTCGCCGTCCTGGTTGCGGTTGTCCACCTGGTTGCGGTGCGGGTCGACGTCGGCGGGCCGGCCCGCGTCGACCCACGCGTCGGTGTCGTCCTGCACGTGC
Organism: Blastococcus sp. SYSU D00669; assembly: GCF_054050715.1. Lineage (NCBI taxonomy): Bacteria > Bacillati > Actinomycetota > Actinomycetes > Geodermatophilales > Geodermatophilaceae > Blastococcus > Blastococcus sp. SYSU D00669. Next base: position 6,042 of record NZ_JBJGZV010000066.1, read on the forward strand.
TGGCCGTACTTCATGCGCTCCCAGGTCAGCGTCTCCGGCTGGGCACCCTCGACCACGCCGCCGATGAGCGCCGCGCCGGTCACGGGGGTGTCCTCGCCGATCTGGATCGGCCGGTTGTTCTTCTGCGCCGCGGTGGACCCGCCGGCGAACTCGCCGGTCTCGTACCGGGCGTCGGCGTCGAAGTACCCGACGAACCGCGCCCCCCGCATGTCCCACGTGGTGTCGTCGGCCGGTGCCGGCTGCTCGTAGGACTCGGTGAAGGTGCCGCTCTCGGTGACCAGCCGCGGCGGCGTGCGGGCGAGCAGTTCGGAGGTCGGGGCGCCCAGCGTGTAGTCGGGGGGCGGCCCGGCGGGGGCGGGCGTCGGGGAACCGCCGGGGGAAGAGGTGCGGCTCGGGGACGGCGTCGCGCTGACCGCGGGCGCCGAGCACGCCGCCGCGGGAGCCACCACCGCGGCCCCCGCCAGGAGCAGGAAGCGTCGTCGGTCCATCACCAGGTGCCCCCTGTCGTGCCGGGAGGAGGTCGGGAGGAGGCGACCCTAGGCGACCGGTGGAGTGCGGGAAAGGTCGTGGGCGGCCGCAGCGGAGACCTTTTCGGGCAATACGCCGGGCTACGTCGATCGGCGTACGCCACCTCGTGCATCCGCGGGTTGCCGGTGCGCATTCTGGTGGAGCCGGCGAGAATCTTCGACGGGCACTTTCCGAATGGTTGCAGAGAATTGCAAAAGCGTCATTGACAAGGGGTGTTCCGGTCCCAACACTGTGCCCGTTTCAACAGTGCTGGAATTCGCGCGGTCGCAACATTTCCGGAATTGATCCGATCGCGGCGGACGGGGGCGGGAGAGGCGGCCATGAGGACTCGTGCGGGCCATGCGGGGCGAGGGACCGGCCGGCGCGCTCGCGCGGTCCGCCGGATCGCCACGGTGGTGCTGGGGGCATCGCTGCTCGCCCTGGGCCTGCCCGTGGTCCTCGCCGGCCCGGGCGTCCCGGGGTCCGTCGCGGAGGCCGTGACGGATCCGGTGATCATGGCGGCCGGTGACATCGCCTGCGCCCCCGGGGACGAGCCCGACGACGACGACTGCCGGCACGCCGACACCGCGGACCTGCTGACCCGGCAGCCCCTGGACGCGGTCCTGCCGATGGGAGACCTGCAGTACGACCGGGCCACGGCCGCCGAGTTCGCCGGCTCGTACGACCCCACCTGGGGCCGGGTCAAGTCGATCAGCTACCCGGTGCCCGGCAACCACGAGTACGACACCGTCGGCGCGGCCGGGTACTTCGGGTACTGGGGCAGCCGCGCGGGTGAGCCCTCCCGCGGGTACTACTCCTTCGACATCGGTGCCTGGCACCTGATCGCGCTGAACTCCAACTGCTCGGTCGTGTCCTGCTCGCGCGGCTCGGCCCAGGAGACCTGGCTGCGGGCGGACCTCGCCGCCCACGCGGGGAAGTGCACGCTCGCCTACTGGCACCACCCACGCTTCTCGGCCGGCAGCGCCAGCAGCTCCGTCAGCCCCTTCTGGGACGCCCTCTACGCGGCCGGGGCGGACCTGGTGCTCGCCGGGCACAGCCACGTCTACGAGCACTACGCACCGCAGAACCCCAGCGGGGGAGCCGACCCGCAGCGCGGCATCCGCCAGTTCGTCGTCGGCACCGGCGGGGTCAACTTCGGCAGCCTGGGATCGGTGCGGCCCAACACGGTGACCCGGCAGAACGACACCTTCGGTGTCCTCAAGCTCGTGCTGCACGGCTCCAGCTACGACTGGGAGTTCGTGCCGATCGAGGGCAGCAGCTTCGTCGACACCGGGACGGGGCAGTGCCACGACTCGACCGCACCGCAGGGGCCGCCGACGCCGACCGGGCTGGCCGTCTCGGGCACGCCGACCGCCTCACAGGTCGGCTTGAGCTGGAACACGAGCACGGGCGCTACCGGCTACCGCGTCTACCGGAACGGCTCGGCCACCCCGCTCACCCCCGCACCGGTCACCGGTACCACCTACACCGACACCACGGTCGGCGGCGGGACGACCTACTCGTACACGGTGTCCGCGGTGGACGGCACGGGGGCCGAATCACCGCGGTCGTCGCCGGTGACCGTGACGACGCCGGGCACCGGGCCACCGGGCTCCGCCGGCCTCGACGTGCCGGTCCGGGCCGGCGCGGACGACGTGGAGGAGGCGCTCGCCGGGGCCGTCGACCTCGGCAGCAGCGACCTGGAACTGGTCACCGACGGTGGGACGGCGCAGACCGTGGGGCTCCGGTTCACCGGGGTGGCGGTGCCCGCGGGCGCCACGATCACGAACGCGTACGTGCAGTTCCAGGTCGACGAGGCGACGACCGCCGCGACGTCGCTCACCGTCGCGGCGCAGGCCGCCGACAACCCACCGGGGTTCACCACCGCCGCCCGGGACGTCTCGGCCCGGCCCCGGACGAGCGCGACGGTGGCGTGGGCGCCCGCAGCCTGGTCGACGGTGGGCGCCCGGGGACCGGACCAGCGGACGCCGAACCTGGCGGCGGTGGTGCAGGAGGTCGTGTCGAGACCCGGGTGGGCGAGCGGCAACGCGCTGGCCCTCGTCCTCACCGGTACGGGCAGGCGCACCGCTGAGGCGGTCGAGTCCGGCGCCGCCCTCGCGCCCGTCCTGCACGTCGAGTACACGACCGGCGGTACCGGTCCGGCCAACGCCGCGCCGACGGTGAGCGCCGGGCCCGACCGGTCGGTGGTCCGGCCGGCCGCGGCGTCGCTGGACGGCACGGTCACCGACGACGGGCTGCCGAACCCGCCGGCCGCGGTGACCACGAGCTGGACGAAGGTCTCCGGCCCGGGCACCGTGACGTTCGCGAACGCGGCCGCGGTGGACACGACCGCCACCTTCGACGCGCCCGGGACCTACGTGCTGCGGCTGACCGGCAGCGACTCGGCGCTCGCCGCCGCCGACGAGGTGACGGTCACGGTGACCGACACGGCCCCGCAAGGGGTGACGCTGGACGTGCCCGTGCGGGCGGGCGCCGACGACGCCGAGGAGCGCGTCTCCACCGGCGCGGTCAACCTCACCAGCGGTGACCTCAACCTCGGTCAGGACGGCGCCAACGCGCAGGTGTCGGCGATGCGGTTCACCTCGGTGGCGGTGCCGGCCGGGGCGACCATCACCCGGGCCTGGGTGCAGTTCCAGGTCGACGAGGTCTCCACCGCCGCGTGCGGCCTCACCGTGGTCGGGGAGGCCGCCGACAGCGCGGCGGCGTTCACCACCACCGCGCGGAACCTCTCCGGCCGGGCCGACACGACCGCCACCGTGACCTGGACCCCGGCGTCCTGGCCGACCGCCGCCGCCCGTGCCGAGGCCCAGCGCACGCCGGACCTCGCGGCCGTCGTGCAGGAGATCGTCGGGCGGGCCGGCTGGGCCAGCGGCAACGCGCTGGTGCTGACCGTCACCGGCACCGGCACCCGCGTGGCCGAGTCCTACGACGGCGGCGCGGCCCGCGCCCCGGTGCTGCACATCGAGTACACCGTCTGAGTCGACGGCCTCGCGCCGCTGCGGCGGCGCGAGGCCGGTCCGGGCCTCCGCCGGAGACGACTTCAGTGCGCTGCTCCGGGCGGACGGACGCGGAACCGCTTCCAGACCGCGCTGCCCGTGGCCCGGGGCTTGCCGTCCCAGGCGAGCTCGACGGCGACGGTCATCTCCGCCTCGGCGGCCGCGGTGACGCGGCCGGTCAGGCGCAGCGCCTGGTCGAGGGGTGTCGGCCGCAGGAAGCGCACCTCGAGGCCGGCGGTGACCCAGGGGAGGACGCGGCCGTCCTCGCCCGTCCAGCCGCGGCGCTGCGCCTCGGCGAAGACCGCGGCTGCGCTGTGGCAGTCGAGGACCGTGCAGATGATCCCGCCGTTGACGAAGCCGAAGCCGTTGCCGTGCTCCGGCCGGGGCGCGAACGTCGCCGTGACGGTGTCACCGTCGGCGTAGCTGCGCAGCTCGAGCCCCGCCGGGTTGGCGTGCCCGCACCCGAAGCAGGTCAGCGTCGGGTAGAGCCGCTCCTGGATGCTGAGCCCGCCGTCGATCATGCGGCGACCTTCGCGCGACCGGGGTTCCGGGACCACCGCGTCCCGTGAGCCGCCACGGCGCCGTGCGCTGCGCCACCATTCCGCCAGCGGCACGGGGCGTCAGGAGGGGCGACCATGGAGCAGCTCGACCGACCCTCGCCGCCCGCCGGTGCGAACCCGGTGCCGGTGGTCCCGCCACCGCCACCGCCCTCGCTGCCCCGACCGGTCCCGCTGCCGGACGGCGCCCCGGCGCCGGTCGACGGCGGCCGGCTGGCGGGGGTGGTGCTCGCACCGGGTGCCGGCCAGGCGTTCAGCGGGGAGGACCTCACGTGCCCGGCCACGGCCCTGGCCCGCGGCGAGGTGCCCGCGCTGGCCGACGGCGACCCGGTCGACGTCCTGCAGCTGCGCATCCACGGCGTCGGCGGCGCGCCGGCCCCGGACAACCTGGAGTCCCCGGCCACCCTGCAGGTCGCCGGGGACGGCCGTGCCGGCTTCTTCCGGGCGTGGTTCCCGGGCGGGACGGCGCGCGGCCGGCCACGGGTCGAGGCCTACTGCTGGGGACGGCTGAACTACCAGGCCTCGTGGTCGGCGCTGTGGCTGCTGCTGCTGCCCTTCGGCCTGGTCAACGTCGCGCACTGGGCGCTGCCCGAGCGCGGCGCGGCCGTCCTGCGCCAGGGTGCCCGCGCGGTGCTGCGGCTGCTGGCGCTGACCCTGACCGCGTCCTTCGTGGCCACCACCGCCTACCTGCTCGTCGACCTGGTGGCGTGGCAGGCGGCGTCGGTCGGCACCCTGTGGTCGTGGCTCGGCTGGTTCGCCGGCCTGGGGCCCGGCGTGCGCATGGCGCTCGCCGGCGCCGTGGTGCTGCTCGTGGTCGCCGTCCTGTGGTGGCTGAGCACGCGCACCCAGGGGGCCTACGAGCGCCGGGCACCCGGGCCGGGCATGGAGGAGCTGCCGGGCCTCACGCTCTCGCGCCCGACGTTCTGGTGCGGTGAGCGCCCGCTGGTCCGCCAGCGCCGGGCCCACCTGACCGTCGCATCCTCCGTGGTGGCGGCCGTCCTGCTGCTGCCGGAGTCGTCCGCGCCGGCCGTCCGCTGGGTGCTGCTCACGCTGTGCGCCGCGCTGGCCGCGGTCGCCGTCGTCGCCCTGGTGACGCCGTGGGCCGACCGGATCGAGCGGGCCGGCGACCCGCGCGACGTCGGGGACGCGGTCACGGCCGGGGTCGCCTGGGCCGCGCTCGGGCTGGCCGGGGGCACGGCGCTGGCGCGCCTGTGGTGGCGGCCGCACCCGAACGGCGCCGCCCTGCCGGGGGACCGGGCGCTGCAGGTCGTGGTCCTCGACGTCAGCCTGGGCCTCGTCGTCGTCCTCCTGCTCGTGGTGTGCCTGCAGCGGCCGTGGGCAGGCACCGACGTCATGGGCCGCGGGCTGACCTCGGTGGCCGTCGCCCTGACGGCGACCCTGGTCGCCGGCATCTTCAGCGCCGCCCTGCTCATGACCGCCGCCAACCTGCTCGCCCGGCCGACGTACACCCAGACGGCCCCCGGCGGGGGCGGGGAGCCGGCCCGGCTGGCCCTGCCGGCGACGGTGTTCGCCTGCGGGCTGGCGTTCGCCGTGGCCCTGGTGTCGACCCTCCTGGCGGGCGTCGCGCTGGTGGTGGTCCGGTGGCGGACCGCCCGACGGCTGGCGACCGGCACCGCACCGTCGTCGGTCGGCGCGGTCTACGCCGACCGCGGCGCGGCAGCGCCGGGGACGCGGCGCGCCCGGCGGGCGGTGGCGGGCCTCTGGGCCACCTCCATGCTGACCGACCGGGCCGCGCCGGTGCTCTTCGGCGTCGCCGTCCCGACCGCGCTCGTGCTGGTCGGGTACCAGTTCCTGCCGTGGAGCGCGTGGAACCTGCTGGCCGGGCTCGCCTCGCTCGGCACCGGGGCGGCCGTCTTCGTCGCCGGCCTCTTCCTGCTCTTCCTCCGGTCCGCGCTGACCAGCAGCGGATCCCGCAAGCGCGTCGGCTTCTTCTGGGACGTCGTCACCTTCTGGCCGCGGGCGTGCCACCCGTTCGGCCCGCCGAGCTACGCCGAGCGCTCGGTGCCCGAGGTCGTCACCCGCGTCCGCCGGGTCGTGGGCGACACGGCGCACGGCCCGACCGACCCGGCGCTGGCGCAGCAGCTGGCGGAGGCCGTCGGCGGGGCGCCCCGGGAACCGCACTCACCCGTCGTGGTCGTCGGGTACAGCCAGGGGACCGTCATCGCGGCGGCCGTCGTGGCGCAGCTGCCCCACGAGGTGCGGCGGCACGTCGCGCTCCTCACCCTCGCCGCGCCCGTGCGGCGGCTCTACGGTCGCACCTTCCCCGCCTACTTCGGCACCGAGCAGATCCAACGGCTGGAGGGCGCGCTGACCGACGACGGCGTCGTCCGCTGGCACAACCTCGTCCGGCTCAGCGACTACATCGGCGGCTGGGTGCGGCGGGACCCGTACGACCCGGACGGCGCAGGTCCCGGGATCGACTCCGCCGTCGTCGACCCGCCGGTGCTGTGGACCGACGACAACCCCTCACCGCCCCCCGCGCACCTGCACAGCGACTGGTTCCAGGACCCGCAGACCTGGCCCTACCTGCGTGGACTGGTCGACGCGGTGGCCCCGCGGGCGGCAGTCCACCGCTAGGCGAGGGGCCGCCAGCCGAGCGCCGGGCCGAGGTGCTCGGCGATGTCGGTGAGGATCTGCACGTAGTCCTCCGGTGCGAAGCTGAACGGCAGGGCGAAGGCCACCTCGGTGACCTCCCGGAAGCCGGCATGGGCGTACAGCGCCTCGGCGATCTGCTCGGAGGTGCCGAGCAGGTCGCGGGCGAACAGCATCCGGGCCGGCCCCTGCGGCGCCGCCGTCCGCGGCGTGCGCGCCTCGACGTAGGCGGCGTACCTCGCCCGCTGCTCGGCCGTGGCGCCGTCGGTGGGGATGACCACCAGGCCCTGCGAGACCCGGGCGGCGGCACCGTCGGGGTGGGCGGCCCGGAAGGCCCGGACGTGGGAGGCCTGCACCTCGGCGAAGTCCTCGGACTCCTCGGCCTTCACCACGCTGCTGGTCAGGAAGTTCATCGCGTGCTCGCCGGCCCAGCGGGCCGAGGCCAGGCTGCCGCCGCCGTACCACATGCGGGAGCGCAGGCCGGGGGAGTGCGGCTGCACCCGGTCCGACCACTCCTCGACCACGCCCTCGCGGCCGCTGAACGGGCTGGCCTTCTCGCCGGCGACGAAGCGCAGCAGCCGCTCGACCCGCTGGTAGCTGAAGTCCTCGACGTCGGCGGTGTCGGGGTAGAGCGCGTCCTTGACGTCGTCCCAGCGCATCGGCGGCCCGATGCTGACACCCGGGTTGAGCCGCCCGCCGGAGAGGACGTCGACGGTGGCGAGGTCCTCGGCCAGCCGCAGGGGGTTCTCCCACGCGAGCGGCGTGACGGCGGTGCCGAGCTCGATCCGCCGGGTGCGCTGGGTCGCCGCGGCGAGGACGGCGACCGGCGAGGAGATGCCGTACTGCAGGTGCCGGTGCCGCACCCAGGCGCTGTCGAAGCCGAGGCGCTCGCCGAGCTCGATCACCGCCAGGGTCGTCTCGTGCCCGGGGCGGGGGTCGGTGCCGTCGAACAGGCCGATGGTGAGGAAGCCGAGCTTCGCGAGCGGTTCCGAGGGGGCGGGCACGGGCCGATCATCGCGCATCGTCGCATAAGCTTGCGCTGATATAAGTAGGCGCTGTAGTTTTCGCGCCGTGCACGCGTTCGACGTCCTCGGCGACCCGGTCCGCCGGCGCATCCTCGAGCTGCTCGCCGACGGCGAGCTGCCCGCGGGGGAGATCACCGCGGTGGTGCGCGCCGAGTTCGGCATCTCCCAGCCGGGGGTGTCGCAGCACCTGCGGGTGCTCCGCGAGCACGGCTTCGCGCGGGTCCGGGCCGACGGCGCCCGGCGGCTGTACGCGGTGGACGCCGCGCCGCTGCGCGAGGTGGACGCGTGGCTCGACCGGTTCCGCCGCACCTGGGACCAGCGCCTCGACGCGCTGGCCACCGAGCTCGCCCGCGGCAAGCGCCGCCGGCGCGACCGCACCACCACCGAGGAGGACACGTGAGGGAACTGCTGGACGAGATCGCGGCGGCCCACCGGGCGGTGGCCCGGCGGGGGAGCGGGGACGACGAGCAGGTCGCCGTCCGCCTGAGCCGCAGCTACCACGCCGACGTCGAGGACGTGTGGGACGCGATCACCGACCCGGAGCGCCTCCGCCGCTGGTTCGCCCCGGTGGACGGGCAGCTGCGGCAGGGCGGCGAGTTCCAGGTCGAGGGCAACGTGGGCGGGGAGATCCGCCGGTGCGAGCCGCCGCGGCAGCTCACCGTCACCTGGGGCGGCCCGACCAGCGTCGTCGACGTCCGGCTGCGCGCGGACGGCGACCGCACGGCGCTGGAGCTGGAGCACACCGTCCCGCTCGCGATCGCGCAGAGCGGCGCCGGCGCGCTGTTCGTCGCGCCCGGCTGGGAGATCGGCTTCCTGGCGCTGGGCCGCCACCTCGCGGGCGCGGTCGTCGACGACCCGGCGGCGTGGGAGAGCACGCCGGAGGTGCAGCGATCCGCGGCGGCCGCGATCGAGGCCTGGGTCGAGGTCGTCGGTGCCTCGGGCACCGCGTCCGCCGACGAGGTCGGGATGCTGGCGGAGATGGCCCGCGCGCAGTTCGCCCCCGACCTGGGCCCCGACGGCACCTGACGTCAGGTGGTCCGGCCGCGGGGCAGGCGCACCACCAGCACCGTCTCGCCCGGTCGCCCGTCGACGGCGATCTCGCCGGAGTGGCGCTCGACGATGCGGCGGGCGACGTCCAGGCCGAGCCCCACGCCCTGGCCGACCGGCTTCGTCGTGAAGAAGGGGTCGAAGGCGTGCCGGCGGACGTCGTCGGTCATGCCGGGCCCCGTGTCGCCGATCTCCACCCGCACGTCGCCGCGCGCGTCGGTGCGGGTGGAGATCCGCAGCGTCCCGCGGCCGGCCATCGCGTCGAGGGCGTTGTCGACCAGGTGGGTCCAGACCTGGTTGAGCTCGGCGGCGGACGCCTCGATGCGCGGCACGTCGGCGCCGTAGTCGCGGACGACGGCGACCTCGGCCGGCACCCGGTGCGCGAGCACGGCGAGGGTGCTCTCCAGGCCCTCGGCGACGTCGGTCCACTGCAGCGAGGCCCGGTCCATCTGGGTGTAGGACTTCACCGCCGCGACCAGGCCGGAGATGCGGTGCGTGGCCTCCTTGACCTCGCCCAGCACGGCGGCCGCGGTGAGCGTGCTGGCCACCCACTCCAGGCCCGGGGTCAGCGCCCGGTCGCCGAGCACGCCGGCGGCCTGCTCGCACCAGTCGACGTCGGCGCCGGCCGCGGCCAGCGGCGTCGCCAGCTGCCAGCCCCGCTCGACGCCGCGGTCCTCCAGCCAGTCGGCCACGGCCTCCTCGCGGTCGGCGACCTGCAGGGCGCTCTCCGGGGCCGGTCCCGGGGCCAGCCCCCGGCGGAGCGCGTCGAGCGCCGCGAACCGCTCCGGGGTGGTGCCGGCCGCGGCGAGCCGCCGGAGGGCGACGAGCATCCCGTCCTGGCTCTCGGCCAGGACGTCGACCGCCCGGGTCGCGGCCGCGGCCGGGTTGTTGATCTCGTGCGCCAGCCCGGCGGCCAGCGTGCCGAGCGCGACCAGCGACTCCTTCTGGCGGGCGGCGGCCTCGAAGCCGCGCGCGGTCCGGACGACCCCCTCGATCAGGTGGACGCCGAGCGGGAAGCTCGCCGTCGCCCACCCGCGCAGCGCCGCGGCCGGCACCCGGAAGAACCGGCCGGCCGTCGTCGCGCGCGCCGTCGCGAGGTACGCGCCGTGCTCGTCCCACGCGCGGAACCCGCCGGCCCACCGGCCGGGCACGTCCATCGTCCCGAGCAGCGTCTCCTCCCGGCCCACCCGGCGCACCAGGTCGAGCGCGCCCTCGAGCAGCACCCACCAGAACTCGGCCGGCCGCCCCGCGAGGAAGGGCTCGTCGCCCGGCGCGAAGCGCACCTCCTCGCCCAGCACGGCCAGCTCCCGCAGGTGCGCGTCGTCGGTCCCGTCGAACAGACCCAGCGCGCGCAGCTCCTCCACCTCGATCACCCCGCGAGCCTGGCCAGCGGGCGGGCCGGCTGTCCAGACCCGCGGTGACGGACGCCGCACCGTGCGGACGGCGGGGTCCTCGGCGGCGGTCCTAGGCTCTCGGTATGCCGCATTTCGACGTCGTCGTCCTCGGTGCCGGTCCCGGCGGGTACGTGGCCGCCATCCGCGCCGCCCAGCTCGGCAAGAGCGTGGCCGTGGTCGAGTCCAAGTACTGGGGCGGGGTGTGCCTGAACGTGGGCTGCATCCCCTCGAAGGCGCTGCTGCGCAACGCCGAGCTCGCGCACATCGTGCGCGACGAGGCGAAGACGTTCGGGATCTCCGGTGACGTCACCTTCGACTTCGGTGCCGCCTTCGACCGCAGCCGCACGGTCGCCGACGGCCGGGTCAAGGGCGTGCACTTCCTGATGAAGAAGAACAAGATCACCGAGTTCGACGGCTGGGGCACCTTCACCGACCCGCACACCCTGCAGGTCGCCCTCAACGGCGGGGGCGAGGAGACCGTCACCTTCGACAACGTGATCCTCTCGACCGGCGCGACCACCCGGCTGCTGCCGGGCACCTCGCTGTCCGAGCGGGTGGTGACCTACGAGGAGCAGATCCTCACCCGTGAGCTCCCGGGCAGCATCATCATCGCCGGCGCCGGGGCCATCGGCGTGGAGTTCGCCTTCGTGCTCCGCAACTACGGGGTGCAGGTCACCATCGTCGAGTTCCTCGACCGCATGCTGCCGCTGGAGGACGAGGCCGTCTCCAAGGAGCTGGCGAAGGCCTACCGCAAGCTCGGCATCGACGTCCTGACCTCCACCAGGGTGGAGAAGATCGACGACTCGGGCGACCAGGTGACCGTCACCGTCTCCGACGCCAAGGGCACCCGCGAGCTGACGGCGGACAAGGTCATGCAGGCGATCGGCTTCACGCCGCGGGTCGAGGGCTACGGCCTGGAGAAGCTCGGCGTCCAGCTGACCGAGCGCGGCGCGATCGCGATCGACGACTTCATGCGGACCAACGTGCCGCACGTGTACGCGATCGGGGACGTGACCGCGAAGCTCATGCTGGCCCACGTCGCGGAGGCCCAGGGCGTCGTCGCCGCCGAGACGATCGCCGGCGCCGAGACCATGGAGCTGGACTACGTGATGATGCCGCGCGCGACGTTCTGCGCGCCGCAGGTGGCCAGCTTCGGCTACACCGAGAAGCAGGCCCGCGAGCTGGCCGACCAGAAGGGCTGGAAGGTCAAGGTCGCGCAGTTCCCGTTCACCGCCAACGGCAAGGCGCAGGGCCTGGCCGAGCCGGGCGGGTTCGTCAAGCTCATCTCCGACGAGACCTACGGCGAGCTGCTCGGCGGCCACCTCATCGGTCCCGAGGTCACCGAGCTGCTGCCGGAGCTCACCCTCGCGCAGAGGTGGGACCTCACCGCGCTCGAGCTGGCGCGCAACGTGCACGCCCACCCCACGCTGTCGGAGGGCCTGCAGGAGGCGATCCACGGCCTCGCGGGGCACATGATCAACCTCTAGGTCCGCGCCCCACCGGATTCCTCGGGCCCGGCTGGTCCCGCTCCGGCGGGGCCTGCCGGGCCCGAGCCGCGTCCGGCGGACCTGTGAACCGCATGTGCGTCGGGTGGTGGAGTGGACAACTACCCCCGGGCTCCGGCAGAATCGATCGCGTACAGGGGAGTACCCCTTCCGCGGAACGTCGTCACTACGGCCTGGCACCAGGCTCGGCGCTCCGGCTCGGCACCGTGCCGGGTGGGGGAGACCTGCCGACCACGTGTTGGAGGTCTCCGCCATGACCGCTGCTGCCATCCGCGCTGAAGCCCCCCTCGCCCACGACTCCCTCGCGGACCAGGGCTGGACCACCCCCACCTGGGACGAGGTCGTGCGCGAGCACTCGGCGCGCGTCTACCGGCTGGCCTACCGGCTCTCCGGCAACCCCCACGATGCCGAGGACCTCACCCAGGAGACCTTCATCCGGGTCTTCCGCTCCTTGGCGAACTTCGAGCCCGGCACGTTCGAGGGCTGGCTGCACCGGATCACCACGAACCTGTTCCTGGACATGGTCCGGCGCCGGCAGCGCATCCGGTTCGACGCCCTGCCGGACGACGCCGAGCGGCTGCCCGGCTCGGCGCCGAGCCCGGAGCAGGTGTACGCCGACACGCACCTGGACCCGCAGATCCAGGCGGCGCTGGACGCGCTGTCGCCGGAGTTCCGGGTGGCGGTGGTG
>NZ_JBJGZV010000067.1:0-17928 GCF_054050715.1 Blastococcus sp. SYSU D00669
GGGCCCGCTCGGCGACCTCCGCGGCGATCACCGCGCACCGGTCGGCGTCCCGGGACCCGAGCAGCACCCGCTGCCCGGCCGCGGCCAGCCGCACCGCCAGCCCCCGGCCCTGCGGCCCGGTCCCCCCGAGCACCCCGACGACCAGGCGGGCCACGTCGGCGGCCGCCGCGGCCGGTGACGGCGATGCAGTTGACGTCATCGTCACATCCTCTCGACGGCCGGACGGTACCGTCCGCGAGCCGGATGCGCCACGCCCCTCGCTGACGCCGCTCAGGCGCTGGTGGCCGCCGCGCTCAGCCGGGCGTGGGCCTCCTCCGGCACCTCGGCGCCGATGGCCCGCGTCCAGACGAGCGTGAGCATGTGCAGCAGGGCGTCGCGGTCGAAGTCCTTGCCGAGGTTCAGCCACACGTAGCAGACGTGGTCGACCATCGCCCCGAGCACCTCGGCGGTGAGCACGGGGTCGAGCGAGCGGTCGGCGATGCCCTGCTCCTGCTGGTGGGCGATGCCGCGGGCGGCGCGGTCGACGAACGCCTCGCGCACCTGCAGCCGCAGCCGCTTGAGCTCCGGGGTGAACGTGCCCACCTGCTCGATCAGCGCGATGATCCGCGCGCGCGGCTTGTAGGCGTCCACGAAGCGCTCCATCGCGTGGTAGGCGCGCTCGTACGGGGTCGAGCCCGTGGGCCCGTCGGCGTGCAGGCCGACCAGCAGTTCGCCGACCACCCGGGTGGCGACCGCCTTGAAGATGGCGTCCTTCGAGTCGAAGTACGTGTAGAAGGTGCCCTGCGCGACCTTGGCCTCGGCCACGATGTCGGCGACCCGGGTGTCGAGGAAGCCGTTGCGCTCGAACACCCGCATGGCGGCGTCGAGCAGCGCGGCCTTGCGCGCCTGGCCCTTGCCGGTGAGCGGGCCGGTCTCCCGGCGCTCCTGCTGGCCGGCGCTCGGCGCGGCACCCGATCGAGGTCCGGACACGGTCCGCCCTCCCTCCTGGCGACGTCCGCCGTCGCCCCGCACTCGCCATGATCGCGCACGTCGCGCCCGCGCGAGCCGGCTTCCCGGCCGGATCAGGCCGGGGACGCTACCGAGACCGTGAGGAATGGTAACGGGACGGCATCGTCCCCGAGGGTGCGCGGACGCCCACCGCCTCCGAACGGGTGAGCACGGCAGCCTCGTGTGAGCTGGGTCACCCTTCCCATCCGACCGTCCAGCGGTACCGTGCGGCCATGAAATGTGACACGCGTGTCACTCGAATGCTGGGAATCGACGTCCCCATCTTCTCGGCGCCGATGGGGTGGGTCGCCCGCCCCGAACTGGTGGCGGCGGTCTCCGAGGCCGGGGGCATGGGACTGGTCCCCGGGTCGCTGACCGTCGACCAGGTGCGCGCGGACATCGCCCGCACGCAGGACCTGACCGACCGGCCGATCGGGGTGAACATCCCGCTCGCCTTCGCCAAGGACCCCGCGGTGATCGACGCCGTCGTCGACGCCGGCATCCGGTTCGTGACGACGTCGGCCGGCTCGCCGGAGAAGTACACGCCGCTGCTCAAGGACGCGGGCCTGACCGTCTTCCACGTCGTCCCCACGCTGCACGCGGCCCGCAAGGCCGTGGACGCCGGCGTCGACGGGCTGGTCGTCGAGGGCGTGGAGGGCGCCGGGTTCAAGAGCCCGCACGAGGTGGCCTCGATGGTGCTGCTGCCCATGGTCACCCGCGAGCTCGACGTCCCGGTGGTCGCCGCGGGCGGCATCGTCGACGGCGCCTCGCTGCTGGCCGCCTTCGCGCTCGGCGCCGAGGGTGCGCAGATGGGCACCCGGATGCTCGCCTCGGCCGAGTCCGCGGTCCACGGCAACGTCAAGGACGCCGTCCTCCAGGCGACCGAGACCGACACGGTGCTGCTCAACCGGCACAACCGCAAACCCATGCGGGTGCTGCGCACCGACCTGGTGGCCACCGTCGAGGGCGACACCTCGGTCGACCCCGTGCCGCTGCTGCTGCGGGTGCGCGAGACCTACGACGGCGGCGACCTCGGCGCCTCCCTCCAGCAGCTGGGCCAGGTCGCCGGCCGGATCGACGAGATCCTCCCGGTCGCCGAGATCATCGGCCGCACGATGGCCGAGTTCGAGCAGCTCCTCGGCGGCCTGGCCGGGCGCTACCTCACCCGCGTGCCGGCCTGAACCCACCGCGGTGGCCCTCCCCCCGGTGACGCGGCCGCCCGCCGAGGCGCAGGCGGCGGCCCGGCGGGCGCCGTTCTACGGCTGGGCGGTCGTCGCCGCGCTCGGGCTGGCGCTGTCGATCTCGGTCGGCATCTCCTTCTACGGCGTCTCCGTCTACCTCGAGGCGCTCACCGACGACGGCTTCTCCCTCGCCGCGGTGTCGTGGGCGACCAGCGCCTTCCTCCTGGTCAGCGGGGTCGCCGGCGTCGGGGTGGCGGCGCTGCTGGAGCGGGTCGACGTCCGCTGGGTCATGACGACCGGGGCGCTGCTCGCCGGCGGCGCGCTGCTCGCGCTGGGCTCGGTCCGGACGCCGGCCCAGCTGCTGCTCGCCTACGCCGCGCTGGGGATCGGCTTCGCCGCGTCGGCCACCATCCCGGCCAGCACGCTGGTCACCCGCTGGTTCGTCCGCCGGCGCACGCTCGCGCTCTCCCTGGTCTTCCTCGGCCTGCCGCTCGGCGGCGCCGTCCTCACCCCACCGGTCGCCGCGCTGGTCCAGGCGGTCGGCGTCGAGGGCGCGGCCCCGTGGCTGGCCGCCGGCTACGTGCTCGGCGTCGTCCCCGTCGTGCTCGCCGTCGTCCGGCCCGACCCGGCGTCGCGGGGCACGGGTCCGGACGGCGACGCCGTCCGCCTGGAGCCTGGACCGGCCGCGGACGGCGGCACCGTGCGGGACGTCCTGCGCACCGGGTGGTTCTGGGCGGTCACCGGCGCGCTGATGCTGGGCATGCTCGGCCAGGTCGGCACCCTCGCGCACCTGTTCAACGCCGTCACCGAGCGGCTGGGCACGGGGACGGCGGCCGCCACGGTGAGCGCCGCGGCGCTGGCCAGCCTGGCCGGGCGGCTGGTCGGCTCCTGGGCGCTGGACCGCATCGGCCTGGCCCGGTCGGCGGTGGGGCTGCTGACGCTGCAGGCGCTGGCGACGCTCGGCGCGGCGGTGGCCCCCTCGACGCCGGCGGTGCTGGGCTGCGCAGCGGCGTTCGGCGTGGCCATGGGCAACATGCAGGTGCTGCACCCGCTGCTGGTCGCCGAGCGCGCCGAGCCCCGCCACTACGGGCGGGTGCTCGCCGCCTCCAACCTCGGCGTGACCGCCGGCATGGCCTTCGGCCCGGTCGCGGTGGGCGCCGCCCGGGCCGCCGGCGGCAGCTACCTGCCGGGGCTGGCGGTCGCCGCCGCGGCGGCCGCGGCTGGCGCGGTGCTCCTCGGCCTTCTCCGGCGCCCGCGCGTGCCGCATACTTGACATCGACATCACTATCAGTGCGCCGGGCGGCCCGGCCGACCCGGGGAGGCAGCCCGTGCGGACCTTCGACGACGTGGTGGCGCTGCGCGCCGCCGAGGGCGAGGACCTCGGCGCCACCGACTGGTCGCAGGTGACCCAGGCGCAGGTCGACGACTTCGCCCGCACCACCCACGACCACCAGTGGATCCACGTCGACCCCGAGCGCGCGGCCACCGGACCGTTCGGCGGCACGATCGCGCACGGGATGCTCACCCTGTCGCTGGTGCCGGTGTTCGTCGGCCAGCTGGTCTCGGTCGACGCCCGCTACGGGCTGCACTACGGCTTCGAGAAGGTCCGGTTCACCGCCCCGGTGCCCGTCGGCAGCCGGATCCGCGGGCGCGCGCGGGTGCTGCGCACCGCCCCGGTCGACGGCGGCACGAAGGCGACGTTCGCCGTGACCGTGGAGGTCGAGGGCAGCGACCGGCCGGCCTGCGTCGCCGAGGACACGATCGTGTGGCTGGCATGACCCGCGTCCCGGTGCGCGGCAGCGCCGTCGGCCCCGAGCAGCAGTTGCGGCGCGACGCCGGGCCGCAGACCGACCGGGGGCACGCCCGCAAGGCCGAGCTGCTCGCCGCCGCCCGGCGGGTCTTCGAGCGGCAGGGCTTCCTCGACGCGCGGGTCGCCGACATCGCCGACGAGGCCGGCGTCAGCCAGGGCACCTTCTACACCTACTTCGACAGCAAGGAGGCCGTCTTCCAGGCCGTGGCCGCCGACGTGGCCACCCGGATGATCGCCGCGATGAAGCCGTCCGGGCCGCGCCCGGAGACCGTCTTCGAGCAGGTGCACCAGGCGATGCGCCGCTTCGTCGCCGCCTACCGCAAGGAGGCGCGGCTGATCGTGGTCATCGCGCAGCTGGGCCAGTCGACGCCGGAGGTGGCCGGGCTGCGGCTGTCGGTCCGCGAGGCGTTCGTCGACCGGACGGCGCGCGGCATCCGCCTGCAGCAGACCCAGGGCCTCGCCGACCCGGCGCTCGACCCCGACCTGGCCTCGGAGGTGCTCGGCTCGATGGTCGACCACACCTGCTGGGTGTGGCTGAACCTGGGCCGGGAGTTCGAGGAGGAGGCGCTGCTGGAGACGCTGACCCTGGTCTGGACGCGCGCGCTGGGGCTGCCCGCGCCGGCGGTCGTCCGGTGAGCGGCGACCTCGCCGGCCGCGTCGTCCTGGTCACCGGCGGGGCGCGCGGGCTCGGCCGCAGCCACGTGCTGGCGCTCGCCGCCCGCGGGGCCGCCGTCGTCGTCGACGACACCGGCGGCGCGCTCGACGGCAGCGGCGGCGACCCGTCGGCCGCCGAGGCGGTCGCCGACCACGTGCGCCGGGCCGGGGGGACGGCGGTCGCCGTCGCGGCCGACGTCGCCACCCCGGACGGCGCGCGCGCCGCCGTGGACGCCGCGCTCGCCGAGTTCGGCCGGCTGGACGCGCTGGTGGCCAACGCCGGCATCCTGCGCGACCGCAGCTTCGCGAAGATGACCGTCGAGGACTTCGACGCCGTGCTGCGGGTGCACCTCTCCGGCGCCGCCTACTGCGCCGCCGCGGCCTGGCCGGCGCTGGTCGACTCCGGCAGCGGGCGCGTGGTGCTGACCAGCTCGGCCAGCGGCCTGTACGGCAACTTCGGGCAGGCGAACTACGCCGCGGCCAAGATGGGCCTGGTCGGACTGGCCGCCACGCTCGCGCAGGAGGGCGCCCGCCGCGGCGTGCTCGTCAACGCCATCGCCCCCGTCGCGGCCACCCGGATGACCGAGCCGCTCATGCCGCCCGCCGCGCTGGCCGGCCTCTCCCCGGAGCTGATCTCCCCGCTGGTCGCGCACCTGTGCTCGGCGCGCTGCCGGCAGAGCGGTCTGGTGCTCGAGGTGGGCGCCGGCCACGTCGCCCGGGTCCAGGTGGTGGAGTCGGAGCTGCGCGAGCTCCCCGCGGACGACGACGGTGTCGCGGCCGTGGTCGACGAGCTCGCCGCCCACCCCGAGGGCGCCGCCTTCACCGAGCCCGGCGGCGCCGTCGCGCGCATCCTCGCCGCCGCCGAGGCCCGCGCCGCCCGCTGACCGCCCGCCGTCCGCCGTCTGGGGACGATCATGGAGTTCGGGGAGCGGCACGCCGTCCGACGGCGGCGTGCCGCTCCCCGAACTCCATGATCGCGGGGAGACGGCCGTCGGGATGCTGCTCAGGGGGCGGCGGCGAGGGTCGAGCCGCGCGGGCGTCAGCCGTCGGTGAGGGCCAGCAGCTCGTTCTTGCGGACCTTGCCCGTCGGGTTGCGCGGGAGCCGCTCGAGCACGTGGTACTCGACGGGCACCTTGTAGCCGGCCAGCCGCGCCCGGCAGTGCGCCTCGAGCTGCTCGGGCGTCGGCGCCTCGGCGTCCCGGTGCTCGACGAAGGCGACGACGACCTCGCCCCACTTCTCGTCGGGCCGGCCCACCACAGCCGCGTCGGCGACGCCGGGGACGTCGGTGAGCACGATCTCCACCTCGGCGACGTAGATGTTCTCGCCGCCGCGCACGATCATGTCCCGGCTGCGGCCGCCGAGGTACAGGTAGCCGTCCTCGTCGAGGTAGCCGCGGTCGCCGCCCCAGAAGTAGCCGTCGTGCAGCGCTGTCGTGGTCAGCTCCGGCATGCCGAGGTAGCCGTCCATGACGCAGTCGGTCCGCGCGGCGATGTTGCCGACGACGCCCGGCGGGCACTCGCGGCCGGCGTCGTCGATGATCCGCAGGTCGACGCCGAGGATCGGCTGGCCCACCGAGCCGAGCAGGTGCTCCTCCCCCGCCAGCGCCCGCCGGTGGTCGTCGGGCCGCAGCAGCGTCTGCAGGCCCGACTCGGTGCCGGCGCCGAACAGGTTCCAGAACTCGACGGCGGGCCAGCGCTGCAGAGCCCGGCGCAGCAGGCTGGGCGGCATCGGCGCCGAGCCGTACTGCAGGGTGTCCAGCCGCTCGGCCTCGCCCGGCCCGCCGTCGACCTCGAGCACCTGCTGGATCATCGTGGGCACGAGGAAGCAGCCGGTGAGCAGGCCCGACGAGATCGCCTCGGCCGCCACCTCGGGCTCGAACTGCGGGTGGATCAGCGAGGCGGCGCCGTGGGCGGCCTGCACGAAGACGATCACCCAGCCGGCGATGTGGAAGATCGGCGAGGCGGTGTAGCGGACGGCCCCCGGCCGGGGCCGGGTCTCCCCGCCCATCCAGATCATCGTCTTGAGCATCCGGTGCGACTGGACCACGCCCTTGGGCAGCCCCGTCGTCCCGCTGGTGAACATGATCCCGAGGACGTCGTCGTCCTCGACCGACACCTGCGGCTCGACGTCGCGGCCCTCGGCGACCAGGCGCTCGACGTCGTCGTCGAGGCAGCCGTCGAGAGACCACAGCTCGCACTCCCCCGGCAACGTCTTGACCACCGAGCGGGCGGTCTCGAGGTAGCGCTCGCCGACGAAGAACCAGGCCGGCTCGGCGCGGCCGAGGATGTTCTCGATCTCGAACTCGGCCAGCCGGTAGTTCACCGGCACGTAGGTGGCGCCGAGCTTGAAGCAGGCGCCGAGCAGCTCGGCGTAGGCGAAGGAGTCGGTGTCCAGCAGCGCGATCCGCGTGCCCTTGCCGACCCCGCGGGCGGTGAGCGCGTCGCAGATCCGGTTGATCCGCTCGTTCACCTCCCGGAAGGACCGGGACCGGCCGTCGACCGAGATCCAGCAGGGGGCGTCCGGCCAGCGCCGGGCGGCGTGGGTGAAGAGGTGACCGATCGGCCAGGTCGTCGACACGAGAACCGCTCCTGTGGGTCGTGGAAGGGGGGCCGCTCCCGGGGCCGGTCGGCCCGGCCCCGGGAGCGGGCGGGTCAGCCGCTGATGGCGCGCTCGGCCACCGAGGTGTCGAGCTCGATGAAGCCGTCCTCGTCCACCGGGGCGAGGGTGCCGTCGTCCTGCACCTGGAAGAAGATCGCCTCGTGGCTGCAGGCGCCGGGGCGCCCCGGCCACTGCTCGCCGTCGCAGGTGACCTCCGGGCCGAGGAAGGTCTTGAAGTCGGCCACGGCCTGCATCGCGGTGTTCACCGACTCGGCGGTGATCTCGCCGTCGAGGTCGTTGAGGATGTTCGCCAGGTTCACCAGGCCGGCGAAGGAGTACAGCGACCGCGCTGACAGCTCGTCCTCGTAGCCGACCTGCTCCATCGCGTTGGAGAACGCGTCGAGCTCCTCCTGGACCTCGGCCGGGGCGTTGTCGTAGGAGAGCGGCACCCACAGCCGCGGCTGCACGATCGCGCCCTCGGCCTCGCCGCCGAGCTCGTCGATGAACTGCGAGCACGAGCCCATGAAGGTCGTGCCCTCGAAGCCGGCCTGCTTGAGGGCCTGGATGAGGCCGGTGCAGGCCTCCTCGGGCAGCGCGATGATGCCGGCGACGTCGGGGTCGCTGGCCAGCTCGGTCTGCGCCAGCACCTGGTAGTTCAGGTTGTCGACGGTGGTGTACACGCCGTTGACCTCGACCCCGAGCTGCTCGCCCAGCGGCTTGACCAGGTTGTCGACGTAGCCGTGGGACGACGGCGCGTCGGTGACCGCCAGCGCGGCGGTGGAGGCGCCGGCGTTGTCCAGCGCGGTGACCATGCCCAGCGCGCTGGTCTCCAGCGGCCCCGAGAAGTAGTACGCGGTGCCGTACGGTGCCGACTCGGCCACGCCCTGGCCGGCCAGCGTGCCGACGATCGGGATCCCGGCCTCCGACAGGATCGGCACCATCGCGCCGACGCTGGTGCCGTCGTAGGCGTCGAAGACGACCGGGATGTCCTCGGTGACGAAGTGGTTGGCGCACGCGACGCCGGTCTCCGGCGTGCCGTCGCCGGAGCAGATGTCCAGCTCGACCGGCCGGCCGTCGATGCCGCCCAGCTCGTTGTTGATGTACCACTCGGCGGCCTCGGCCCCGTAGGTGTTCTGCGGGTACGCCACCGGGCCGGTGTCGAGGGACTGGACGCCCAGGACGACCGGGTCGCCGGACAGACCGCCGGTGGTGTCGGCGTCCTCCTCTGGCTTGCTGCAGGCCGAGGCCAGGAGCAGCAGGGCTGCGCCGGCGGTGATGGCCGTCGATCGCTTCATGTGGACTCTCCTTCGAGCCTCGGGCGAGGGCGTGATCAACCTGTGGTTGACGTCACAGTCGGCAGCTTGGCCAGAAGTGACGTTCATGTCAAGAGGCAGACCCGTCCGGAAGGCCGTATCCGGCGCGCCGGGCGGCGCGGCGTCAGGGGACGGGGTGGACGGCGGCGGTCCGGAGGGCACCGGTCAGCCGCGGGGCGAGGTCGTCCAGGGCGGTGCGCAGGCAGGCGGCGAACGCGTCCGGCTCGTCGAGCATCACGTGGTGGTGGGCGCGCGGCACCGTGTACTGGGGCACCGGCCGGCGCCACAGGGCCTCCAGGACGGCGCCGGCGTCGTCGGCGACCAGCGAGCTGCGCTCCCCCCGGACGACCACCGCCGGGCAGGTCACGCCGGGCAGGTCGTCGGTCAGCCCGTCGGGGCTGGCGACGACGTCCCAGATCCGGCCGTCGACCTTCCAGGCGTACCCGCCGGGCACCTCCCGCACCGACCGCGCCGCCACGTACCCGAGGACGGCCGGGGCGCCCACCGGCTGCGGCGGCTCCACCCGGAACCGCTCGACGGCGGCGGCCACCGACGGGTAGACGCGCACGGTCCGGCTGCGGACGGCGACCTCGGCCGGCCGCGGGGGCGGCACGACGATCGAGTCGACGAGCACCAGCCCGGCGACCGCCGCCGGGTCGCGGGCGGCGGCGCCGGCGGCCACCAGCCCGCCGATGCTGTGCCCGACCACCAGCGCCCGTCCCCCGCACACCTCCGCGACGACGGCGAGCACCTCCTCGGCCCAGCCCGCCATCGAGTACGCCTCGCGGCGGCCGCTGTCCCCGTGCCCGGACAGGTCGACGGCGACCACGTCGTAGCCGTCGCCCAGCCCCGGCACCGTCGAGTGCCACCACCCGGCGTGCGCCGAGGTGCCGTGGACGAGCACGACCGGGAGCGCGCCCGCACGCGGCCAGCGCTCCCAGGCGACCGGCACCCCGCCGACCGCGGTGCTCCCCCGCTGCGGCGGCTCAGGCCACACGGACGCCGGCGTCGTTCTGGGTGTCGGCGAACTCGTCGGCGCCGAAGTAGGCGGCTTCGACCTGGTCGCGGCGGGCCAGCAGGTCGCGGGCGCCGCCGGAGAGCACGACCCGGCCGTGGTTGAGGATGATCCCGCGGTCGGCCACCGACAGCGCCAGCTCGATGTGCTGCTCGACGAGGACGACGCCGATCCCCTCGTCCTTGGCGAGGTCGCGGATCGAGGGCAGCATCTCCTGGACGATCTTCGGCGCGAGGCCGAGGCTCATCTCGTCGATCATCAGCACCTTCGGCCGGCCCAGCAGCGCCTTGGCGATGGTGAGCATCTGCTGCTCACCGCCCGAGCACAGGCCCACCTTGCGGCCGAGCAGGCCGCGCAGGGCGGGGAACCGGTCGAGCACCGCCTCCTCGCGGCCCGGGTCGGCCTTCTTGGCGGCCAGGCGGAAGTGGTCGCGCACGGTGAGGCCGTAGAAGACCCCGCGGTCGTCGGGCACGAGCAGCACGCCGCGGCGGGCGAGCTTGTGCGGCCGCTTGGCGTCGACCGCCGCCCCGAGGGCGGTGACCGAGCCGGACATCAGCGGCACCAGCCCGACCATGGCCAGCAGCGAGGTGGTCTTGCCCGCCCCGTTCGGGCCCAGGACGGCGATCACCTCGCCCGGGCCCAGGTCGAAGGACAGGTCGCGGATCGCCGGCACGCGGTTGTAGCCGGCGGTGAGCGACTCGACGCGCAGCAGCGGCTCAGACATCGGCGGTCTCCATGGGGACTCCCAGGTACGCGGCCACGACCGCGGGATCGGTGCGCGCGGCGTCCGGCGGGCCGGTGAAGATGACCTTGCCGAACTCGAGCACGTAGACGACGTCGCAGACGCCGAGGACCAGTGACATGTCGTGGTCGATGAGCAGGATCCCGGGACCCTGCTCGGCGATGCTGCGCACCCGGCCGGCGAACTCCAGGCTCTCGTTGGAGTCCAGGCCCGCGGCCGGCTCGTCGAGCAGCAGCAGCTCGCACCGCCCGGCCAGCGCCCGGGCGACGCCGACCAGCTTCTGCTGGCCGAGCGTCAGGTCGCGGGCCAGCGAGCCGGCGACCCCCTCGAGCCCGACGGCGGCCAGCGCCCGGTCGACGACCGCCCGGCTGCTCGCGCTGCGCCGTCCGACGACGTCGTGCCAGATGGCGCGCACCCCGCCGGGCCGGGCCGCGACCAGGATGTTCTCGGCGACCGTGAGGTTGCCGAACAGCTCGCCGGACTGCCAGGTGCGGGTCAGGCCGATCTCCCGGCGCCGGTGCGGGGCCAGCCGGTCGATCCGCTGATCGCCCAGCCACACCTCGCCGGTGCAGGCGGTGAACCCGGTGACGGCGTCGACGAAGGTCGTCTTGCCGGCGCCGTTGGGACCGATCAGGCCTACGACCTGCCCCGGTTCCACGGTCAGCGAGATGTCGGAGTTGGCGACCACACCGCCGTAGCGGACGGTCAGGTGCTCGGTGCGCAGCTCTGCGCGGGTCTCAGACACCGGTGGCCATCCTCGAGTTCTCGACGGTGGACGGGGCGTCGGCCGGCGGCTGCGGCGGTTCCTCCGGCGGCGGTGGCTCCTTCCGGGAGCCGCGCAGCTTCCCGGCCACCCAGGCGACCTGGTGGCGGGTCTCCCCCGCGATGCCCGAGGGGTTGAGGATCGCGGTGAGGATCAGGCCGATGCCGGTGATCAGCGCGTAGGCGTTGCCGAGGTCGAACCACTGGTGCAGCGCGGTGTAGACCAGCCCCAGCGGGCCCAGGATCCCGGCGACGATCGCCCCGCCGAAGGAGGTGATGCCGCCGAGGTAGGCCACCGCGAGGACGTTGAGGCCGACCACCACCGAGAACGACTCCGCCGACAGCTGCCCCTGGCTGTAGCCGATGAGGCAGCCGGCGATGCCGGCGATGAAGGCCGAGAGCCCGAAGCCGATCAGCTTGGTGCGCCGGACGTCGATGCCCACCGACGCCGCCGCCCGCTCGTTGGCCCGCACGGCCAGGAACGCGCGGCCGGTGTCGCCGCGGGCGATCCGGACGAACAGCAGCACGACCAGCACCAGGACGGCCAGCACCATCAGCGAGAAGGTCAGCCGCGACAGGTCGCGCCCGGAGCGGACGGCGAAGTCCAGGCCGAACAGCGTGGGCCGCCCGATCGGGTTCCCGGTGGCCGGCGTGAGGCTGTAGTTGTCGAAGACGAACCGCTCGATGGCCAGCGCCGCGGCGATCGTGACGATCGCCAGCTGCACCCCGCGGATGCGGAAGGCCGGCAGCGCGACCAGCATGCCCAGCGCCGCCGCCACCAGGGCGCAGACCAGGATCGCCAGCGGGAACGGCACGTCCCACGCGGTGGTCAGCTTCGAGAGCGTGAACCCCGCCGCGCCGGCGAAGGCGGACTGCGCCAGCGAGATCTGCCCCAGGTAGCCGGTGATGATCACGTAGGACAGCGCCAGCATCGCCACGATCAGCGACGTGGTCAGGCCGAACCGGTAGGTCGGGCTGAGCAGCACCAGCGCCAGGACGGCGACCAGCACCAGGACCGCGGCCTTCCACGGCACGAACCGCGGGATGGCCACGTCGGGCAGCCGCACCGACTGCAGCGACCCGCGGGCCGGCAGCCGCTTGCCGAAGACGAACAGGATGACCATGACCACCAGGAACGGCAGGACCTGGTCGAGGCCCGACTGGGCCCACGTGGGCCACCAGTCGCGGGTGGAGAGCAGCGAGAGCTCGGACTGGAAGATGCCCAGCCCCAGCGCGCCGGCCACGCCCAGCCAGATCGACTCCAGCCGCGCGATGAGGACCACGGCCAGCGCCGGCACCACCAGCAGCGTGTAGTTGGTCGGCGAGAGCCCGGTCAGCGAGCCGCCGAGCATGACGCCGACGGTGCTCACCAGGGTGCCGAGCACCAGCGCGATGAGCGAGAGCCGGTCGGCCGAGAAGCCCATGAGGACCGCACCGCGCTCGTTCTCGGCGGCGGCGCGGGTGGCCCGGCCGCTGTGCGAGAACCGCAGGTAGGCCCAGACCAGCGCGGCGAGGGCGACCATGATCCCGGCCATCGCCAGCTCGCGGATGGGCAGCTCCACGCCGCCGATCTCGATGTCGTCGGTGGGCAGGAAGCTCTCGACGTGCAGGCTGTTCGGGCCGAAGCGGATGACCGCGAGCGCCTGCAGCGAGACCATCAGGCCGATCGAGACGACCACCTGGGCCAGCGCGGGCGCCCGGCGCACCGGCCGGAAGACCAGGTAGTGCGCGAGGACGCCGAGCAGGAACGCGTTGACCAGGCCGATGAGCAGCGAGACCAGGACGCCCGGCGGCTCCGGGAAGTACAGCGTGCCGATGGGCAGCACCAGCTCGCCGTCGTCGACCAGGCGGGCGAAGACGTACGCGCCCCACATCGCCATCGCGCCCTGCGCGAAGTTGATGATGCCGGTGGCGCGGTAGACGAGCAGCAGGCCGGTCGCGAGGCCGACGTAGACCGCGCCGAGGCCGAGCCCGAGCGCGGCGAACTCGATGAGGGTGGTCACCGGTGACTCCCTGGGTGCGTGGGGTGCCGGCCGTCAGTCGCCGGCCAGCCCGGCGGCCTTGAGCGCCAGCGACTTGGCCCGCGACATGTCGTAGTGCCGACGGGTGACCAGGCGCTGGGCGAACATGCCGCCGCCGGACTGCAGGTTGGTCACGTGGTGCCAGCCGCCGTAGGCGTCGGCGGTGGTGTCGCGGATCGCGTGGAACAGCCGGGTGCGGTACTCGCCGCTGACGCCGTCCCCGGTCGACATGTACTTGTCCAGGTAGGGCCGCAGCGTCTCGTTGTCGAAGTCGGCCATGGACGGCGCGGTGAGCACGGCGCCGCCGGCGATGTCGTGCAGGTGGCGGACCATCACGCTGAACTCCGCCGCGCCCTGGAACTTGGTGACGTTGGTGTACATGTCGTCGGGGTAGTAGTAGCCGTCCGGCGTGGCGTGCGCGTGCAGCAGCGCCGCCTCCAGGCCCGCCCGCAGGAGCGTGGCGTGGATCATCATCAGGTCGATCTTCTCCCTGACGTGGCTGATCTTGGCCGTCCCGTTGGCCTCGGCGATCAGCTGCGCCAGGCCCACCAGCTCGTCGGCCTGCTCGACCATGAACGCCGTCCCGCCGAGCCGCTCCCACAGGCCGAGCGAGTGCGCGAAGACGGCGGCCTGGGCCGCCTGCCCGTCGAGGAAGACCCGCTCGTGCGGCACGAAGACGTCGTCGAAGATGACCATGCTGTCCGGCACGCTCTCGCGGGCGCTGGTCGGGTGGTCGCGCTCGTCGCGGCCGTAGGGGTGGTACGTCGTGTTGGTGACGTGCACGCCGGGGGCGTTGACCGGGACGGCGGCGCAGATCGCCCAGTCCTCCTCGCCCGGCTTCATGTTCTTCGTCGGCATGACCATGAGGTCGTGGCCGAGCGCGGCGGCGCTGATGTGCATCTTCGCCCCGCGGATCACCACGCCGTCCGGACCGCGGTCGACCACCCGCACGTAGGAGTCAGGGTCGTCCTGGTCGGCCGGGTGCTTGCTGCGGTTGCCCTTGGCGTCGGTGATGCACTCGGTGATGCGGATGTCGCGGCGCTTGGCGTCCTCGACGTAGGCGTGGATCCGCTCGACGTACTGCGGCGCGACCGGCTCGATGCGCGGCGCGGCCACCAGCAGGGTCATCAGCGACTGGTAGGTGACGTTGAGCAGCAGGTCCATCTCGAGCAGCACCGGGATCTTGTCCCGCAGCTCCGCGGGGCTGCGCGGCCCGTCGATGAGCGGGTTCACCGCGCCGGGCTCGGCGGAGTAGTGCTTGTCGTAGCCGGCGGCCGCCACCTCCATGGGCACGGCCAGCGCCGGCTCGATGGCGAAGTCCTCGATCAGGCGGCCGGCGAAGTAGACCTTCCGGCCGTCCTTGAGCGAGTCCTTGTACTCCTGTCCCGTCAGCACCAGGGCACTCCGATCGTTCTGTGTGGGGGGCGCCCGGGCGCCGGATCCGCCGGGCTCTGGGAGGGGGCGGTGGGCCGGTTCGGCGCCACCGGAGTGAGCTTGACGTCGCTGTCACTTTTGCAGTGGCACCGGTCACTGTCAAGGCCCTGCGCGGACCTCCCGGACGCGCCGTCGGAGCCCGCCGCGGGCACGTCGAGATCGGCGGTCCCGCACGCCTCCGGGGGTGAAGACGTGCGAGACCAACGATCTCGACGGGTGTACGGCCTTCCTCCAGGGGCCCACCGTGAGCTTGCGAGCGGTGGGGGGCAGGGAGGCCCCTTCTCAGATGCCGCGGCTGGGGCCGTGCGCGTCCTCGGCGAGGCCCGCGACGCGCAGCGCGGCGTGCTTGGCGGCGTCCATGTCGTAGTGCTTGCGGGTCACGATCCGCTGGGCGTAGAGCCCACCGCCGGCCTGCACGTTGGTGACCTGCTTCCAGCCGCCGAACGAGTCGGCGGTCAGGTCGCGGATCGTGTGGAACAGGCGGGTGCGGTACTCGCCGTCGACGTCCTTGCGAGTCGACATGTACTTGCGGGCCAGCTCCCCCACCTCGGGGTTCTCCAGGTCGGCGAGGGACGGGGCGGTGACCACGGCGGCGCCGGCGATGTCGTGCAGGTGCCGGACCATGAGGTTGTAGCTCGCCGCCCCGGTGTACTTGCCGGCGTTGGTGTAGAGCTCGTTGGGGAAGACCGCGCCGAAGACCCCGGTCTCGGCGTGGGTGAGCGCCGCCTCCAGGCACGCCCGGACCACCGTGGCGTGGATGATCATCTCGGAGATCTTCTCCTTGACGTGTGCGATCCGCGCCAGCCCGTTGGCCTCGGCGATCAGCTGGGCGAAGCCCACCAGCACGTCGGCGCCGTCGGCCATCGAGGTGAGCCCGCCCAGGCGCTCCCACAGGCCGAGCGAGTGGGCGAACAGCGCGGCGCTCTCCACCTCGCCGTCGAGGAAGATCCGCTCGGTCGGCACGAAGACGTCGTCGAAGATGACGAAGCCCTCGGGGAACGACTCCTCCCCGCTGACCGGGAAGTGCCGCGGGTCGGGGTGCCGGGGCGCGTACGTGGTGTTGATGATCTTCACGCCGGGCGCGTTGACCGGCACCATCGCCGCGATCGCGTAGTCCTCCTCCCCCGCCTTCATCGCCTTGGTCGGGATGGTCATCAGCTCGTGGCCGAACGAGGCGGCGGTGATGTGCAGCTTCGCGCCGCGGATCACCACGCCGTCCGGGAGCCGCTCGACCACGTGCACGTACGCGTCGGGGTCGTCCTGCCGGGTGGGCGGCAGCGACCGGTCGCCCTTGGCGTCGGTGATGCACTGGGTGATGCGGATGTCGCTGTGCTGCGCCGACTCGACGAAGGAGTCGATCCGCTCGACGTACTGCGGGTGCACGGCGGCCAGCCGCCCGGCCGCGGTGGCCAGCGTCATGATCGAGGTGTAGTTGACGTGCGCCATCATCCCGGCGCTGTGCACCAGCTCGACCTTGGCGCGCAGCTCCTCGGCCGTGCGCGGGATGCCGCTGACCGGGTTGACGCCGTCGACGGCCTGCTCGTGCAGCCAGTCGTAGCCGTCGGCCACGTTCTGCACGACCTGGCCGAGCACGGGGTGGCCGGGCAGGTCCTTGACCCGCTCGCCCTCGAAGTAGGTGGCCCGGCCGTCGTCGAGCGTGGCCTTGTACTGCTCTCCGGTGAGCATCAGCGGTCTCCTCGGTTCGTCTGGGCGCGGCCGCGGTCGAGCACGCCGCGGCGGCGGCTCTCCACCTCCGCCGGGTCGAAGCCGGCCGCCCACTCGCGCGAGGTGGCCGCCTCGATCGCCGGCCCCTCCCCCACGAGCGCGGCCTCGATGTCGCGGTACGAGCGCAGCAGCCGGCCGACCGCGGCGCGGTCGTTGCCGACGATCGAGGCGGCCACCGCGCGGGCCGCGGGCAGCAGCTCCTCGTGCGGCACCACCTCGGTGACCAGGCCGGCCCGCAGCGCGTCCTCGGCCGCCAGGTAGTCGCCGGTCAGGCTCATCCGCCGGGCCAGCCCGCGGCCGACCGCCAGCGGCAGCAGCACCGACAGCCCCCAGCCGGGCAGGACGCCGACCCGCGCGTGGGTGTCGGCGAACCGGGCCCGCTCGGAGGCGATGAGGATGTCGCAGTTGAGCGCCAGCTCGAGACCGCCGGTGACCGCGACGCCGTTGACCGCGCCGATGACCGGCTTGGACAGCGGCGGCCACGGGAACCAGGACGGCGTCCCGTCGTCGACGCCGGCGTCGAGGGAGAGGTTCTCCCCCGAGCTGCCCAGCTGCTTGAGGTCCAGCCCGGCGCAGAACGCCGGGTCGGCCCCGGTCAGGATCACCACGTCGACGTCGTCGTCGGCGTCGAGGGCGACCATCGCCGCGCGCAGCTCGCCGATCAGCTGCGCCGACAGCGCGTTGCGCGACTCGGGCCGGTTGAGCGTCAGGGTGGCGACGCGGTCGGCGGTGTCGACCAGCAGGACTCCGCTCATGACGGGAGTGGCCATCAGCGGCCGCGCCAGACGGGCGGGCGCTTCTCGGCGAACGCGGTGGCGCCCTCGCGGGCGTCCTCCGACGTCGCGACGGGGCGGGCGATCGCGTCCTGCTTCGCCCACGCCTCGTCCTCGGTCCAGTCCCTGGACTCGACGACGATCCGCTTGCTGGCGATGAGCGACAGCGGGCCGTTGGCGGCGATCTCGGCGGCCAGCTGCAGCGCCGCCTCCAGCGCCTGGCCGTCGGGCACCAGCCGGTTGACCAGGCCGAAGTCGTGCATCCGCGGCGCCGGCACGTGGTTGCCGAGCAGCGCCAGCTCCATCGCCTGGTGGTACGGGATGCGCCGGGGCAGCCGCAGCAGCCCGCCGCCGGCCGCGACCAGGCTGCGCTTGACCTCGGGGATGCCGAACGAGGCGCCCTCGGCGGCGACCACCAGGTCGCAGGCGAGCACGATCTCGAACCCGCCGGCCAGCGCGTAGCCCTCGACCGCGGCGATCAGCGGCTTGGCCGGCGGGCGCTCGACCAGCCCGGCGAACCCGCGACCCTCGACCACCGGGTGCTCGCCCTTGACGAACGCCTTGAGGTCCATGCCGGCGCAGAACGTGCCGCCGGTGCCGGTGATGACGCCGACCCGCAGCTCGGGGCTCTCGTCGAGCCGCTCCATCGCCTCGGCCACCGCGGTGGCCAGCGCCTCGTTGACCGCGTTGCGCGCCTGCGGCCGGTTGAGCGAGACGACCAGGACGCCGTCCCGCTCCTCGACCAGCACCTCGTCGCTCATGGGAACTCCTTCGTCCGTAGGGGATCAGTCGAGGACGGCGGCGGCGAGCCGCTCGGCCGCGGCGGCGCGGCCGCCGAGCAGCGCGGCGTCGGCGACGGCGCGCTTGTAGTACAGGTGGATCGGGTGCTCCCAGGTGAAGCCGATGCCGCCG
>NZ_JBJGZV010000068.1:0-17552 GCF_054050715.1 Blastococcus sp. SYSU D00669
CGAGACCGCCCGCCGCCAGGCCCTGCCGGGATGGCTACACGAGTACAACCATCACCGGCCCCACACCGCTATCGGACGACGCCCACCGATCGCCCGCCTGACCAACCTGTCTGGGCAGTACAACTAGCCGGCGCGCTCGGAGACCCAGAGCCTGTCGAGCCGGCCGGTGGACCGCACGAGGTCGGCCAGCGACCGCTCGAGTTCGGCCTTGGTCGGCTCGTCCTCGAGCAGCGTCTGCACGTCCTCCAGGGCGCAGCGCAGCTGGTAGAGGCGGTCCTGCAGCCCGTCCAGCTCGGCGCGGGTCACCAGGACGACGTCGCCGGACAGGCCGGCCTTGGTGGTGGCCGAGCGCTGCTCGTAGGCGCGCTGCCGGCAGGCCTGACCGCAGTACATCCGTGGCCGCCCGACGGAGCCCTGCTGCGGCAGGACGCGGCGGCACCAGCCGCACCGCCGCTGGTCCGCGCTCCCCCGGTGCCGTTCGGTCGTGAGCGTGACGCCCTCCGTCGTCGCTGCCGGTTGCTGCTTCGCCACGTCTGGGCACGGTAGACGCCGACGACGACAAACCCCGGCGGGCGCGCCCGACGCGCCGCGAGTCCGTCGGCCGACCCGTCCGGAGGGCCCGTGACGACCGACGGACGACCGCCGCTCCACCTGCCCGGCGTGGCCGAGCTGCTCGCCGGCGGCAGCCTCAAGTGGTCGCGCTACCGGCCGGCGCTGGGCGCCTTCGTCGCCGAGGCGGACTTCGGCACCGCACCGGTGGTCGCCCGGGCGCTGCACGAGGCGGTCGACCGGGGCCGGCTCGGCTACCTGACCGAGGACGACGTCGCGGACCTGGCGGCGGCCTGCGCCGGCTGGCAGCGAGAGCGGTACGGCTGGTCGGTGCCGCCGGGGTGGATCGTGCCCGTCGCCGACGTCGTGGCGGCGCTGCAGGCGACCGTGGAGCTGTTCACGCCGGCCGGCAGCGCCGTCGTCCTGCCGACCCCGGCGTACATGCCGTTCCGGTCGCTGCCCGCCCGGCTGGGCCGGCCGCTGATCGAGGTGCCGATGGTCGAGCGCGACGGCCGGGCCACCTACGACCTCGACGGCGTCGCCCGCGCCCTGGACTCCGGCGGCCGGCTGCTCGTGCACGTCAACCCGCACAACCCGCTGGGGAGGGTGTTCACCGCCGAGGAGCAGCACGCGCTCGCCGCCGTCGTCGACCGGGCCGGCGCCCGGGTGT
The DNA here is from genome assembly GCF_054050715.1 of Blastococcus sp. SYSU D00669. Lineage (NCBI taxonomy): Bacteria > Bacillati > Actinomycetota > Actinomycetes > Geodermatophilales > Geodermatophilaceae > Blastococcus > Blastococcus sp. SYSU D00669. The sequence goes on from NZ_JBJGZV010000068.1 coordinate 1,220, forward strand.
TCGCCGACGAGATCCACGCCCCGCTGGTGCTGCCCGACGCCGTGCACCGCCCGTACGCGTCGCTGTCGGCGGTGGCCGCCAGGCATTCCGTCACGGCCACCTCGGCGTCCAAGGCCTGGAACCTCGCCGGCCTCAAGGCGGCGCAGCTCATCTTCTCGGACGAGGCCGACGTCGCCCGCTGGTCCGGTCCGGGCGAGCTGTACGCGCACGGCGCCGCCACTCCCGGCGTGCTGGCGGCGACCGCGGCCTTCGCCGACGGGGGCCCGTGGCTCGACGCGGTGCTGGACCGCCTGGCCGGCAACCGGCGGCTGCTCGGCGAACTGCTCGCCGCGCACCTGCCCCAGGTCCGCTGGACGCCGCCGGAGGGCACCTACCTGGCCTGGCTCGACTGCCGCGGCCTGGGCGTCGAGGGCTCCGTCGGCGCCTTCTTCCTGCAGCACGCCGGCGTCGCCCTCGTCGACGGGCCCGAGTGCGGCGCGCCCGGCGCCGGGCACGTCCGGCTCAACTTCGGCACCCCCGCGCCCGTGCTGACCGAGATCGTCCAGCGGATGGGCCGGGCCGTCCGTCCGCGCTGACCAGGGGGTTGTCGCCCGCCTGCCGGAGGGGCGAACTAGCGTGGACGCGTGCCCGCGCGTTTCGCCTTCCTGGACGCGCCGACCCCGCTGGCGTTCGCCCATCGCGGCGGGGCCATCGAGCACCTCGAGAACAGCATGTCCGCCTTCGAGGCGTGCGTCGCGCTGGGCTACCGGTACCTCGAGACCGACGTCCGGGCGACGGCCGACGGCGTCCTCGTCGCCTTCCACGACGCCACCCTGGAGCGCACCACCGACCGCGCCGGCTCGATCGAGCGGCTGCCGTGGTCGGAGGTGTCCCAGGCGCGCATCGGCGGCCGCGAGCCGATCGTGCGCCTGGACGACCTGCTCGGCGCCTGGCCCGACGTGCGGTTCAACCTCGACATCAAGGCCGCCGGCGTGCTCGCCCCGCTGGCGCGCACCGTGCGCCGGCTGCAGGCCACCGACCGGCTGTGCCTGGCCTCGTTCTCCGACGCCCGCATCGCCGCCGCGCGCCGGCTGTTCGGGCCGTCGATGTGCACCTCGCTGGGCCCGCGGGGCGTCGCGGCGCTGCGGCTGTCGTCGTACTCCCCGCGCGCCGCCGGCCTGGTCCGCATCAACGCCGGCTGCGCGCAGGTGCCGGTCCACCTCGGCGGGCGGGCGCTGATCGACGAGCGGTTCGTCGCCGCCGCGCACGCCCGGGGGCTGCAGGTGCACGCCTGGACCGTCGACACCGAGGACGAGGTGGACACGCTGCTCGACCTGGGGGTGGACGGCATCATGACCGACCGGCCGGCGATGCTGCGCGAGACGCTGGAGAAGCGCGGCCAGTGGGTGGGCCCGTGAGCGGCCTCGGGGCCCGGCTGGCGGCGTGGCGTCCGGCGACGCCACCGCTGCCGAACCACCTGGAGGCGCTGGTCAAGCCCGACGACCCGGAGTGGTTCGCCCGCGAGCTGGCCATCGCCGCGGCGCCGCCGTGGTGGTTCTGGCGGTTCGTGCTGCGCCGGTTCTCCTGGCTGGTGGGCATCTTCGGCCGGGTCGAGGTCACCGGCGGCATCCCCGAGGAGCTGCGCGGCGGACCGCTGCTGCTGGCCGCCAACCACATCGGCGACTTCGACCCGTTCGTCATCGCCGTCGCGCTGCACAAGGTGGGCGTCGTGCCGCGGATCATGGCCACCGGCGGCATCCTGGCCGCACCGGTCGCCGGGCCGCTGCTGGAGCGCACCGGCGGGATCCGGGTGGAGCGCGGCACGGAGCTGGCCCGGCACGCCGTCCGCGTCACCGAGGTGGCGCTCGTGCACGGGGGCCACGTCGTGGCCTACCCCGAGGGCCGCATCGGGCTGGCGCCGGACCTCTGGCCCGAGCGCGGCCGCACCGGGATGGCCCGGATGGCGCTGGGCATGGGCGTGCCGGTGATCCCGGTCAGCCAGTGGGGCGCCCACGAGGTGCTCCAGTACGCCAACGACCGGGGCAAGCTGCGCACCGCGCTGCGGGCGGTCGTGCGCCGGCCGCGGCTGCGCGTGCACGTCGGTCCCCCGGTCCGGCTGGACGACCTGCGCATGGGCCGCGTCGGCGACGCGAACCGGGCGCGCTACCGCATCGCCGCGGCGATCACCCGCGGCCTGGTGCCGCTGCGCGCCGACGAGCCCGGACACCCGCGCTTCGCCGACCCCACCCGCCCGACGACGGCGGTGGCGGCCTACCCGGGCGGCGTCGTCCCGGACGACGTGCCGTGAGCCGGCGGTCAGCCGGCCGGGCGCTCGAACGTGATCAGCAGCCCCTCGACGCCACCGGGGCCGACCCGGCCCTTCACCTCGACCGAGGTGATCGCCTTGAGCTGCCACCCGTCGCGGGCGTGCTCGTTGAGGACCTTCTCGAGCTTGTCCCCCGACATCTTGCCGCCGATCAGCCCCTCCCGGAGCTCGACCACCTGGTACTGGTAGCGCGCTGCCACGACCCCTCGCCTCCCCTGCTCGGACGCGTCCGCAGGCCGAGCGTGGCACGCCACGGCCGTGGGCGGGACCCTCGGTGCTGGACCGGACGGTCACCGGCTGCGACCCTGCGCCCGTGACGACCGCCGTGCCCGCCGCCGGACCCGGGCAGAGCGCCCCCGACCGCGCGCTGCGCCGCGAACGCTTCGGCTGGTACTCCTACGACTGGGCGATGTCGGTCTTCAACACGTCGGTGACGACCGTCTTCCTCGGCCCGTACCTCACGGCGATCGCCGAGGACGCCGTCGGCGAGGACGGCCGGCTGTCCTTCCTGGGCCTGTCGATCGCCCCCGGCAGCTGGTTCTCCTACGTGCTGTCGTTCTCCGTCATCGTGCAGGTGCTGGTCCTCCCCCTCACCGGCGCGGTGGCCGACCGCACCGGCCGCAAGCGGGAGATGCTCGCCGGGTTCGCGTTCCTGGGCGCGCTGGCCACCACCGGCCTGTTCTTCGCCGGCGACGGCCGGTGGCTGCTCGGCGCGGTGCTGTTCGTCCTGGCCAACGTGAGCTTCGGCGCCGCCACCGTCGTCTACTACTCCTGGCTGCCCGACCTCGCCGGGCCCGACGAGCGCGACGCCGTCTCCAGCCGCGGCTGGGCGTTCGGCTACGTCGGCGGCGCCCTGCTGCTCGCCATCCACCTCGGCCTGGTGCTCAGCGCCGAGTCCCTCGGCCTGACGACGGGCGAGGCGGTGCGCATCTGCCTGGCCACCGCCGGGCTGTGGTGGGGCGGGTTCACCGTCTTCACGGTGTCGCGGCTGCGCAACCGGCCGGTCCGCGACCCCGCCGCCGTCCGCTCCCGCAGCGGCTTCCGGCAGCTGGCCGCGACGCTGCGCGAGATGCGCGCCTTCCCGCTGACGCTGTGGTTCCTCGGCGCGTACCTGCTGTTCAACGACGGCGTCCAGACGGTCATCTCGCTGTCGGCGACCTACGCCGTCGAGGAGCTGGACCTGGAGCAGGACGTGCTCACCGGCGCCATCCTCATGGTGCAGGTGGTCGCCATCTTCGGCGCCCTGGGCCTGGGGCGGCTGGCCGGCCGCTACGGCGCCAAGCGGGTGGTGCTCGGCGCGCTGGTCGCCTGGATCGGCGTCCTGCTGGCCGCGTTCTTCCTGCAGGCCGGTGCGGTCGGGCAGTTCTACGCGCTGGCCGCCGTCATCGGCCTGGTCCAGGGCGGCACGCAGGCGCTGTCCCGGTCGCTGTTCAGCCAGCTGATCCCGGCCGGCAAGGAGGCCGAGTACTACGGCTTCTACGAGATCAGCGACCGCGGGACGAGCTGGCTCGGGCCGCTGGCCTTCGGCCTGACCTACCAGCTGACCGGCTCCTACCGGCTGGCGATCGTCAGCCTGGTGATCTTCTTCGTCGCCGGCTTCATCGCCCTGGCCGCGCTGCCGATGCGCCGGGCGGTCGAGCAGGCCGGCAACGTCGTCCCGGAGCGCCTGTGACGACCGCCGACGCCACCGCCGACGCCACCGCCGACGCCACCGCCGCCGTCCCCGCCTCGGTGCCGGCCGCCGGGGACCGGCGGCGGCACCCCCCGACCGCGCACCTGGTCTTCTTCCACGGCCCCATGGACTGCGGCAAGTCCACCCTGGCGCTGCAGGTCGACCACAACCACAGCCGGCAGGGCCGGCACGGCCTGCTCCTGACCCAGGGCGACCGCTCCGGGACGGCGCAGATCAGCTCGCGGGTCGGCATGGCCCGCCCGGCGCTGGAGATCGACGCCACGACCGACCTGCGGCTGCTGGTGCGCGGGCGGTGGGCCGACGGCGAGCGCGTGGACTACCTCATCGTCGACGAGGCGCAGTTCCTCGAGCCGGCGCAGGTCGACCAGCTCGCCGAGCTGGTCGACGAGTCGCACGTCGACGTCTACGCGTTCGGGCTGACCACCGACTTCCGCGCCCGGCTGTTCCCGGGCACCCGGCGGCTGCTGGAGCTCGCCGACACCGTCGAGCGCGTCCAGGTGCAGGTGCTGTGCTGGTGCGGAGCGCCCGGCAAGCTCAACGCCCGCGTGGTCGACGGCGTGATGGTGCGCGAGGGCGCCACCGTCGTGGTGGCCGACACCGCTCCCCCACCGCAGCCCGGCGCCCCGACGGCCGAGGTGCGCTACCAGGTGCTCTGCCGCCGCCACCACGTCCGCGGCGAGCTCGGGCCGGCACCGACCGGCCCCGGGCAGCTCGCGCTGCGCTGATCCCCCCTCCGGGTCACCCGTCAGGGGGGCGCCGCCGCGCCGGATACCACCCCATGCGATGATGTGACACCAATTTCGGCGGAATCTCTCCGCCACTTCTGTCGTTGGTCCCCTTGAATCACGCGTCCGGTGGGTAGCCCCCGCCTGGCGGGTAGACGAGACCGGACCGACACCAGCACCACGAGAGGACGGTGTGCCATGGCGGAGCGTTCCCTTCGCGGCAGCCGCTTGGGCAGCGTCAGCTACGAGACCGAGCGCAACACGGCGCCGATCGAGCGGCAGTACGCCGAGTACCGCTGCCCCACGGGTCACCAGTTCACGGTGCCCTTCGCTGACGACGCCGAGGTCCCCGAGACCTGGGAGTGCAAGTTCGACGGCTCCTCGGCCAAGCTGGTGGGCGGCGCCGAGCCGACCCCGAAGAAGGTCAAGCCGCCGCGCACCCACTGGGACATGCTCCTGGAGCGCCGTTCCGTCGAGGACCTCGAGGAGGTCCTGGCCGAGCGCCTCGAGGTGCTCCGCGGCCGGCGCAGCCAGGCCAGCTGAACCCAGCGCACGCAGACCGGAACGGCCCCGGCGGGATCTCCCGCCGGGGCCGTTCCGCGTTCCGGGGACGTTCGTCGCCCGTCAGGCGGACGGTGGGCCGCCCGGGGCGACCTCGCCCTCGATGACCCGGGTCTCCTTGGCCGCCGGCCGCGGCCCGGGGCGCCAGACCTCCTCGACCTCGACCTCGCCCACGCGGGCGCTGCGCACCCGGACCGGCCCGCGCACGGCCACCGGCAGGCGGGAGCCGATCAGCCGGCCCAGCACCCCGCGGACGACGTCGCGCGTGCCGGGCAGCACGCACAGCAGCCCGATCAGGTCGCTGACGAAGCCGGGCAGCAGCAGGAGCAGGCCGCCGAGCGCGGCGAGCCCGGCGTTGCCCAGCTCCCGGCCGTCCGGCCGGCGGGCGCGGGACCGGGTGCGCAGGTCCTGCAGGGCCTTCGTCCCCTGCCGGCCCAGCAGCAGGGCCCCGAGCGCGCCGGTGGCCAGCAAGGCCAGGATGGTCCAGCCCACGCCGATCCAGGCGGCGACCAGGACGAACACGACCAGCTCCGCGAGGGCCAGCACCGCCAGCGCGGTCCGCAGCCGTCGTCCCACGGCGTCCTCCGTCTCTCCTGCCCGGCCGGCGCGGGCGGTGGCGGCCCGCCTACCGGGCGACGCTCGACCGCCCGTCGAGCCGGGCGTTCCCGGGCACGGGCCGGCGGACGCGACCCGGCAGCCGATCGGCGAGCCGGTCCCGCAGGCCCCACACGGTGACCCGTACCAACGCCTCCACAACGATCGAGGTGCTCATCTTGCTCCTGCCCAGCGTCCGCTCGACGAAGCTGATCGGCACCTCGACCACGCGGGCGCCCGACCGCCAGGCGCGCCAGGCCCAGTCGACCTGGAAGCAGTAGCCCTGGCTGGCGACGTCGTCGAACGGCAGCCGGTCGACCAGCTCGCCGCGCACGACCCGGTAGCCGCCGGTGGCGTCGCGCAGCGGCAGCCGCAGCGCCCAGCGGGTGTAGGCGTTGCCGGCGCGGGAGAGCAGCAGCCGGTGCACCGGCCAGTCCACCACCTCTCCCCCGCGCACCCAGCGCGACCCGAGGACGAGGTCGGCGCCGGTGCCGAGCGCGGCCAGCAGATCGGGCAGCTGCTCGGGGGCGTGCGAGCCGTCGGCGTCCATCTCGACCAGGACGTCGTAGCCGCGACCGCGCCCCCAGCGGAACCCGGCGACGTACGCCGGGCCCAGCCCGGCCTTGCCGGGCCGCCGCAGGACGTGCACGCGCGGCTCGGCCGCGGCCAGCTTCTCGGCCAGCTCGCCGGTGCCGTCCGGTGAGCCGTCGTCGACCACGAGGGCGTGCGCGTCCGGGACGGCGTCGAGCAGCCGCTCCACCACCCGCTCGACGTTCTCGGCCTCGTTGTAGGTCGGGATGACCACCAGGACGCCGCTCACCCGGCGCCTCCGGGCAGCCGGCGGCGCACCGGCGCCAGGCCGGCCAGCAGGGCGGCCACGCCGACGGCGGTGAGCGTCCACTCCGGCGCCGCCCCGAGCCGCAGCGCCGGCGTGGCGGAGGTCCGCTGCGCGACGTCCTCGACGAAGACGTCCGGGGTGAACAGCGCCGACGAGCGGGCGACCGAGCCGTCGGGCGCCACGATCGCCGAGATGCCGCTGGTCGCGGCGATGACCACGGTGCGGCCGAACTCGACGGCGCGCAGCCGGCTCATCGCCAGCTGCTGCTCGCTCTCGTCGGTGAACCCGAACGTCGCGTTGTTGGTCTGGACGACGACCATGCCGGCGCCCTCGGCGACGACGTCGTGCACCAGCGAGTCGTAGACCACCTCGAAGCAGATGAGGTCGCCGACCCGGGTGCCGCCGATGTCGAGCACCCCGACCTCCTCGCCGGCCAGCTGGTCGCGGCGGACGAGGTCGACCTGGTCGGTCAGGAGCCGGAAGAAGCTGCGCGCCGGCACGTACTCGCCGAAGGGCACCGGGTGGCGCTTGAGGTAGGTCTCCCCCGGGCCGGTGGCCGGGTCCCACACGATGCCCATGTTGCGGATCCGGTCGCCCGGGCCCTCGACGATCGCGCCGACCAGGATCGGGGCACCGATGGCCTCCGCGGCCCGGCTGATCTGCCGGTTGGCGTCCTCGTTGAGGTAGGGGTCGATGTCGGAGGCGTTCTCCGGCCAGATCACCACGTCCGGCTGCGCGCGGCGACCCTGCGCGACGTCCTCGGCCAGGTCGAGGGTCTGCTGGACGTGGTTGTCCAGCACCGCCCGGCGCTGGGCGTTGAAGTCCAGGCCCAGGCGCGGCACGTTGCCCTGGATGACCGCGACCGTGGCGGTCTCCCCGCCGGCGGTCAGCGACGAGCCGGGCAGCGGCAGCCAGGCCAGCCCGCCGACCAGCGGGACGGCCAGGACGGCGGCCACGCGGGTGGCCGCCGTGCGCAGGGCCGGTGCGCGCGCCCCGGCCGACGACGACGCCCGCCACCCGGCCAGGCAGGCCAGCAGCGCCGCTGCCAGCAGCGCGCCGGTGAGCGCGACCGCGAAGCTCACCAGCGGCACCCCGCCGTACCCGGCGAGGGAGAGCAGCGGCCCCTCGGTCTGGGAGAAGCCGAGCCGCCCCCACGGGAAGCCGCCGAGGACGAACCGCCCGCGCACGGCCTCGTCGGCGACCCACAGCGCCGCCGTCCACAGCGGCCACAGCGGCAGCCGCGAGGTGACCGCGGTGGCGGCGCCGAGCAGGGCGACGTGCAGCGCCTCCCAGACGGCGAGGGCCAGCCACGGGAACGGCCCCACGTAGACGCCGGTCCACGACAGCAGGGGCACGAAGAACGCCAGGCCGAGGACCAGGCCCAGCCACAGCCCCGAGCGGGCGCGCTGCCCGCGCACGGCGAGGGCGAGGGCGGCCGGGCCGAGCGGGGCGAGGGCGGACAGGTCGTAGCCCGGGAAGGAGAGCAGGAGCGCCAGGCCGCCGAGGAGCGCGAGCGCGGTGCGCCACGGCCACCGCCGCGGGGTCCGCGCCGCCGCCGGACGGGTGCGGGGCGGGGTGCCGGTCGCCGGCGGCGCGCTCTCCGCGGCCGGCACGCTGGCTCTTGCCGGCACCCGTGGCCTCCGTGGGACTTCCCCGCCCCTGCCGGGGGCGGGCACCTCTCCTCCGCACCGGGCGGGCGGGGGCGGGCCGCCGCGTCGGCGGCGGCCCGGCCCCAGCATCCCATCCGGACCTGTGCCGCAGGCCGGGGTGCCTCCCGGCGCGGGCGGTCTGCGGATGTGCCTCTCGGTCGCGCCGGCGGTCGTCCGGGCAGCTGCCGCACCTTCGGGCCGGAGGACCGGTCGCGGGCTGCGGCCGGAGCGCTCCGTTGTCTGGTGGTGCGGGGCGTGCACGGCTCCGCCGGGGTGCCGGCCGCGGCACCCCGGGCCGGCCGTGCCGGCGGATCCCGGCGGGCCGCTCCCGGAGGACGCACGGACGTGCTCCCGGAAGGAACTGCAGCGACTGTAGGAAGTGCAGCGACACGTTTCGCCGCCTGCGGGAGGCCCGTGCCGGACTGTGACCCGATCGTTACCCGCCGGTCCCCGCGGTCAGGGGACGACGACGGTGGCGACCGCCTCCACCACGGTCTCCGGCGGGTCCACGACCCGCGCCGCCGACGGGCCGCGTTCCGGTTCGGCGCGGGCCACGACGCGGGCGGTGCACCGCAGCTCGCGGCTGCGCCGGCCGACGCGGACCACCTCGGCGCTGGCCTCCAGCACGTCGCCGGCGCGGACCGGTCCGAGGAAACGGATCTCGGAGTAGCCGGCCAGCAGCCCCTCGTCGCCGTCGGTGCGGATCGCGACCTCGGTGGCGACGTCGCCGAACAGGCCGAGCGCGTACGCGCCGTCGACGAGGTTCCCGCCGTAGTGCGCGTGGCTGTACGGGACGTACCGGCGGTGGGTGACGGTCAACCCGAGCCTCGGGTCGGGGTCGGTCATGCTGCCTCCTCGGGGGGCACCAGGGCGTGCACCAGGTAGCTGGCCACCTCGCCGGGCGTCGTCCCCCGGCCGAACACCTTGTCGACGCCGAGCTCGGCGGCCATCGCCGGGTCGAACCGCGGGCCGCCGACCACCAGCAGGGGCCGGTCCTCCCCCATCGCCTCGCGGAACGCCGCGGCCAGCTCGCGGGTGTTGCGCAGGTGCGCGTCCTTCTGCGTGACCACCTGGGAGACCAGGACGGCGTCGGCGCGGGCGCCGCGCGCCCGGCGCACCAGGTCCGGCACGGTCACCTGGGCGCCGAGGTTGGCGACGTCCATCTCCCGGTAGTACTCCAGGCCCTTCTCCCCCGCGAAGCCCTTGAGGTTGAGGATCGCGTCGATGCCGACGGTGTGCGCGTCGGTGCCGATGCACGCCCCGAGGACGACGAGCTTGCGGTGCAGCCGGGCCTTGATCGCCCCGTTGACCTCCGCCGGCGACAGCAGCGGGTAGGCCCGCTCCTCCACCCGGACGGCGTCGAGGTCGACCAGGTGCTTCACCGAGCCGTAGACGACGAAGAACGTGAACCCCTCGCCGATGCCGTGGCTGTGCACGACCATGGCCGGCTCGATGCCCATCTTGCCCGCCAGCTGCAGCGCGGCGCCGTCGGCCTTCGGCCCGGGCGGGACGGGGAGGGTGAACGACGTCTGCACCATGCCGTCGCCGGTGGTGTCGCCGTAGGGCCGGACGATCCCCTCAGGCATCGACCCGCTCCAGCAGCTCCAGGGCCGGGTTGTAGGCGTCGTCGGCGAGCGCGACCACGCCGTCCAGGCCCTTGCCGCCGTCCGGTGGGCGCTTGGTGATGCCGAAGGTGCCGTCGGCGATCGCCTGGATCAGCCCCTCGGGGTGGTCGGCGATGCGCTCGAGCAGCTCGACGGCCTCGCGCAGCACGGTGTCGGCGCGGCGGTCGATGAAGCCGCCCTTCGGCGGGTGGAAGTCCTCGACCAGGCCGCCGGCGGCGTCGAGCACGTAGCGCACGTTGCGCAGCGCCAGGTCGCGGTCGGACAGCCACGGGGTGACCACGGCCTCGGTCATCATCCCGACCAGCAGGATCCCCTGGCCGGTCAGCGCCCCGGCGAGGTTGAAGAACCCGTCGAGCAGGTAGCCGCGGAAGACGTCGCCGGTCATGTGCTTGGTGGGCGGCATCCACTTCAGTGGCGCGTCGGGGAACAGCGAGCGGGCGAGCATCGCGTGGGCGAGCTCCAGCCGGAAAGAGTCCCGCCGGTCGGGGTCGATCTCGAAGGCGTGCCCGAGGCCGAGCTGCCAGTCCTCCAGGCCCGCCTCGCGCGCGAGGGTCTCGTTGAGCAGCTGGCTGACGGTGACGGTGTGCGCCTCGTCGACGGCGTCGGCGGTGGTGAGGTAGTTGTCCTCGCCGGTGTTGATGACGATCCCAGCCCGGGCGTGCACCATCCGGGAGAACCGCTGGTCGACGAAGGTGCGCCGCGGGTTGATGTCGCGGAAGAGGATCCCGTACATCGCGTCGTTGAGCATCATGTCCAGCCGCTCCAGCCCGGCCAGGACGGCGATCTCGGGCATGCACAGCCCGGACGCGTAGTTGGTCAGCCGCACGTAGCGGCCCACCTCGGCGCTGACGTCGTCGAGGGCGGCCCGCATGAGCCGGAAGTTCTCCTGGGTGGCGTAGGTGCCGGCGTAGCCGGTGCGGGTGGCCCCCTCGGGCACGTAGTCCAGCAGCGACTGGCCGGTGGAGCGGATGACCGCGATGACGTCGGCCCCGGCGCGGGCGGCGGCCTGGGCCTGCGGGATGTCCTCGTGGATGTCGCCGGTGGCCACGATCAGGTAGATCCACGGCCGGCGCGGCGGGTCCCCGTGGAGGGCGACGAGCTCCTCGCGGCGGCGGCGGTTGGCGTCGATGCGGGTCAGCCCGGCGGCCACGGCGTCCCGGGCGGCGGCGCGCGCGGGCCCGGGGTCGGCGGGGAGCTCGAACCGGGCGGTCCCCGCGCCCACCTGCTCGGCCAGCGCCTGCAGCGACGGCGCCGTCCCCGAGGCGAGCGCGTGCCAGACCGGCAGCGCGACACCGGACTCCAGCCCCACCTGGTCGCGGACGGCGTCGACGACCCGGTTGACCCACGGCACGCGGTCCTCCGCGCGGCCGTCGCCGGTCACCGGGTCGGTGCCGGTCAGCCCGGCCAGCCGCAGCACCGCCCGCTCCACCGACACCGTGGTGTGCCGGTGCGCCAGGTCGACCACCGGCTGCGCGGCGCGGGCGGCCAGTGCGCGGGCCCGCGCGACGAGGGCCGGGTCGAGGTCCAGGGTGGTCACAGCGGTTCTCCGTCCACGAGCAGGAGCCGGCAGGCCGGGCGCAGCCGCCCGGCGAGGACCTCCGACAGCGTCTCCGCCGTCTCCCACAGCGCCAGCGCGGCCGGCGCGCCCACCGCGAGGGGTCCGGCGGCGTGCTCGGCGCGGGCGGCGTAGCGGCCGCCGAACGTGGCCGCGTCGAAGGCGTCGAACGGCCGCAGGCCCGAGCCGGGCGTGCGGTGGTCGACGGCGGCGTGCACCCCGCCCCACGGGTCCAGGGGCGTCACCGGGGCGTCGCTGCCCAGCGCGAGCGGCACCCCGCCGTCGGAGAAGCCGGCGAACGGGTTGGTCCGCAGCGCCCGGGCCACGCCGAGCCGCTCGGCGTACATGCCGGCGTCGCCGCCCCAGGCGGCGTCGAAGGCCGGCTGCACGCTGGCGACCATGCCCAGGTCGCGCAGCCGCTCGACGTCGACCGGGTCGATCATCTCGACGTGCTCCAGGCGGTGCCGGCAGGCGCGGACGGCGGGCCGGCCCAGCTCGGCGGCCACGGTCTCCACCGCGAACACCACCTGCGCGACCGCGGCGTCGCCGATCACGTGGAAGCCCGCCTGGACGCCGGCCAGCGTGCAGGTGCGCACGTGGTGCACCAGCTGCCCGGTGGCGAACCGCAGGCTGCCGGCGGTGTCCGGGCGGTCGGCGTAGGGGCCGCTGCCCAGCGCCGCGGTGTGCGAGCCGAGGGCGCCGTCGCAGAACAGGTCCCCCCCGGCGCCGGCCAGGCCGAGCTCGCGGACGACGTCCAGGCCGCCGCGCTCGGCGAGCTCGCCCCAGTAGCCGACCACCTCCGGCCCGGGCTCGTCGGCGGCGAGCTCCAGCAGCCCGGCGAGGTCCTCGGCGCTCGACACCTCCGGGCCGGCCATCTCGTGCAGGCTGCCGATGCCCAGCGCGGCCGCGGCGTCGCGGGTGGCGCGCTGGGCCGCCCGCCGCTGGTCGCCGCCCACGGTCGCGTGGGCGGCCTGCCGGGCGGCGTGGTGGGCGTCGAGCCGCAGCCGCCCGTCGGGTGAGAAGCCGGGCAGGTCGGCGATCCCGGGGATCCGGTCGAGCAGCGCGGTCGACACCGTCGCCGAGTGGACGTCGACCCGGGCGACGTACGCCGGCCGGTAGCCGAGGACGGCGTCGAGGTCGGCGCGGGTGAGGCCGCGGCGCTCGGGCCAGCCGGTCTCGTCCCAGCCGGTGCCGAGCACGGTCCCCGGCGCGCCCTGGGCGTGCCGGGCGATGCGGGCGCCGGCCTCCGCGAGGCTCGAGCTCGACGAGAGGTCGAGACCGGTCAGCGCCAGGCCGGTCGCGGTGGCGTGCACGTGGGCGTCGACGAACGCCGGCGTGAGCAGCGCCCCCTCCCCCGCCACCACCCGGTCGGCGGCCGGGGCGTCGGCGGCCACGTCAACGGCAGAGCCGAGCCAGGCGATCCGGCCGTCGGCGACGTGCACCGCCCGGCCCGGCCGGTCGCCGACCGTGACGTCGCTGACCAGGAGGGTCACGCGCCGACCCGCGGGTCGATCAGGGACCGGACGCCGGCGTTCGACCGGTACAGGTCGAGGGCCAGCGCCGCGTGGCCCGGGGTGTAGCCGTTGCCGACCAGCATCGTCACGTCCGCCGCCATCCCCTCCGCGCCGAGCGCCGCCTGGGCGAACGACGTCGCCATGGAGAAGAAGACCACGGTGCCGCCGTCGGCGGTCGCCAGGACCGCGCCGTGCTCGGCGCCGGGCACGTCGACGCACACGATCGTCGCGTCGGCCGGCTCGCCCACCGCGGCGGCGACGGCGAGCGGGTCGGTGCCGTCGGCGACGACGACCCGGTCGGCCAGCCCGGCGGCGGTGAGCGCGGCGGCCTCGCGGTCGTCGCGGACCAACCCGGTGAGCCGGGTCGCCCCGGCGTCGCGGGCGGCGGCCAGGCTCAGGCAGCCCGACTTGCCCGCCGCGCCGAGCACGACGACCGACCGGGCGCCGGCGCGCTCGACCACCCGCGCGGTGGCCGCCGGCGCCCCGCACACGTCGAGGACGGCGAGGGACACGGCGTCGGGCAGGTCGTCGGGCAGCACCGCGGCGATCGAGCGGGCGAACAGGACCGCCGTCCCCTCGGCCGGCACCTGCTCGCCGCGCCCGTCCCAGCGGGACAGCCCGTCGGTGATCCGCAGCGGGGTGAGCGTGAGCGAGACGAGGGTGGCCACCCGGTCGCCGACGGCCAGGTCCAGCGGGGAGTCCTCCCCCACCGCGTCGACCACGCCGATCAGCATGCCCCCCGAGCCGGTGACCGGGTTCTGCATCTTGCCGCGGGCGGCGACGATGTCGAGGACGGCGGCACGCACCGCGTCGCCGTCCTCACCGCACGCCTCGGACAGCTGGCGGAACGACGCGGCGTCGAGGTTGAGCCGCTGGACGGCGATGCGCACCTCGTCGACGCCGATCCGGGGATCGGCGTCGAGGCGCAGGGCCGCCTGCGGCAGCACGCCGCGCGGCTCCAGCACCCGGTGCGCGCCCAGCGCACGCTCCAGCTCGCTCGCCACAGACGTCGCTCCCTTCACCCCATCCGGCAGGAGAACCTATCGCGTCCGGCCGAGATCACCGAAGATCCTCCCGTAGAGTCGCACCCGAAGGGGACAGCGGGCCGACCCGAGGAGGCACCCATCGTGCTGGAGCAGCCCTACGAGTACGTCGCCCGGCCGCTCGTCGAGCCGGACTGGCGGCGGCTGCCGGGGTTCGCCGGCGTGACCGCGGCCGAGTGGCGCAGCGCCCAGTGGCAGCGCGCGCACTGCGTGAAGAACGTCCGCCAGCTGCGCGGGGTCTACGGCGACCTGCTCGACGAGTCCTTCTACGCCGACGTCGAGGCCGACCAGGCCGGCCGGGCCACGATGTCGCTGCTGCTGCCCCCGCAGATGCTCAACACAATGGTCCCCGACCAGGTGCCGACCACCGAGCGGGTGCTCGCCGACCCGGTGCGCCGCTACATGCTCCCGGTCGCCTCCGACCGGCTGCCCGGCGCCGCCGCCAGCCACCCCTACGCCGCCCGCGACTCGCTGCACGAGCACGAGATGTGGGCCGTCGAGGGCCTCACCCACCGCTACCCCACCAAGGTGCTCGCCGAGCTGCTGCCCACCTGCCCGCAGTACTGCGGCCACTGCACCCGCATGGACCTGGTCGGCAACTCCACGCCGGCCGTCGACAAGCTCCGCTTCGAGCTCAAGCCGGTCGACCGGCAGGCGGCGATGCTGGAGCACCTGCGCGCCACGCCCGGGGTGCGCGACGTCGTCGTCTCCGGCGGCGACGTCGCCAACCTGCCGTTCAAGAACCTCGAGGCGTTCGTCGCCGGGCTGCTGGAGATCGAGTCGGTGCGCGACATCCGGCTGGCGTCCAAGGCGCTCATGGGCCTGCCCCAGCACTGGCTGCAGGACGACGTCGTCGCCGGCATGACCCGGCTGGCCACCACCGCGCGCGAGCGCGGCGTCTCCCTCGCCGTGCACACCCACGTCAACGCCGCGCAGCAGGTCACCCCGCTGGTGGCCGAGGCGGCGCGGGCGATGCTCGCCGCCGGCGTGCGCGACGTGCGCAACCAGGGCGTGCTGCTGCGCGGGGTGAACGCCACCGCCCACCAGCTGCTGGACCTGTCGTTCGCGCTGCTCGACGGTGCCTCGATCACGCCCTACTACTTCTACATGTGCGACATGATCCCCAGCGCCGAGCACTGGCGGGTGTCGCTGGCCGAGGCCCAGACGCTGCAGCACGACATCATGGGCTACCTGCCCGGGTTCGCCACGCCGCGGATCGTCTGCGACGTCCCCTACGTCGGCAAGCGCTGGGTGCACCAGGTAGCCGAGTACGACCGCGAGCGCGGCATCTCCTACTGGACGAAGAACTACCGGACCGGGATCGAGCGCACCGACGAGGACGCCCTCGACCGCCGCTACACCTACTACGACCCGATCGCCACGCTGCCGGAGAGCGGGCGGGCCTGGTGGGCGCAGCGCGATGGCTGGGCGGGCGGGTGGAGCGCGGCCGCCGAGCTGCGCGCCGCCTCCTCCCGCGCCGCCTCCGCGGCCGATCTCGTCCCCTGAGTCGGCGTTTCCCCGCCCTGCGGCGGCGGTAGCGACAACGGATGGCGTGTCCGGGCGGCGAGCTGCTGCGCACGGAGCGGCTGCGGCTGCGCACGTGGACGACGTCGGCGGCGGACGTCGCCCGGCTGACCGACCTCTACGGCCGTGAGGAGGTCACCCGCTGGATCGGCGGCACCCCGAGCGTGCCGCCGGCCGACCTGCCGGCCCGCTGGGCGGCGGTGCACGCCGCGGACGAGCGGTTCGGCTGCTGGGCGGTCGAGCGCGCCGACGGCGTCGTCGCCGGCACGGTGCTGCTCAGGCCGCTGCCGAACGGGGTGGGCGAGGTCGAGGTCGGCTGGCACCTGCACCCCGACAGCTGGGGGTGCGGCTACGCCACCGAGGCGGCGCGCGCGGTCGTCGACCGGGCCTTCGAGGCCGGGCTGCCCGAGGTCTACGCCGTGGTCCGGCCGGGCAACGAGCGCTCCGTCGCCGTCTGCCGGCGGCTGGGCATGACCCACCTCGGGCGCATGCGCCGCTGGTACGACGTCGAGCTGGACGCCTTCCGGCTGATGGCCCCGCCGGTCGTGGAGTGAGGAGCGGCCGGGGCGACCGGTTCGGGTGTGACGGCCGGGGGGGGGCCGGGGGGGCGCCCCCGGGGGGGGGCCGCCCCCCCCCAGGGCATCAGCCCTGGCGGGCGGCGTTGGCCTGGACGGCGGTGCTCACGTACTGCGCCAGACCGGGCGCGA
>NZ_JBJGZV010000069.1:0-16399 GCF_054050715.1 Blastococcus sp. SYSU D00669
CCCCCCCCCCCCCCCCCCCCCCCCCCCCCCCCCCCCCCCCCCCCCCCCCCCCCCCCCCCCCCCCCCCGCCCCCCCCCGCCCCCCCCCCCGCGCGCCCCCCCCCCCCCCCCCCCACGGTTCTCAGCCCTCTTCGTACGTGGCGACCAGGGTGGCGCGGGCCAGCGTGTGGAAGAACAGGTTGAAGCCGAGCACGGCCGGGGTCGTGTCCGGGCCGACGTCCAGCCGGTCGGTGTCCACCGCGTGGACGACGACGAAGTACCGGTGCGGCCCGTGGCCCGACGGGGGAGCGGCGCCCACGTAGCCGGCGAAGCCGCCGTCGTTGCGCAGCTGCACGGCCCCCTCGGGCAGCTGTGGCGAGTCCTTGTCGCCGGCGCCGCTGGGCAGCTCGGTCACCGACGCCGGGATGTTCGCCACCGCCCAGTGCCAGAAGCCGCTGGCCGTGGGGGCGTCCGGGTCGTAGACGGTGACCGCGAAGCTCCGCGTGCCCTCGGGGAAGCCCGACCAGGACAGCTGCGGCGAGCGGTCCTCACCGCCGGCGCCCATCACCCCGCTGACGTGCGGCTGCGCGAGCGGTGCGCCGTCGGAGCAGTCGGTGCTGGTCACCGTGAAGCCCGGCACCTCCGGCAGGAAGTCGTACGGGTTCGGCGGCACGGGACGGTCGGCCATGATCAGCTCCCTCGGTCTCGGGCGGACGGCGGCGCCGTCCCTCGCCCGCGACCCTAGGCACCGGCGTGGCCGCCTGCTCGACCAGCCAGTTCGAGCAGGCGGCCGTGCAGGAACGCGCGGTCGGCCGGATCGGCGGCCAGGAACAGCGCGTGCCGGTAGTCGGCCACCGCGCCCGCCTCGTCACCGGCGCGCCGGCGCAGGTCGGCCCGGGCGGCCGGCAGCCACGGGTAGCGGGCCAGCGCCGGGTCGTCGGCGACCGCCGCGATGGCCCGCAGCCCGGCCGGCGGGCCGTCCACCTCCGCCACCGCCACGGCCCGGTTGAGCGCCACCACGGGCGTCGGCCACTCGGCCAGCAGGGCGTCGTAGAGCCGCAGCACCTGCGGCCAGTCGGTGGCCGCGGCGTCGGCCGCGCGGGCGTGCTCGGCGGCGATCGCGGCCTGGAGGGTGAAGCGCCCGGCCGGGTGGGGCATGAGGGAGCGGACCAGGGCCAGCCCCTCGGCGGTCGCCGCGCCGTCCCACCGCGACCGGTCCTGGTCGGCCAGCAGGACCACCGACCCGTCCGGCCCGCGGCGGGCGGCGCTGCGCGCCCCGGTGAGCAGGGCCAGCGCCAGCAGCCCGCGCGCCTCGGTCTCCTCGGGCGCGAGGTCGACCAGCGCCCGCGCGAGCAGCAGGGCCCGGGCGGCCAGCCCGTCGTCGGCCCCCGGGGACTCGTGCGCGCAGGTGAGCACCAGGTGGGCGACGTCGAGGGCCCCGGCGACCCGGTCGTGGCGCTCCGCGGTCGCCGGCAGCCGCAGCGGGATGCCGGCGGCGGCGATCTTCTTCTTCGCCCGGGTGAGGCGGGCCGCGGTGGTCGGCTCGGAGGTGAGCATCACGCGGGCGACCTGCGCGGTCGGCACGCCGCAGACCGCGCGCAGGGTGAGCGCCAGCCGCGCCTCGGGGGAGAGGGCGGGGTGGGCGCAGAGCAGCACCAGCCGCAGCAGGTCGGCGCCCTCGTCGGCGGCGTCGTCGGCCGGGGTCGCCGGCGGCCCGTCGCGGGTCAGCCGCTCCGCCTCGCCGACGAGCGCGGGCAGCGCCCGCCGCTCGGTGGCCAGCCGGCGCAGCCGGTCGGTGGCCCGGTTGCCGGTGGCGGTGGTCAGCCAGGCGGCGGGGTTGGCGGGGACGCCGTCGGCACGCCAGGTGCGCAGGGCGGAGGCGAAGGCGTCCTGGACGCACTCCTCGGCGGCGTCGAGGTCGCGCAGCAGGCGCACCGTCGTCGCCACCAGCACCGGCCACTGCGCCCGGTGCGCCTCCTCCAGCGCCGGTTCGACGGCGTCCCCGCCGGCGGTCACGAGCCGAACTGCCAGATCGGGCGCACCTCGACCCCACCCCGGCTGACCGGGCACACCCGCGCCAGCTCGAGCGCCTGGTCGAGGTCGCGCGCCTCCACCAGGTAGTAGCCGCCGAGGGCCTCCTTCGTCTCGGCGAAGGGGCCGTCGGTGAGCAGCGGCTCGGCGTCGACGGCGTCCCGGCGCAGGGTGGAGGCGGTCTGCGTCGACCGCAGGGCGCTGCCACCCAGGATCTGCGCCCCGGCGGCGGCGACCGCCCCGGCGAAGGCCCCGTGCCGGGCCATCTCGGCGGCGATCTCCTCGTCGGTCGGCGCGGCCCAGCGCGACTCGTCGTCGTAGAGCAGGAAGAGGTACTGCGGCATGGCGGGTCTCCTTCGCGGGGGCGATCGGCCGGTCCGTCCGGCCGAACACCTCCTCGACGTGCGAGATCGGCAGGATCGACAGTCCAGCCGAGACCTTTCCTCGGTAGCGTCGCAGCGTGCTCGGTCTCCCGGACTCGGTCCGCGCGTGCCTCTTCGACCTCGACGGCGTCCTGACCCGGACGGCGACGGTGCACTTCGCCGCCTGGAAGCGCACCTTCGACGAGTTCCTCCACGAGCGGGAACCCGGGGCGCCGGAGTTCACCCAGCTCGACTACAACCGCTACGTCGACGGCCGGCAGCGGGCCGACGGCGTCCGCCGCTTCCTGGAGAGCCGGGGCATCGTGCTGCCCGAGGGCAGCCCCGGAGACCCGTGGGAGGCCGGCACGGTGCAGTCCATCGCCACCCGGAAGAACGACGCCGTGCTCAAGGAGCTGGAAGAGCACGGCGTCGAGGTGTATCCCGGCTCGGTGCGCTACCTGCGGGCGGTCAAGGACGCCGGGCTGGCCACCGCCGTGGTGACCGCCTCGGCCAACGGCGCGCAGGTGATCGCCGCCGGCGGGTTCGCCGACCTCATCGACACCCGGGTGGACGGCGTCGTCGCCGCCCGCGACGGCCTGCGCGGCAAGCCGCACGCCGACACCTTCCTCGCCGGCGCGCGGGCGCTGGGCGTGGCGCCGGCGCAGGCGGTGGTGTTCGAGGACGCCCTCGCCGGTGTGGAGGCCGGCCGGGCGGGGGAGTTCGGCTTCGTGGTGGGCGTCGACCGGGTGGGCCAGGCCGACCAGCTGGCCGAGCACGGTGCCGACGTCGTCGTGCAGGACCTCGAGGAGCTGCTGGAGGAGCGGGGATGACGGAGGGGCGGGCGAGCTTCCCGATCGAGCCGTGGGCGCTGACCGAGGTCGGTCTCGACCACGGGTCGCTCGGCGTGCACGAGTCGGTCTTCGCGCTGGCCAACGGGCACATCGGCATGCGCGGGTCGTTCGAGGAGGGCGAGCCGGTCGTCGTCCCCGGCACGTACCTCAACGGCTTCTACGAGGAGCGGCCGCTGCCGTACGCCGAGGCCGGCTACGGCTACCCCGAGCAGGGGCAGACCGTCGTCAACGTCACCGACGGCAAGCTGATCCGGCTGCTGGTCCGCGACTCGCCGCTCGACCTCAACTACGGCGAGATCATCGAGCACCGGCGGACCCTCGACCTGCGGGCCGGCGTGCTGCGCCGGCTCACCGAGTGGCGCGCGCCCAGCGGCCGCACCGTGCGGGTGACCAGCACCCGGCTGGTGTCGCTGGTCCGCCGCTCGATCGCCGCCATCGAGTACCAGGTGGAGGTCACCGACGAGCTCGGTGACCTCTACGTGGCACTGCAGTCCGACCTGCTGGCCAACGAGGAGGTGGGCACCGCCGAGAGCGACGACCCCCGCGCGGCCGCGGCGCTGGCCAGACCGCTGGTGTCCGAGCTGTCGGTGGGCCGGGGGCGCCGCGCCGTCCTGGTGCACCGGACGCACCGCAGCCGGCTGCGGCTGGCGGCCGGCATGGAGCACGTCGTCGAGGTGCCCGACACCAGCACCGAGGACATCGAGGCCAACGGCGACCTGGCCCGGTACACCCTCGCCGCACGGTTGCCCCAGGGCAGCTCGCTGCGGATCGTGAAGTACCTGGCCTACGGCTGGTCCTCGCGCCGGTCCGGCGCGGCCCTGCGCGACCAGGTGGAGGCCGCGCTGGCCACCGCCCGGCTGGCCGGCTGGGAACGGCTGCTGCGCGAGCAGCGCGAGCTGCTCGACCAGCACTGGGACGAGGCCGACGTCGAGATCGTCGGTGACGACGAGCTGCAGCAGGCCGTGCGCGTGGGCATGTTCCACGTCCTGCAGGCCGGTCTGCGCGCCGAGCGGCAGCCGATCCCGGCCAAGGGGCTCACCGGCCCGGGCTACGACGGGCACACCTTCTGGGACACCGAGACCTACGTGCTGCCGGTGCTCACCTACACCGCGCCGGGCGCGGCCCGCGACGCGCTGCGCTGGCGGCACTCGACCCTGGAGAAGGCCCGCGAGCGGGCCCGGATCCTCGGCCTGCAGGGGGCGGCGTTCCCGTGGCGGACCATCCGCGGCGAGGAGACGTCGGGGTACTGGCCGGCCGGGACGGCGGCCTTCCACATCAACGCCGACATCGCCGACGCCGTCGTCCGGTACTGGCACGCGACGCTCGACGAGGACTTCGACCGCGACTTCGGCGCCGAGCTGCTGATCGAGACCGCCCGGCTGTGGGCGTCGCTGGGCCACTTCGACAAGGAGCACGGGTTCCGCATCGACGGCGTGACCGGCCCCGACGAGTACACGGCGGTCGTGGACAACAACGTCTACACGAACCTGATGGCGCAGCGGAACCTGCGCGAGGCGGTCAAGGCGGTCAAGCGCCAGCCCGACGTCGCCGGGCGGCTCGACGTCAGCGACGCGGAGCTGCAGACCTGGACGCGGGCCGCCGACCTCATGGCGGTGCCGTACGACACCCAGCGCGGCGTGCACATGCAGTCCGACGCCTTCACCCACCACGAGGAGTGGGACTTCGACGGGACGCCGCCGGAGAAGTACCCGCTGCTGCTGCACTTCCCGTACTTCGACATCTACCGCAAGCAGGTGATCAAGCAGGCCGACCTGGTGATGGCGCTGCACCTGCGCGGGGACGCCTTCACGCTGGACGAGAAGATCGCCGACTTCGCCTACTACGAGGCGCGGACCGTCCGCGACTCGTCGCTGTCGGCGGCGCAGCAGGCCGTCGTCGCCGCGGAGACGGGGCACCTGCAGCTGGCCCACGACTACTGGGGCGAGGCGGCGCTGACCGACCTGCAGAACCTGCACCACAACTCCGGGCACGGGCTGCACATCGCCTCGCTGGCCGGCGGGTGGACGGTGGCGGTCGCCGGCTTCGGCGGCATGCGCGACCACTCGGGGGAGCTGCAGTTCTCCCCGCGGCTGCCCGAGCGCATCGAGCGGCTGCGCTTCCGCGTCGTCTACCAGGGGCGCTGCCTGTCGGTGACCGTGGAGAAGGAGCGGGCCACCTACCGGCTGCGCGACGGCGAGCCGATGGACATCCGCCACCACGGCCGGCAGGTCACCGTCGACCACGAGGACCTGGTGCTGGAGATCCCGCCGCCGCCGCAGGTGGAGCCGGCCCGCCAGCCCAAGGGCGCTGAGCCGCGCCGGCGCAACCGGAGCCGCTCGGACTGAAGGAGGACCCCGTCGTCGCCCCCGTCGCACGCTCGGGGTGGGACCCGGGACGGGGCCGTGGGAGTGCTCGGGCCGTTGCCGTCGCTCCCGGGTCGACCGTTATCCCCAACATAGATGCGGCGTCAGCCGCCGACGAGCCACCACGCGGCGAGGGCAAGAGCGCCGAGGTCGAGGAGGAGGAACAGGCCGACCCACACGGCGGCCGGCAGGCGGGTCAGCCGGGCCAGCTGGTCGGCGTCGGAGTCCGGCGCGCGGCGGCGGCGCCGGGAGCGCTGCAGCTCGAGCACGGTCTTCGGGGCGGCCAGCAGCAGGAACCAGGTGCCGACGGCGGCGAAGGCGGCCTGGCCCTCCGGGGGGAGCCACCAGGTGGCGGCGAAGACGACGACGCCGGTGACCAGGACCGACCACAGGCCGTACCAGTTGCGGATCTGCAGCAGCAGGAGGGCGAGCAGGAGCAGCAGCGCCCACAGCAGCCCGACGGCGTGCCCGGCGGCCAGCAGCGCGGCCGCGCCGAGCCCGAACAGCCCGGGGCCGGTGTAGCCGGCGGCGAGGGTGAGCACCATGCCGAGCCCGGTCGGCCGGCCGGAGGAGACGGTCAGGCCCGAGGTGTCGGAGTGCAGGCGGATCCCCGACAGCCGGCGTCCCGCGGCCAGCGCCACCACGCCGTGCGCGCCCTCGTGGGCGATCGTCACGGCGTGCCGGGTGATCCGCCAGAGGGTGGGGGAGAGGACCAGCAGCGCGGCGGCCGCCGCGGTGCCGTACAGCACCTCCGGCGCCGGGTCGGGGACGACGGCGGTGACGCGGTCCCAGAACCGGCGCAGGAGCTCCACGGTCGGGAAGCCTCCCAGGAGATGCTGTGCGCCCGCGGCAGGACGCTCAGGTCCGCGGGCGGCGGCGGAAGGCCCGCCGAGGGCCGCGGCCCGCCGGGAGCTAGCGGACCACGCCGGAGGCGTCCTCGGCGGGAGCCACGAGCTCCCCGAGGCCGGCCAGCTCGAGGATCCGGGCGGGCGCGCTGCCCGCGCGGACGACGACGCGCAGCGACCCGCCGCCGCTCCGGGCGCGGCCGGCGGCCGCCAGCACCAGGCCGACGCCCGCGCTGGCCAGGTAGGTGACCTCCCGGAGGTCCAGGACCAGCTCGCCGACCCGGCCGTCGACGGCGGCGAGCAGGTCGGCGGTGGCCGTCTCGGCGGTGGCCAGGTCGAGCTCGCCGGCCAGGGCGATCGTGCCGCCGTCGGCGGCGACGTCGACCTGCAGCATGTCGGGGCCACCGGTGGGAACCGCGCGGGGCACGGGGATCGCCGGACCCGCCGCCGTCCGCGGGAGGATCCGGAAGCTGACCGTCGTCCCGCCGCCGGGGGTGGGCTCGACGACGACGTCGTCGGCGAGCCGGCGGATCAGCAGCAGGCCGCGCCCCCGGAAGCCCGGGTCGTCGGGCACCGGCCGCCAGGTGCCGAAGTCCCGCACCCGGACGTCGACCGCGCCACCGGGCGCCCAGGCCACCCGGTACGCGCACTCCCCGGGGACGGCGTCGCGGTAGGCGTGCTCGACGGCGTTGGCCACCGCCTCGCCCAGGGCGAGCTGCAGGTCCTCGGTCGTGTCCTCGGACAGCCCGGCCTCCCCGGCCCACGCCTGGACGGCGCGGCGGACGCGGGCCAGCCGGGCGGGATCGGCCGGCAGGCGTGCCTCCAGGGGCGCCGGCACCAGCCGGGCGGCGACCAGCGCGACGTCGTCGGGCTGGTCGGTGTCGGCCAGGACGTCGTCGAGCAGCAGGGTGGTCAGCTGCTCGGGCGGCTCGGCGGCGTGCCGGAGCACCGCGGCGGCCAGGCGCGCCAGCCCGGCGTCGAGGGTCTCGTCGCGCCGTTCCACCAGCCCGTCGGTGAACAGCAGCAGCAGGTCGCCGGCCTCGACGCGCGCGACGCCCTCGGTGTAGCGCGGCCGGCCGGGGACGCCCAGCACGGTGCCGCCGCCGGCGTCGTCGAGGTAGCGGATCGCGCCCCCGGACACCAGCAGGGGAGGGGGGTGGCCCGCGCGGGCCCACCGGACGGTCTCGCGCGCCGGGTCGACGACGAGGCACAGCGCGCTGGAGGCGGTGGCGCCGGGCAGCCGGGACGCGAAGCGGTCGAGCAGCTCCAGCGCCTCGGCGGGGCCGTTGCCGGCGAGCAGCGCCGAGGACAGCGCACTGCGCAGCTGCCCCATGACGGCGGCCGCGGCGGGGCCCTGGCCGACGACGTCGCCGACGGCGAAGGCCACGCAGTCGCCGCCGAGCTCCACGACGTCGTACCAGTCGCCGCCGGCCTGGGTGCCCTCGGCGCCGGGCAGGTAGCGCGCGGCCAGCGCCAGCCGCCGGAGATCTGGCAGGCCCTCGGGGAGCAGGTTGCGCTGCAGCGTCTCGGCGATGCGCTGCTGGCCGCGGTAGAGGCGGGCCCGGTCGAGCGCCTGGGCGCACTGCTCGGCCAGCGCGAGCAGCGTCGACCGTTCGGTGCCCGTGAGCCGGCGAGACCGGGGAAAGCCCGTCGCGAGCACTCCTACCACCGAGCCTCCGGCGACGAGGGGGAGGGCGACGCCACCCTCGAGGCCCAGCGCGCGCATGTTGGCGACCACGTCGGGGTGCTGGTCGGGGTGGCGGGCCGCCCACTTCTCGTAGTCCTCGAACCACTGCGCCCGCCGCTCGTGCACGGCGGTGGTGAGCGGGCGGGTCGTCGACAGCGGGACGGTGAGCCACGGCTGCGGGCCGTCGGGGCGTGACCCTTCGACGGTCAGGTTGACCAGCACCCGATGCGACTCGTCGACCTCGTAGACGCCGACGTGGCAACCGTCGCCCAGCAGTTCGGCCACGTGCGCGGACGCGGTGCGCGCGACGACCGTCGGGGTGGTGGCGGCCGACAGCGCCGCGGTCGCACGCTGCAGGAGGGCCAGCCGCTGGGCGCTGGCCCGCTCCTCGGCCAGCAGCAGGGCGTTGTCGATGGCCAGGGCCGCCCGGCCGGCGATCTCCTCCACGAGCTCCCGGTCGTCGGCGTTGAAGCCCGGCGACTCGGGTCGGCGGCCCAGACCCAGCACCGCCAGCACCCGGCCGCGGACCACCAGCGGGACGACGAGCGCCGAGTTGGCCTCCAGCCGGCGGCGGAGCTCTCCCGGGCCGGCGTCCCGGGAGGGGATCACGGGGACGTCGGGCTGCCCCGGGCGGGCCACCGTGCGGCCGGTCTCGACGGCCTGGCGGGTCATCACCGTCTCGGCGGGGTAGGCGGCCAGCGCCTCCTCGGTGGCGGGGTCCAGGGCGGCCGCGGTGACCCGCTGGAGCCGGCCGTCGTCGTCGACCCGGCGCACGTCGCACGCGTCGGCGAGCCGGGTGGCGACCACCAGCCGGGCGAGCGAGCCCAGCTGCTCCTCCATGCCGCCGGCGCGGTCGAGCGCGGCCCCGACCTCGGCGAGCAGGGTCTGCCGCTGGCTCTCGCGGTAGCGGGCGTTGATGTCGGTGCAGCTGCCGACGAAGCCGGCCCCGCCGCCGAGCGGCACGGCCCGCTCGAGCATCCAGTGGTAGGCGCCGTCGGCCCGCTGCAGCCGGTACTCGACCTCCCAGGGCCGGTGCCCGGCGACGGCGGCGTCGACCGCCGCCACGTACCGGTCGCGGTCCTCGGGGTGCAGCCGCTCCCGCCACCGGTCGGCGAGGTCCTCACCGCCGGTGGCGCCGGTGAACTCGCGCCAGCCGGCGTTGAGGAAGACCCGCCGGCCCGCGGTGTCGGCGACCCAGATGAGCGCCGGGGCCAGATCGGCCATGGCGCGGAACCGTTCCTCCGCGTCGCGCCGGACCCGCCCCAGCTCCAGGTGGGCGCCCACCCGGGCGATGAGCTCGCGCGCGGAGAAGGGCTTGACCAGGTAGTCGTCGGCACCGGCCACCAGCCCCTCGACCGCGGCCTCCTGGCCGGCACGCGCCGAGAGCAGCACCACCGGCACCCGCGCGGTGCGCGCGTCGGCGCGCAGGGCGGCCAGCAGCCCGAGGCCGTCGAGCCGCGGCATCATGACGTCGCTGACCACCAGGTCCGGCGGGGAGGCCAGGGCCGCCTCGAGGGCGGCCTGCCCGTCGGAGACGACGTCGACGGCGTAGCGGGGCGCCAGCAGGCGGTGCACGTACTCGCGCATGTCGGCGTTGTCGTCGGCCACCAGCACGCGGCCGGCCGGGCGGGCCAGCGGGTCGGCGTCGGTGGGGTCGGCCACCGGGATCGCCGCCGGTCCGCCGTCCCCGGCGCCGGGCAGCCAGCGCAGGGCCTCGGTGACGAAGGGGACGGCGGCGGCCGAGACGCCGGTGCCGGCCGCCTCGTGCGCCACCTGCTCGGCCGGCAGGTGCGCCGAACCGAGCGGGACGGTGACGGTGAACGTGGTGCCGACGTCGGGCTCGCTGTCGGCGGTGATCGTGCCCCCGTGCAGCCCGACCAGCTCGCGGACCATGGCCAGGCCGATGCCGCTGCCCTCGCCGGAGCGCGACCGGGCCCGCTCCACGCGGTGGAAGCGCTCGAAGAGCCGGGGCAGCTCGTCGGCCGGCACGCCGGTGCCGGTGTCGGCGACCGTGAGGACGGCGGCGCCGCCCTCCTGCCGCAGCCGGACGGTGATGCCGCCCTCGAAGGTGAACTTGACCGCGTTGGACAGCAGGTTGAGGACGACCTTCTCCCACATGTCCCGGTCGACGTGCACCGCCGAGCCCAGGGGCGGGCAGTCGACGGTGAACTCGAGCCCGGCGCGTTCCACCGCGGACCGGAAGACGCTGGCCAGCTCCGCGGTGGTGGCGGCGAGGTCGACCGGCTCGAAGCGGGCCTGGATGCGCCCGGCCTGCAGCCGGGAGAAGTCGAGCAGGGTGTTGACCAGCTTGCCCAGGCGCTGGGCGTTGCGCTCGACGACCTCGAGCTCGGCCCGCGCGCGGGCGTCCCCGGCCAGCGCGGGGGAGTCCTTGAGCTCGGCCAGCGGGCCGCTGATCAGCGTGAGCGGCGTGCGGAACTCGTGGCTGACGTTGGAGAAGAAGTCGGTCTTGGCGCGGTCGAGCTCGGCCAGCGCCTCCGCCCGGCGGCGCTCGGCCTCGTAGCTGCCGGCGTTGACCAGGGCCGAGGAGATCTGGCTGGCGACCAGCTCGACGAACCCGCGGCAGGTCTCGTCGAAGGCCCGGTGCGGGTTGAGGCCGACGACGAGGAACCCGGCGACCGGCCCGTGCTCCTGGGCCGATGACGTCAGGGGGACGACGAGCGCGGCCTGCGGTGCCTGCTGCCAGGCCCCGGTCGGCAGGTCGGCGAAGCGCTCGCCCAGCCCCTCGACCAGCACCTCCTCGCCGGCGAGCAGGCGCTCGAGCGGCCAGGCGGGGTCGGCCTCGCCGGGCTCCAGCACGAGCGGCGCGGCGGGGGAACCGGGCTCGATCCCCGAGGCGGTGCCCAGCCGCGCGGTCCCCGTGTCGTCGACGAGGTACACCAGGCTGAAGGGCAGGTCGGCGAGGTTGCCGCCGAGCTCGCGGCCGACCGCGGCGAGGACGTCCTGCTCGGTGCGGGCGCCGGCCACCGCGGTGCCGAGGTCGCGCAGGGTGGCCATGCGGCGCTCGCCGAGCACCCGCTCGGTGGTCTCGACGACCACGCAGAGCATGCCCTCGACCCGGCCGTCGTCGCCGTCGAGCGGGCTGTAGGAGAACGTGTGGTATGTCTCCTCGCGGTAGCCGCTGCGCTCGAGGAACAGCAGCAGGTCCTCGTCCCAGGTGGCGATCCCGGTGTCGAGCACCGAGCGGATGCGCGGGCCGATGTCGGCCCAGATCTCGGCCCACATTTCGGCGGCCGGCCGGCCGAGCGCCCAGGGGTGCTTGGCCTGCAGGGTGTCGCGCCAGTAGGCGTCGTTGTAGAAGGTGGTGAGCTGGTCGCCCCAGGCGGCCCACATGGAGAAGCGCGAGGTCAGGACGATCCGGACCATGTTGCGCAGGCCGGCGGGCCAGGTGTCGGGGGCGCCGACGGCGGTCGCGCCCCAGTCCTTCTCGGCCATGGCACGACCCAGCTCGCCGCCGTTGCGGAAGAGCGGGTCGTCCATGCGCCCTGCCACCTCTCTCCGCGGCCGCCGAGCGCCGGTCGCAGGGCCCGTTCCGGGCCGGTCACGTCCTGCAACCCGCCCCGCCGGGCATTCTGCCAGCACGGAAACGCCGTAGCCCTCCGGGAGCGGGACTGCCACCATCCGGTGACGTGGACGTGCTCGCCTCGCTGCCGGCCTTCGTGCTCGCGGTGCTGCTCATCTCCGCCTCGCCCGGCCCGGCGATGGCGCTGATCTTCCGGCGGGCCGCGCTGCGCGGGCTGCGCGGCGCGGTGCCCACCGTGCTCGGGCTGGAGGCCGGCCTCTACGTCTGGGCGCTGTTCGCCGGCGCCGGCTTCGCCACGCTCGTCGCCGCGTCGGAGGTGGCGTTCCTGGTGCTGCGCGTGGTCGGCGCGGCGGTGCTGCTCTACCTCGGGGTCAAGGCGCTGCGCACCGCCTGGCGGGAGCGCCGGGGCGCTGGCGCCGCCGCGGCCGCGCCGGCCGAGCCCGTCTCCCGGCGGCGGTGGTGGGGCGCGTTCGCCGAGGGCGTCGTCGTCCAGCTGGCCAACCCGAAGGCCGCCGTCTTCATGATCGCCTTCTATCCGCAGTTCGTGCCGGCCGACGGGCCGGTGTTCACCACGACCGCGCTGCTCGGGCTGCTGCAGATCACCCTCGAGACCGGGCTGTACCTGGGGCTGGCCGCCGGCGTGGCACGGGCTGGCGCCTGGTTCCGGCGCCCCCGGATCCGCGCCCGGGTGGAGGCGGTCAGCGGCACGGTGCTCGTCGCGCTCGGGCTGCGGGTGGCGACGGCGGCCCGCTGATCAGATCGCCTGGGTGAGGTTCACGGCGTTGCCGTCCGGGTCCCGGAGGTGCAGCACCCGCTGACCCCACGGCATGTCGGTCGGGCCCCCGGTGACGCGGCCACCGAGCTCGGTCACGCGCGGGTGCAGCGCGTCGACGTCGGGGACGTCCACGCTGAGCAGGACCCGGCCGGGCTCACCGACGGCGACGCCCTCGTCGGCGACCAGCCCGAGGGTGACGTCGTCGACGTGCAGGCCCAGGTAGAACACCGGACCCTCGTCGGGCACCCGCAGGCCGACCTCGGCGCCGAGCAGGCCGGCGTAGAAGGCGCGCAGCCGCTCCACGTCGGGAGTGGCGAGGACGGGGTGGGCGGTGATGGCCATGGCGGCTCCCGGGTCGGCGTCGTCGTGCAGACCGGCGCCGTCCCGGGAACTCATCGCCGTCAGCGGGGGAGGGGGACGGCCAGCGGCTCGGGGCCCACGGCCGGCTCGGCCGGGACTGGTGGCCGACCAGGAGCGGTCGGGTGCGCGGATCGTCGCCGCCGGGGACGAGGAGCGCCGCCGGCTCGAGCAGGACCTGCACGACGGCGCCCAGCAGCGACTCGTCGCGCTGGTGCTGGAGCTGCAGGTCTTCCGCAGCCTGCACCCGGACGCCGACGGCCCCGGGCTGGCCGAGGCCGAGCGGGAGCTGCGTGCGGCCGTCGAGGAGTTGCGCGCGCTGGCCCGGGGCGTGTACCCGGCGCTGCTGCGCACCGCCGGGCTGGCGGGGGGACTGCAGGGGCTGGCCGAGACGCGGCCGGTGCGGATCGCCGGTGTGCCGGTCGAGCGGCTGCCGGATGTCGTGGAGTCGACGGTCTTCCTGCTGGCCGAGCGGCTCAGCGCGACCGGCTGGACGACGCTGCGGGTCGACAGGTGCGACGGGCACGTGGCCGTCCAGGCGGAGGTCGCCGGCGCGCGGCCCGGGCTGGGTGACCTCGTGGCGCGGATCACGACGCTCGACGGCACGGTCACGACGACGGCGGACGGGGAGGGGAGCCGGGTGCAGGTGCGGCTCCCGCTCCCGGGCCCGAGCTGACGTCGTGCCCGCGGTCAGGGGCACGAGCGGTCGGGGCGCGAAGCCCGGGAAACGCAATGAATGGTTGCGCATTGCGGCGACGACGGTTAGCGTCTTTCGCAACCAAACGTTGCGGGAGGAACCATGGAGTTCGGGAGCATCGAGCGGGAGATCTACGTCGAGGCGTCGCCCGACGTCGTGTTCGAGGTGGTGAGCAGCCCCGACCACGTCAAGCAGTGGTGGCCGGACGACGCGCACTACGAACCGGTCCCGGGGTCGACGGGCGAGATCGTCTTCGGCGACCCCGACAACGGAGGAGGAGCCGCCGCGTTCACGGTCGTCGACGTGCGGCCGCCGGACCTGTTCTCGTTCCGCTGGACCCATCCGGCCGGCGAGGCGGCCGGCGAGGGCAACTCCCTGCTGGTCACCTTCGCGCTCAGCCCGAAGGGCGACGGGACGCTGCTCCGGATGACCGAGACCGGCTTCCGCGAGATGGGCTGGGAGGCCGCGGTCCTCGAGCAGCAGTACCGGGAGCACGTGCACGGCTGGGACTACTTCCTGCCGCGCCTGGTGCCCTACGCCGCCGCGGTCGGGGCGCGGCGATGAGCACGGCGGTGGCCGAGGACGTCGACGACGACCTCTGGTCCGCGATCGGGGACCCCACCCGGCGCCGGGTGCTCGACCTGCTGCTCGCCGACGGCGAGGGCACGGCCACCACGCTGTGCCAGCGGCTGCCGGTCACCCGCCAGGCGGTCGCCAAGCACCTGGGCGTCCTCGACCGGGTCGGGCTCGTCCACGCGTCGGCCGTGGGCCGGGAGCGGCGCTACCGGGTCGACGACGCCCAGCTCGCCCGCGCGGTCGCGCAGCTGTCGTCGGTCGGGTCGGCCTGGGACGCCCGGCTGCAGCGGATCAAGCGGATCGCCGAGGCGATCCAGCGCACCCAGCAGGACTGAGGAGATCGGAGGACTTCGGAGATGGTGGACATCCTGCACCGGGTCGGCGTCGAGTCGTCGACGCCGGAGAGCGTGTACGGCGCCCTGACGACCGTCGAGGGCCTGGCCGGCTGGTGGACCGACGACACGAAGGGGAGCGGCGACCAGGTCGGCGGCACGCTCGCCTTCCGCTTCCCGCCGGTCGGCGGCTTCGACATGGAGGTCGTCGAGCTGCAGCCGGCGCAGCGGGTGGTGTGGCGGGTGGTCGACGGTCCCGAGGAGTGGATCGGGACGACGATCGAGTGGACCCTCCGCCAGGACGGCGACTACACCATCGTCCTGTTCCGGCACGCGGGCTGGAAGGAGCCCGTGGAGTTCATGCACCACTGCAGCACGAAGTGGGGCTCGTACCTGATGAGCCTCAAGTCGCTGCTCGAGACCGGTCGGGGTGCGCCGGCGCCACGGGACGTGCAGATCAGCGACTGGCACTGACCGGACGTCCACCCACGAAGCGTCACAGTGACGAAAGGCGGTGCCTGTCGTCGGTCCAGGGGATGGGAACCGGGCCGACGACGGACACGGCGCATGCGGGCTCGATCGCGACGGCAGCCCGAGCGGCTCGAGCCGCTCGGGCTGCCGTCGAGCCCGCGGACGGTCGGGCAGCTCGACCCCTAGCCGGAGGCCGGGCCGGCGGCCGGTTCGTCCGGCCGACCAGAGGTGGGTCGACCCGCGTCGGCGCTCGTGAAGCCGCGTCGAGTCGCGGCTCGACTGACGGTGGGCCGGATGGAGGCGCTGTCGATGCCGGGGAGACGCCACGGGGGGTGCTCTCCGCCGAACCTGACATAACGGCTCTTATCGGGGATCAGTTGACGTGCGCTGAGGAGGGTTGTTCGCCTCGAGCCAGGCGGCAGCGGCACGCAGTCTCGTGGCGTCCTCACCGAAGTAGCCGAGGCCGGCGTTGCAGTGATTGCAGAGCAGAGCTCGGATGCGCGACGTGCGGTGGCAGTGGTCCACGACGAGGCCCGGGCTGGGCGTTCGAGTCCCATCACGTCGTGGGCGCCCGGTGGCCGGACGCTCGACCTCGTCCTCATGGCGACCGCAGATGGCGCAACGGTAGTTTTGCGCGACGCGCAGGGCATCGACCTCTTCAGGTGTCACGCCGTACAGGCGCCGCAGGTTGGCGCGCCTGTTGTCCTGGACCGCGTGCGCGTTGTTCGCCCGCCTCCGTCGTTGGTACTCGCGCATCCACGCGCGGTAGCACTCGCACCGGTTCTTCGGCTGGCTGCCGTCGCAGGCGTGCACCAGCGGATCCATCGCGACCTTCCCCGGTCGACGCCTCGGCGACTCCCCCTCCTCATCGCCCGCGTCGTCGCCGCTGGTCGGTTCCCCCGCCGTCATCGCAGCCTCCTTGCCGTGAACCGACGTCACGCAGCTCGTGGTGTCACCATTCACGCTAGGTCGGAGGTCTGACAGCTCCGGTCGCCCACATGCGCTCCCCGGCGGCGCGGCACCTCCCACACACCCGTCGTTCCGTCACAGTGACGGAACGACGGGTGTGTGAGCGGATGGACGACAGCCGCCCGGCCGAGGCCGTTTCGCCGGGGTGGCCGGTGGAAACGGTCGGGACATGGAGATCCGACGCCCGCTCGCCGCTCTGCTGACCGCTCTGGCGCTGTTCGGTGGCGGCGCGACGCTCACCTCGTGCGGTGACCCCGCCGGGCAGGACCGCAACGACGGCACCACCGACGACAGCGGCGACCAGACCGGCGGGGCGACCGAGTCCTCCGGCCCGTCCGAGACGGCCGACTCGAACCTGCCCGACAACAGCAACCAGGAGGAGAACGAGGACGACGGCAGCGGCGCCGACGTCGGCAACGACTGACGGTCCGACTAGCTGTACTGACCAGAGACGTTGGTCGAGGACGTGTGACCACGAGATCTGACTGCTGATCTTGTGGAGGAGGACCTCCGGACGTGGAGTGGAGCTGCTGAAGGCACCCACTCACGAACCGGAGGTCCTCG
>NZ_JBJGZV010000070.1:0-15837 GCF_054050715.1 Blastococcus sp. SYSU D00669
GCCTTCTGCGCCTCGATCGGGTAGCGCGAGTTCGCGTCGACGTCGGCGGCGTGCGGCGCGATCTCCCGCTCCGCGATGTCGCGGACCGCCTCCCGGATCGCCTCGTGCTCGTCGGTCAGCGCGTACAGCCCGTTGCTACCCACGGGTAGAAGGTTAGTCCCGGTGCTCCTCGTCGGCGCCGAACCGGGCCTGGAGCGCCGCGTCGCGGGCGAGCACCGACTCCGCCAGGTCGGCCTGGAACCGGGCCACCTCGGCGCGCAGCCGCTCGTCCCCGGCGGCGAGGATGCGGACGGCGAGCAGCCCCGCGTTGCGCCCGCCGCCGATGCTCACCGTGGCCACCGGCACCCCGGCGGGCATCTGCACGATGGACAGCAGGCTGTCCAGCCCGTCGAGGCGGTCCAGCGGCCGGGGCACGCCGATCACCGGCAGCGGGGTGGCCGCGGCGACCATGCCCGGCAGGTGCGCCGCTCCCCCGGCCCCGGCGACGATCACCCGCAGGCCGCGGCCGGCGGCGGACTCGGCGTACTCCAGCATCCGCCGGGGCGTCCGGTGGGCCGAGACGACGTGCGCCTCCCACGGGACCGCGAACTCGTCGAGCGCCGTGGCGGCCGGCTCCATGGTCGGCCAGTCGGAGTCGCTGCCCATCACGATGCCGACCAGCGGGTCGCTCACGCGTGCTCCTCCTCGAACGCGAACGCCGGGTCGACCACGCCGTCGGCCAGGTAGCGGGCCGCGGCGACGGCCCGGGCGCGGACCTCCTCCAGGTCGTCCCCGAGCGCGGTGACGTGGCCGAGCTTGCGGCCGGGCCGCTGCCCCTTGCCGTACCAGTGCAGCTTGACGTCGGGCCAGTGCGCCATGAAGTGGTGCACCCGCTCGTCGAGCCCCGGGCCGGTCCAGCCCGGGGCCGCCGCGGCGCCGCCGAGCACGTTGGCCATGACGACGACCGGTGCGGTCATCGCCGTCGAGCCCAGCGGGTAGTCGAGGACGGCGCGCAGGTGCTGCTCGAACTGACCGGTGCGGGCCCCCTCGATGGTCCAGTGCCCCGAGTTGTGCGGCCGCATCGCGAGCTCGTTGACCAGCACCCCGTCGGCGGTCTCGAACAGCTCGACGGCCAGCAGCCCCACCACGCCGAGCCGGTCGGCGATCCGGATGGCCAGCTCCTGGGCGGCGGTGGCCCGCGCCTCGCCGAGCCCGGGCGCCGGGGCGAGCACCTCGTGGCACACGCCGTCGCGCTGCACCGTCTCGACCACCGGCCACACCGCGACCTGGCCGAACGGCGAGCGGGCCACCTGCACGGCCAGCTCGCGCACCATCGGCACCCGCTCCTCGGCCAGCAGCGTGCCGTGCCGCTCGAGCAGCGCGGTGGCCGCGTCGGCGTCGTCCACCACGAAGACGCCCTTGCCGTCGTACCCGCCGCGGGGGGTCTTCAGCACGACGGGCCACCCGTTGGCGCCGGCGAAGTCGGCCACGCCCACCGGCGTGCTCACCTCGGCCCAGGCGGGCTGCGGCTCACCGGCGGCCGCGAGCGCGCGCCGCAGCACCAGCTTGTCCTGGGCGTGCACCAGCGCCGCGGGCCCGGGGGCGACGCGGTGCCCGGCGTCCTCCAGCGCCCGCAGGTGCTCGGTCGGGACGTGCTCGTGGTCGAAGGTGACCACGGTGGCGCCCTCGGCCACCCGTCGCAGGGCGTCGAGGTCGCGGTGGTCGCCGAGGACGACGTCGGCCGCGACGAGCGCCGCCGATTCCGCGGGGCCGGTGGACAGCACCCGCAGGGACTGCCCGAGCGCGATGGCCGCCTGGTGCGTCATGCGGGCCAGCTGCCCCCCGCCGACCATGGCCACCACCGGGAGCCCGTCGCCGCCTGCCTCGCGCATCGGCTGGAGCCTAGCCGCCCGGTGGTGGCCGACTCACGGCGCACCAGGGAGGATCACCGCGAGGCCGGGGGCGACGGACGTCCCGGGCCGGGCCGCGCGACGAGAGGGATCGACACGATGACGGCACCACGGCCGGTGACCGGGGACTCCGAGCTGCAGTCCCAGACGCTGGCGTCGGTGGCGCAGGCGGACAACTACCACCGGTGGCTGACCGACCTGGCACGGCCGCACCTGGGCGACCACCCGGTCGAGCTGGGCAGCGGCCTCGGCGACTACGCCGAGCGCTGGCTGGCCGGCGGCGTCCCGCGGATCACGGTGACCGAGGCCGACCCCAGCCGGCTCGACGTGCTGCGGCAGCGGTTCGCCGACCGGCCGGAGGTCCGGGTCCGGGCGATCGACGTCTTCTCCCCCGAGCCCGGCGACCACTCGGCGTACGTCGCGTTCAACGTGCTCGAGCACATCGAGGACCACGTCGGCGCGCTGCGGGCCGCCCACACGCTGCTGCGGCCGGGAGGCCGGGTGGTCATGTTCGTGCCGGCGTTCGCCTTCGCGATGTCCCGCTTCGACCGCGAGATCGGGCACGTCCGCCGGTACCGCCGCAAGGACCTCAGCGGCGCCATGACCGCCGCCGGGCTGGAGGTGCTGGAGTCCCGCTACGTCAACATGCCGGGCCTGCCGGCGTGGTTCGTGGCGATGCGGCTGCTCAAGCAGACGCCGGGCGAGCACGGCGGCCTCGCGGTGTGGGACCGCGTCGTCGTCCCGGCCGCGCGGTGGACCGAGGAGCGCGTCCGGGCGCCGTTCGGCCAGTCCGTGTTCGCCGTGGCGCGGGTCCCGGAGCGCTGAGACCCGTCCCGCGCCGGCCGTCCCCACGTACCGTGTGAGCCGATGAACCCGCGACGCGCCCTCCGAGACCGCGTCGGCGGCACGTGGCGGCTGCTGGTCAAGGAGCTCAGCGCCTTCGGGGTGGTGGGCGGTGTCACGTTCCTGCTCGACATCGGCCTGTTCCAGTTCCTCTACGCGCACGCCGGCGTCGACGCCGTCCTGGCCAAGCTGCTGTCGACGCTCGTGGCGATGACGGTGGCCTACGTCGGGCACCGCTACTGGTCGTTCTCGCACCGGGCCCGCACGGGCGTCCGCCGGGAGTACCTGCTCTTCGTGGCCGTCAACGTGGTCACGCTGCTGCTCGGCCTCGCCGTCGTCGCCTTCGTCCGCTACCCGCTCGGGCAGGAGGGCGCCCTCGTGCTGCAGGCGGCCAACCTCGGCTCGATCGCCCTCGGCACCCTGATCCGCTACCTGTCCTACCGGCGGTGGATCTTCCCGGCGCACCCCCCGGCGGCGCCGGCCGACGACGGCGACGCGCTGCGGCCGACGGGCGCGGTCGGGCCGGCCGGACCGCCTCCGGCGACCGCCGGCTGACCGGCCGGCGGCCCCGCCGGGGGGCGGCACGGCGGCGTCACGCTGCGTGAACATCACAGCGTGTCACCGCACGAACGGAGGAGCGCGGCACCACGTCCTGCACACCTGCCCCACCGCCCTCTACCGTGGCCTCGATGACAACCAGCTGTGAGCACGTCCAGGCACCGCTGCGGGGGGATCGATGACCACCGCCCGCCCGCACCCGACGCAGGCGGGGAGCCGCTTCGGCAACCACGTCGTCGACCCGGACGCCCCCAACGTGGCGATCGACCTCGATCCCACGACGGCGGTGGCCCCTGCGCCGCTCGATCCCGACACCTGCGAGCTGTCGGTCGTCCTGCCGTGCCTCAACGAGGCCGAGACGCTGGTGACCTGCATCCGCAAGGCGCAGGACTCGATGACCGCCCTGGGCATCGACGGCGAGGTCGTCGTCGCCGACAACGGCTCCACCGACGGCTCCCAGGAGCTCGCCCGCGCGGCCGGCGCCCGGGTCGTGCACGTCGACCGCCGTGGCTACGGCGCCGCGCTGCAGGGTGGGATCGCCGCCGCCCGCGGTGAGTTCGTGATCATGGCCGACGCCGACGACAGCTACGCGCTCGACGACATCGGCGGCTTCGTCGAGGAGCTGCGCGCGGGCGCCGACCTGGTGATGGGCAACCGCTTCCGCGGCGGCATCGAGCGCGGCGCCATGCCCTTCCTGCACCGGTACCTCGGCAACCCGGTGCTGTCGTGGGCCGGCCGCC
This sequence comes from Blastococcus sp. SYSU D00669, assembly GCF_054050715.1. Lineage (NCBI taxonomy): Bacteria > Bacillati > Actinomycetota > Actinomycetes > Geodermatophilales > Geodermatophilaceae > Blastococcus > Blastococcus sp. SYSU D00669. The sequence goes on from NZ_JBJGZV010000070.1 coordinate 4,031, forward strand.
GGTTCTTCCGCGTGCCGATCGGCGACTTCCACTGCGGGATGCGCGCCTTCCGCCGCGACCGCGTGGTGGCGCTGGGCCTGCAGACCGACGGCATGGAGTTCGCCAGCGAGATGGTCGTGCGGGCCGGGCTGACCGGTCTGCGCATCGCCGAGGTGCCCACGGTGCTGCGCCCCGACGGCCGCAGCCGGGCCCCGCACCTCAACACCTGGCGCGACGGCTGGCGCCACCTGCGCTTCCTCCTGGCGCTGAGCCCCCGGTGGTTCCTGCTCTACCCGGGCCTGGCCCTCACCGTCCTGGGCGCCCTCGGCCTGGTCACGCTCGCCGTGGACAACCTGACCGTGGGTGCGCTCACCTTCGGGGTGCACACCATGCTGGCGTTCGCGACGGCGGTGGTCGTCGGCCTCCAGGTGACCGGTGTCGCGGCCATCTCCCGGTACTACGCCTGGCGGCTGGGGCTGCTGCCGCAGAGCCCCCGCCTGGAGAAGTGGATCCAGCGCACCACGCTCGAGCGGGGGCTGGTGGCCGGGCTGGTGTGCGCGGTGGCCGGCATCAGCTGCTTCGTCGCCGCGCTGGTCAAGTGGGGCTCGACCGGCTTCGGCACCCTCGACCCGGTGCAGACGATGCAGGTGCCGATCCTCGGCATGGTGCTCATCGTCGGCGGGGTCCAGCTGGTGCTGGTGGGCTTCCTGGCCAGCCTGAGCGAGATGCGGCCCACCGCGACCGCCTGAGCCCGGCCCCGGCGGCGCGAGGCGGACCCATCCGTCACGTCTGACCTCGCGAGTACCACGCCCCCCAACCACACCCCGCGCTCGGCAACCGTCCGGGTACCGTGTGTGAAGCCGCCACACGATCGGGTGACGCGCGCGGGGGAACGATCGGGCCTTGCCCGCGCCTCGCCGCGGGGAAGTAGACATGCACGTCCACCAGCGACACACCCCCACCGAGCTGTCCGACCTCGTCGACCTCTGCGTGCGCCTGGGTGCCGACCTCCGCCTGGTGCAGGGCGCGGGGGGCAACCTCTCCCTGAAGCGCGACGGCGTCCTGTGGATCAAGGCCTCGGGGACCCGGCTCGGCGAGGCGGCGGAGAAGGAAGTCTTCGTCCCGATGGACGAGGCCGCCACCCGCGAGGCCGTCCTCACGACCGAGGCGCTGGCCCCCTACGTCCTGCCCGAGGCACGCACGTCGGGGCTGCGGCCCAGCATCGAGACCGCGCTGCACGTGCTCCTGCCGCACCGCGTGGTGGCGCACGTGCACGGCGTGGGGACGATCGCGGCGGGCCTGTCGCAGGACGTCGCGCAGGCGGTGGCCGGGCTGCCGGACACCGTCGACACGATCGTGGTGCCCTACGCCAAGCCGGGCATCGAGCTGGCCCGGGCGGTGCTGGCGGCGACGCAGGACCGGCTCGACGCCGACCGACCGGTGGTCCTGGTCCTGCGCAACCACGGCCTGGTGGTGGGCACCGGCACCAGCGCCGAGGCGGGCGACCTGCTGGACCGGGTGGAGAGCGCGCTGCGCACGTCCGGCGCCCCGCAGCTCGACCTGTCCGGCACCGGCCCGCTGTGCCCGTGCGGCACCCTCGACGAGGCGGCCGCCACGGTGCTGTGCGCCGGCGCGCTGACCCCCGACTCCGCGGTCTTCCTCGGGCCCGCGCCGTTCGCCCGGATCGAGGCCGGACCGGCGCCGGCCGTGTCCGCGTCGGCCGGCTTCGTCGCCGCCGACGGGTCGGTCTGGCTGCGCCCGGACCTCGGGGACGACGAGCGCGAGATCGCGGCGAGCCTCGTGGACGTGGCCCGTCAGGTGCGCGGGACCGCCGTCACCACCCTGTCCACCGCTCAGATCGACGAGCTGATCAACTGGGAGGCCGAGAAGTGGCGACGTCAGAACAAGCGGTGAAGCCGCTCCTCGTCATCCCGATGACCGGCATCAGCGCCCGGTTCACCGCCGCGGGGTACGACCGGCCCAAGTTCCTCCTCGAGACCGACGGGCAGCTGGTCATCGACCACGTCGTCGACATGTACCCCGGCTGGGACGACGTCGTCTTCATCTGCAACGGGCTGCACCTCGACGACCCGCGCTTCGACCTCGAGGCCCACCTGCTCCGCCGCCGTCCGGGTGCCGTCGTGGTCCGGGTGGACGGGCCGGGCCTCGGGCCGGGCGACGCGGTCCTGCGGGCCGCCGACCACATCCCGGCCGACCGCCCGGTCGTGGTCAACTACTGCGACTTCGCCGCCTACCAGGACAGCGACCTGCTCGCCGAGCGGCTGGGCAGCGGCGAGGTCGACGGGGTCATCCCCTGCTACACCGGCCGGCACCCGCACATGGCCCACTCGACGTCCTACGCGTACGTGCGCATGGCCGGCGACCGCGTGCTCGACATCCAGGAGAAGCAGCCCTGGACCGACGACCCGCTGTCGGAGTTCGCCTCCAGCGGGACCTACGGCTTCGCCTCCGGTCGGCTGCTGCTGGACTCCCTGCGGCAGCAGGTCGAGGAGGAGCACCTGCTCAAGGGCGAGTACTACCTCAGCCTCACCTACAAGCCGCTGCTGGCCCGCGGCGGGCGGGTCGAGGTGCTCGAGCTGCAGCACTTCATGCAGTGGGGCACGCCGCAGGACTTCGAGGAGTACCGCGAGGCCAGCCGTGCCGTGGCGGCCTGGACCGGCCCGCGGGTGCTGCCCTCCGACCGCCTCACCGCGCCCAGCGCGCGGGTGCTGCTCGCCTCCGGGGCCGGTCAGCGCTTCCGCGACGCGGGGTACGACCTGCCGAAGCCCGCGCTGCCGCTGTCCGGGCGCCCCGTCCTCGACCACGCCCTCGCCGGGCTCCCCGGGGGCGACACCGTCCTGGTGACCCGCCGGGATCTCGCCGACCACGGCGTCGTGGCCACCCTGGCCGAGCAGGTCGGGGCCCGGCTGGTGTCCCTGCCCGGGCTGACCCAGGGGCAGGCGGAGTCCGCCCTGCGGGGCCTGGAGGCCGTGGCCGACGACGTGCCGGTGAGCGTCGGCGCCTGCGACGCGCTGCCCACGATCAGCCAGGACGCGTTCGACCGCGCGCTCGCGGCCGCCGGACCGGACGGCCTCGTCGTGTGGCTGGCGCGGCCCTACCACGCCGCCGCGCGCAAGCCCGGCCAGTACGGTTGGGCGGCGGTCGACGACGCCGGCCTGGTCACGGCCAGCTGGCTCAAGGCGGCGCCGGAGGACCCGTCCGCCGGCGTCATGATCGGGACGTTCACCTTCGGCTCGCGCGACGGCGGCCGCCGGCACATCGAGTCGCTGATGGCCGACGACGAGCGGATCAACGGCGAGTTCTACCTCGACAGCCTGGTCCGCCGGGTCGCGGCCGCCGGCCTGCCCGTGGTGGGCCTGGTCGTCGAGACGTTCAGCTCGGTGGGGACGCCGGCCGAGTACGAGGCGCTGCGCTACTGGCAGTCGTGCTTCCACAAGTGGGTGCACCACCCGTACGCCCTGGCCGCCGACCCGATGGTCGCCCCGGCGGACCGGGCCCGCCTCGACGCCGGGTTCCGCACGTTCCGGCGGGCGTCGACCGCGGAGCCAGCGGCGCTGGTGCCGTGACCAACCGGGAGGCGGCCGCGTCGCTGCTGCGCTTCCTCGTCGTGGGCGGCACCGCGGTCCTCGTCGACGCGGCCGCGTACGCCGCGTTCGTCTGGGCCGGCACACCGGTCGACCCCGCCAAGGCCCTCGGCTTCGCCGTGGGCGCCGTCTTCGCCTACGTGGCGAACTGGCGGTTCACCTTCGGTGCCCGGCGCAGCCGCTGGAGCGAGCTGCTCTTCGTGCTCGTCTACGCCGTCGCCCTCGGCCTCAACGTCACCGCCAACGCGGCGATCCGCGGCTGGCTGGGCGACGACGGGACCGGGACGACCCTCGCGTTCCTGGGCGCGACCGCCCTCTCGGCGGCGTGGAACTTCGTCGGCATGTCCCTGTTCGTGTTCCGCAGGAAGGAGCCGGTCCTTGAGCGCGCCGAGCGGTGAGACCACGGGCGGCGAGCCCGCCTTCTCCCTCGTCATCCCCTGCTACAACGAGTCCGCCGGCCTGCCCGAGCTCGTCCGCCGGTGCGCCTACGTCGCCGCCGAGGGCCGGGGCGAGGTGATCCTGGTCGACAACGGCTCGACCGACGACACCGCGGCCGTCCTCGAGGCGCTGCTCGGCCCGCTCGACGGGCCGGGGTCCGACGGCGTGCGGTGGGTCCGGGTCCCGACCAACCAGGGCTACGGCTTCGGCATCACCAGCGGCCTGGCCGCCGCCCGGGCCCCGATCGTGGGCTGGACCCACGCCGACCTGCAGACCGACCCGGCCGACGTGCTGCGGGCCCTGCCCCTGTTCGGCGACTCGACGGCGCCGGTGATGGTGAAGGGGCGACGGTACGGGCGCCCGGTCGCCGACCGCGTCTTCACCGCCGGCATGTCGGTGTTCGAGACCGCCCTGCTGCGCCGCCCGCTGCGCGACATCAACGCGCAGCCCACGCTGTTCTCCCGCGAGCTGCTCGACGCGTGGGGCGAGCCGCCCCGGGACTTCTCCCTCGACCTGTTCGCCCTCTACTCCGCCAGCCGCCTCGGTTACGAGGTCCGCCGGCTCCCGGTCGTCTTCGCCCCCCGCAAGCACGGCGTCTCGAGCTGGAACACCGACCTGGCCGCGAAGCGGCGGTTCATCCGCCGGACCCTGGACTTCAGCCTCGAGCTCCGGAAGTCGCTGTGACCCTCATCTGCGCCCACCGCGTCAACGAGCCGGCGGCGCTCCGGGAGGTGCCCACCGAGTTCGGCGTCGAGATCGACCTGCACGCCGACGGCGACCGGCTGGTCCTGGTGCACGACCCCTTCCTCAGCGGCCCCGACTTCGTCGAGTGGCTCGACTCCTACCGCCACCGCTTCATCGTGCTGAACACGAAGGAGGAGGGGCTGGAGGCCCGCGTCTCCGCGCTGCTGGCCGAGCGCGGGATCGAGGAGTGGGCCTTCCTCGACCAGTCGTTCCCGTTCCTGGTCCGGACGCTGCGCGGCGGCGAGACCCGGTCCATGGTGCGGATCTCCGAGTACGAGTCGGTCGAGACCGCCCTCGCGCTGGACCCCCGGCCGGACTGGGTGTGGGTGGACTCCTTCACCGGGCGCTGGCCGCGGGCCGGGGATCTCGCCCGCCTCGTGGCGCACGGCTTCCGGCTCATGGTGGTGAGCCCGGAGCTGCAGGGCCGCTCCCTCGACGAGGAGCTGCCGGTCGTCGCGGAGCTCTTCGAGACCGCCGGGATCCCGCTGCACGGGGTGTGCACCAAGCGGCCCGACGCCTGGAACCGACCGGAGGCACCGTGGTGGGTGGCGTGACGGAGCAGCTCGGCCTGGACCGCCCCCGGGCCGAGCGGGAGCGGATCGCCCCGGTCGAGAACCTGCGCCCCCGTCCCCGGCTGCCGCGCGAGCCGCGCCCCAGGCGGACCGTCGGCGGCTACGGGCTGCGCGCCCTCGCCCGGCCGCGCGCCCTGCTGCTGGGCTCCGGTCTGCTCCTGCGGATCGCCCTCCTGCTCCTGCTCGTCCCGAAGATCCACACCGCCTGGTTCGTCCCCTTCTTCGAGGCGACCCTGAGCTCCCCGTCGTGGGACCCGTGGCAGACGTTCCTGGACGCGGGCGGGAACTCCGGCGCGTTCCCGTACGGGCCGGTGATGGTCACCTGGTTCGGGTTCTGGGCGCTGCTGACCAGCTGGCTGCCGGGCTCGTGGGGCATCCAGCTGGGCATCGGCCTGGGCGTCCTCGTCGCGGAGCTGGTCCTCTGGCGCATCGTGGGCGGCTGGCGGCGCGAGTCGTCCCGGGCGGCGCAGGCGCTCGTGGCGCTCTCCCCGGTGGTCCTCTACGCCTCGTACGTGCACGGCCAGCTGGACGTCGTGCCGGCGGCGCTGATGTTCGCCGCCGCGGTGCTGCTGCGGGACCGGCGCTGGTTCGCCGCGGGCCTGCTGGGGGGACTCGCCGTCGCGGCCAAGTTCTCCTCGGCGCTGTTCCCCCCGCTGGTGCTGCTCTTCCTGCTCCGCAACGCCCGCTTCCGCGAGCACACCGGCGCCTTCGTGGCCGGTCTGCTCCCCGGCCTGGCGCTCACGCTCCTGCCCGTGCTGCTCCCCGGCTACCGCGAGATGGTGGTCCTGACCCCGACGAGCGAGTCGGTCTTCGCCTACGCGGTCGACCTGGGACCGGGGCTGACCCTCGTCGTCCTGCCGGTGGTGTACGTCGCCCTGGCCGGGGTGCTGTACCGGTTCAAGCGCGGCAACCCCGACCTGGTCGTGCTCATCGGCGGGATGATGCTGACCGCGGTGCCGCTGCTGACGCCGGCCGGCCCCGGTTGGTACGTCTGGTCGGTGCCGTTCCTGGCCGTGTTCGCCGCGTGGCTCGGACGGCAGGCCGTCGCGGCCGTGTGGCTGTTCTGGGCGGTGGCGACCGCCGCCCTGGCCCTGCGCGCCTCCGCCGCCACCTGGCGTGGCTCGGCCGACGCGATCTCCGCGGAGGACTTCCGCGAGGTCGGCAACTTCGTCGGCGACAGCGCGGCGGGGACCACCGGTGCGGTGCTGTCCACCGTGACCGTCGTCCTCGGGCTCCTCGTGCTGGTCATGGTCTTCCGCCGCGCCCGCCCGCGCCTGGACATGTACCGCATGAGCGGCTCCCCCCTGTCGGTGACGATCGCCGGGGACAGCGGCACGGGCAAGGACACGCTCTGCATCTCGCTGGCCAACGTCTTCGGCGAGAGCGCCACGTCGTTCCTGATGGGCGACGACTACCACCTCTACGACCGCAAGGCGCCCCTGTGGCAGGTGACCACCCACCTCCACCCCGCGGCGAACGACCTGCCCACGATGAACCGCGACGCCCTGCAGCTGATGCGCGGCAAGCCGGTGTGGGCGGTGCACTACGACCACAGCCGCGGCCGCTTCACCAAGCAGCGGCCGATCCGCCAGCGGGAGCTCGTCGTCGTCAACGGCCTGCACGCGCTCACCTCGGCCGAGGTGCGGCGCACCGCGGACCTGAGCGTCTTCACCTCGATGGACGAGCGGCTGCGGCGCCAGCTCAAGATCAACCGGGACGTCGGCGAGCGGGGGCACTCCCTGTCGGCGGTGGTGGCCTCGATCGAGCGCCGCTACCCGCACGCCCGCCAGTTCATCGAGCCGCAGGCCGACCTCGCCGACGTCGTCTTCCGCCTGGAGCCGGTCCGTCCCCTGCCCGAGGAGGAGTCGGTCACCTCGGGCCCCATCCCGATGTCGCTGCTGGCCACGCTGCGCGGCGTGTCCTTCGGCGAGCGCCTGCAGCGCGCGTTGATCTCCGTCGGCGGGTGCTCGGCCTGGATCGAGTACATGGACACCCCGGGCGCCGTCCGCCTGGTGGTGCACCCGGAGGACCTCACGCCCGCCGATACCGCAGGCATCGCCCGGTCGCTCATCGAGCGGCCGGAGGAACTGTTCACCGACGCCCCGGTCTGGCTCGGCAAGAGCCGCGGGGTCATGCAGCTGATCGTGGTACTCGCGCTGCTGGAACGCAGGAAGGACCGGCCCAAGCCGTGACCGACGCACCGACCCTGGTGGTCTTCGACCTGGACGACACCCTCTACCCGTACGAGCCGTGCGACCGCGCCGGCAAGGAGGCGCTGTTCCGCTTCGCCAGCGACGAGCTCGGTGTCAAGGCCCCCGCCTTCGCCGACGCGTACGCGCAGGCGCGGGTCAACGTGAAGGAGCGGCTGGGCGACACCGCGAGCAGCCACAGCCGGCTGCTGTACTGCCACGAGGCCCTGGAGCTGATCGGCCTGCGCAGCGAGCCGCAGGTCGCCCTGGTGATGGAGCAGGAGTACTGGCGCAACTACCTGCTGGCCATGCAGCTGCGGCCCGGCGTGGTCGAGCTGCTGCAGTCGCTGCGGTACAACGACGTGGCCACCGCCGTCGTCACCGACCTGACCGCGCAGATCCAGTTCCGCAAGCTGTACCACCTGGACATCGCCAAGCTCATCGACCACGTGGTGTGCTCCGAGGAGACCGCGCAGGAGAAGGCCTCGCTGCAGCCCTTCCGGCTGCTGGCCAGCCGCGTCGCGCCGTCGGCGCTCGAGTGCGTCTGGTTCGTCGGCGACCGCGACTTCGACGCCCCGGTCGACGCGCTGGTCGAGCAGGGCGTGATCAAGGACGGGCGCGGCTTCGTGCACGGCGCCTCCCCGCAGGAGCACGTGCAGCCGTGGCGGAGCTTCCGGGAGATCGAGCAGCAGCTCGAACGTGCCGTGGCCGGGCAGCCGTGACCCTCCCGCACCCGCCGGTCCGCCGTCGGGACACCGACGCCGGGCCCTCCGGCGCGGTCGCCGTCCGGGCCGAGCACGAGGCCCACGACGCCACGGGCCCGATCGACCGTCCGCCGACGGGCCGTCCCGAGCCCGCCGCCAACCGGCGGACCCCGGCGTCCCGGATCCGCGGTGTCGGCGCGGTCCTCGAGCGCGCCCGCCGGCACGCCTTCCCGCCGGACGACGGCGACGACCGCGGCCCGGCGCCGGCCCGCGTCCTCTTCGCGCTGGCGGCCACGTTCTACGTCGTCCACCAGCTGCTGACCCACGGCCGCATGATCCTCGGCGGTTCCATGTGGGCCGAGATGGGGACGAACTACTACGTCGCGGCCACGTCCGGCTCCCTGCGGGAGCAGCTGTTCACCCCCGACGCGGGCTACCTGCCGCTCCCCCAGCGGCTGATCGGCCTGCTGGGTGCGGAGCTCGGCGTCCCCGCCTGGTCGGTCCCCTACTTCTACACCGGTTCGGCGCTCGTCCTGTCGGGCCTGCTCCTCGGCTCGGTCTGCCTGCCCGCCTTCCGGCAGGTGATCGCGAGCGACTGGCTGCGGTTCCTCCTCGCCCTGGCCCTCGTGCTCGTCCCCGAGTTCCAGACCCGCACCTACATCAACTTCACGTACTTCGCGGTCGTCTTCGCCGCGATGGTGACCGCGCTGGCGCTGGTCTCCCGCGACCGGCAGGTGCCCCGGTACGCGTGGCTGCTCCCGCTGCTGCTGGTGTCGAAGCCCGGCGTCCTGGCCGTGCTGCCGGCCATGGTGGTCGTCGCGCTCGTCAGCGGCCGGCGGTTCCGCCTGGTCGTGCTGGCCTCGCTGGTCGGTGCCGCCGTCCAGGGGCTCCGCCTCGCCACGAGCGTCACCACCGGCTCCAGCCTCCTGCAGGACACCGACGCCGGGCTCGCGACGAAGGTCTACGCGACGCTGAAGTACTTCTTCGGCCTCCTCGGCCGGCTGCTGCTCGGCCCCGCCCAGACCCTCGGCCCCCTCCCCTGGATGCTGATCGGCCTGGTGGTCGTCCTCGCCACGGTGGCCGCGGCGGTGTTCCTGCGCAGCCGGGGCACGGGGCTCGCGCTCATCGGCATCAGCCTCGTGCTCTTCACGATGCTGATCAACGCGTTCACGTTCAGCGCGGTCTTCACCCCCGACCTGAACATGCTCGGGATCGCGGGGTTCGACCGCCGGTACGTCGTCGGGGTCTTCGGGCTGTTCTTCGTGGTGGCGGGACTGATCGCCGCTCTGGTCGAGTCGCCGCGGACGGCGGCCGTGGTCCAGCGGCTCCCCCGGCGGGTGGGGGGCGCGGCCCTGCGCCGGGTCGGCGCCGTGCTGGCCGCCGCGTCCTTCGCGCTCTGGTTCGTCTCGGCGCACTGGCACAGCTACAGCGCCACGGTCAACCAGCCCTTCGGGCCGCCCGTGGCCGACGTCTCCCAGTGGACGGAGATGGCTCCGTCGCTGGCCGCCGGGGACCCGGTCGTCTGCGTGCCGCTGGACCCGTTCGGCTGGATGTACGGCCGCGACTGCGAGGTCCTCGACGCGGCGGGCGTGACGCCCATGTGGTGGGGCTGGGCGGAGCTGCCGGACGAGGTCGACGGGCAGCCGGCGGTGACCGTGGAGACACCGGACGGCGTCCGCGAGGGGCGGCTGGCCTCCGTCGCCCTCATGGTCCGCCCCGACCCCGGGCTGCGGCAGGTGACGGGGACCGCGGTGCTCACGACGGGACACGGGGAGACCACCGAGCTGTCGGCGGCGGCCGAGGTGGGGCCCTCCGGTGGCCTGCTGCAGTTCACCTCGCGACCGGTCGACCCGATCACCGACGTCGAGTCCGTGACGTTCGTCCTGGACCAGACCGCCACCGTCGGATCGGCCGCGCCCGAGGACGCCACCACGGCCATCGTCCTGTGGATGGGCCAGCCGGGAGAGTGAGGTCGGGGCGGGCGGTCCGACGCCGCCCGCCCCGGCGCCGCTGCCTCAGCCGGCGAGCCGGGAGCCGTTCCGCCCGGCCAGCACCTCCACCCGGGTGGGGATCCGCAGCTTCAGCTCCTCGACGTGGCTGATCACGCCCACGGTGCGCCCGCCGCGCCGCAGCTCGTCGAGGACGGTCATCACCGCGTCGAGCGCCTGCGCGTCGAGGGTGCCGAAGCCCTCGTCGACGAACAGCGTGTCGATCTGCACGCCGCCGGTCTCGGCGGTGACGACGTCGGCCAGCCCGAGGGCGAGGGCGAGCGAGGCCATGAAGCTCTCCCCGCCGGACAGGGTCTTGGTCGGCCGGCGCACCCCGGTGTACTCGTCCAGCACGTCGAGCCCCAGGCCGCCGCGGGCGCCGTGCCGGCCCTGCGCGTCGCTGTGCACGAACGTGTACCGGCCGTTCGACATCTCGAGCAGCCGCCGGCTGGCCACGTCGGCGACCTGCTCGAGCCGGCCGGCCAGCACGAAGGACTGCAACCGCATCCGCAGGGCGTTCGCCCCGCGGCCGTTGACCAGGTCGGCCAGGGCACCCACCTGCTCGGCACGGGCGCGCCGGTGCTGCAGGTCGATCTCGGCGGCGGTCAGGTCGCCGGCCAGGTCGGCCAGCGCGCGGGCGCAGCGGCCGGCCCGGTCGCGGGCGGCGACGGCGTCCTCCCGCCGGGCGGTCGTCCCGGCGCAGCGCCGCTCGAGCGCGGCGACGTCGGGCAGCGGCCCGAGGTCGGCCAGCTCGGGATCGGCCAGGACCCGCTCGGTGGCCGCGAGCGCGCGCTCGTGCTCGTCGATCCGGCGGTCCAGGGCGGCGAGCGCGCCGGCCTCCAGCAGGGCACCGGCGGCCTCGGCCAGGCCGGGGAAGCCGGTCTCGCCGACCCGTCGCTGCGCCGTCGCCCGCGCGGTGTCGGCGTCGGTGCGCGCCCGCAGCTCGGCGACCTCGGCCTCGAGCGCCGCCTCGCAGCGCTCCGCCGCCGTGGTCAGCCGCCGGGCCCGCGCGGCCAGGTCGGCGTCCTCGCCGCGCGCCTCGTCCAGCTTGGCGACCAGCTCGTCGAGCACCGCCGCCCGGGCGGCGCGCTCGGCCGTGCGGGCCTGCAGCCGCTCCCGGTCGGCGGCGAGCCGGTCGGTCGCCGCCGCGTGCTCGGCCTCGAGGGCCGCCAGCCCGCGACGCAGCTCGTCGACGCGGCGGGCCGCGGCCCGGGTGGCGTCGCGCCGGTCGGCGGAAGCGGCGGCGGCGGTGGTGAGGTCGGCGACCGGCCGCTCGCCGGACCGTTCGCCCAGGACGGCGAGCTCGCGCTCCAGCTCCTCGACGGCCTGGCCGGCCGCTGCCGCGGCCTGCTCGGCGGCGTCCACCGCCGCGCGGGCGGCGTCCTCGTCGGCCGCCGTGACCAGCGGACCGCTGCCCACGGCCGGCCGCGGGTGCTCGCGGCCGCCGCAGACGGGGCAGTCGGTCCCGGGCACCAGGCCGGCGGCGAGCTCGGCGGCCATGCCGTCCAGCCGCCGGCCGCGCACCTCGACCAGCCGTTCCCGGGCGCCCAGCCACTCCTCGCGGGCGTCCGCGGCCCGCCGGCGGGCC
>NZ_JBJGZV010000071.1:0-15019 GCF_054050715.1 Blastococcus sp. SYSU D00669
CCCCCCCCACCACCCCCCGCCACCCCCCCCCCCCCCCCCCCCCCCCCCCGCCGGCCCCCCCCCCCCCCCCACCCCCCCCGCCCCCCCCGCCCGCCCCCCCCCCCCCCCCCCCCCCCGGACGGGGGACGTCGCGGCGCGCGAGCCGGACCGCGAGGTACGCCAGGCCGCCGCCGAGCGCGACCAGCGGCGCCTCCGGCCCGACGACCGCTCCCAGCCCGATGCCGGCGATCGCGGCGAGGGCGATGCCGGGCAGCGACGCCGGCACCGGGAGCCCCCCGGGCCGGAAGCCGTCCGCCGGTGACTCACCGCCCGCGCCGGGCAGGTAGCGGATCGTCGCCCCCACGGCGAGGCCGGCCACGCCGAGCGGCAGCAACGGCCACCAGGTCGGCGCCGTCCCGTACCCCAGGGCCTGCGGCGCGGACTCGAAGGCCCAGCGCTGCACCAGGTCGGTGAGCTTGAGGAACCAGTACGCCGCAGCGGCGATCGGCACCCCCAGCGCCACGGCGAGGACGAGCAGGCGCAGGTAGGCGCGCGAGCGCATCACGGCCAGCGGATCGGCCGTCGGATCGTCCGGCCGGGGGTGCGCGGCCGCGTCAGGGGCGGCGGTCACCAGCGCCGGTCGCGGCGGTCCTCCCGCCGCTCCTCGCGGCGCTCGGTCCGGCGGACGACGCCGTGCGCCACCACGGCGGCGGTGCCGAGGGTCGCGGCCGTGCGGGCGACCGGGGCGGGGCCGATCACCGTGGCCCGGCGCATGCGGCGAGCTGCCAGCGGCATGTCAGTCGTCCTTCCTCGTGGAGTCGTCGTCGGTGCCGTCGTCCCGCTCGAGGGCGTCGAGCTCCTCGACGGCGGCGAGCATGGCCTGCACGGGGATGCGCCCGCTGGCCACGAGCTGCCCCCGGCGTGCCGGACGGCGGAGGCGAAGGGCGCCGCCCAGGCGTTCTCCCACACCAGCAGGACGGCGGTGCTGCCCGGCTCGACGGCCGCCGCCGCGGCGGCGACGTCCTCCTCGCTGAGCAGCACGGCCAGCTGCCCCTCGTAGGCCCGCAGCTCGCCGACCTCGCCCTCGTCGAGCTCGGCCAGCTCGGCGAGGTCCACGGCGTCGTCGGCGCCCTTCCGGATGAGGAGCAGGTCCAGGATCCGGACCGTGCCGCGGGAGACCAGGTCCGTGAGGGCGGGGGCGATCTCCCCGTTGAACCGGCTCCCCGGGAACTCGAGGACGGTCCGGTCGACGGGCCCGAGCTCGTCGAGGGCGTCCGGGGGCTGGTCGATGAGTTGTCGTGTCACGTCGGCGCTCCTGCGCGGTCGAGAGCCGGCATCCCGACATCGGGCGGACGGCGCGATCGTCGCCGCTCCCGCGCTCCCGGCCATCGCTCAGACCGGATGAGCCGGCCGGGTGTCCGCTCCCTCCCGCTGCGCCGGCTCAGTAGCCGTGGCGGGCCTCCCAGTTCGCGACGGCCGTGTCCCAGACCGCGCGGTCGGTGACCACCCGGATCGGCAGCCCCTGCAGGTCGCCGGGATAGGGCCCCTCGCCCAGCCACACGATGGTCGTCGGGTTCCCCGGGCACGCCGAGTCGTCGACCACCGTGCCCGCGGGGATGTCCATGCCGTCGGCGTCGCCGAGCCGGTGATCGGGCACGAAGAACATCGAGCACTTGATGACGAGCTGGTTCGGCCCCTCGCACTTCGACCACTTGAAGAGGCGGCCGTAACCGAACCCCTCCGGCTGCTGCATCGGTCGCAGCCCCATCAGCAGCCGGTCGAGGACGAGCTGCTCGCCCGGAGGGGTGGCCCAGCAGCGGTCGGACGACGGCCGCTCCGAGATGCCCGTGTAGCACTCCGCCCAGAGGCTGTCGAGCACGACGCCGGCGGTCGTGTAGTCGTTCTCCAGGCAGTCGTCCAGGACGTTCGTCAGGTAGGTGTGCGCGATCAGGAAGCGCGTGTTGTTGGCGTTCACGCCCGGCTCCTGCGGCCGGAAGCCGTCCTCGATCCCCGCGCACCGGGTGCCCACGATCTGGTACCACTCGTAGGCCGCGCCCTTCACGCACGAGGCGTTGGCGTTGTCGTGGTACCAGTCCCACGTCCGCGGCGGTGGGTACCCCACCTGGTCGCGCAGCTCGCCGCCGATCAGGCAGGTGCGACGGCCGGCGTCGAGGTTGTCGCTGCCGGTGCCGAAGCTGAACACGTGCGACGTCGAGGGGAAGGCGGTCGAGGCGACGCCGCGGAGGTCGTACGTCGTGTCGTCCGGGGGTTCCTCGACGCGCCACCTGCTGGTCAGGACCGTTCCCTGGGGATGGGGTCGGATCACGCCCCGGCCTCCGGCCGAGCAGTCGGGGAAGCCGTAGGCGGCCCCGCCCGCGCTCGGTCCCGGCGCCGGCGGCGGCGGCGGGGTGCTCGTGGTGGGAGTCGTGGGCGTCGGCTGCGTCGAGGTGGTCCACTCCACGTGCAGGGCGGGGGCCCGGGCGGCGCCCCTCTCGACGCTGGCCGCCACCCGTGCCGCCGAGCCGGTGCCGGAGACGACCAGCACGAGCGCGTTGCCCGACCGCCAGCCCGGCCGGTTCACGACCTGCTGCACGACGGTCGCCACGTCGCTCGTCCGCTGGGCGGTGCCGCGCTGGCCGGACGACCACGACGGCGGCGACCAGGTGACGGCGGCCGTCGTCCTCGGTCGTGCGGTCACGTCGCCCGCGGCGGTGGAGAAGGCGGGTGCGTTGTCGGCCGCCTGCCCGTGGATGGTGAGCGCGACGGGGGCCGAGCCGCTCTTGTCCGCGGTGAACTGGACCCAGGCGCGCGAGACCGTCGCACCCGGCGGGATCGTCACCGCCGGGAACCGGAGACCGACCGTCTGCCGCTGGGACCCGTCCTGCACCAGTTCCAGGTCCGAGCTGTCGACGGACGTCCCGGAGGCCTGCTGCTCGGCGTCGTCGGTGCCGGCGCGCGCGGCGAAGACGCCGGACGCCGCCTGCGCCGAGGGGCCGATGACGACGAAGCCGACCAGGACGAGGAGGGCGGGCAGGACGAAGACGAGCACACGCTTCACGGAGATCCCCCGTCCGGAACGGACCAGCAGGAGTCGAGGCACGGATCTCCGGGCGGCTTCCAGGCCGCGCCACCGCCGACGACCCTGCCAGCCGGCGAGGCGGCTCCGTCAACCCCTGATCGCAGAAAACGTCCTACGACTTTCGAACGAGCACGCACAGTGACGAGTCACCAGGGCCGATCACGAGGGGTGACGACGATCCGGCGTGTCGCCTGCCGTCGCGGTGGAACCCTTCCCCGCCCTTCCTCCCATGGACCTGCTCTACGACCGCGGGACATGATGCGGACAAGTCGGTCCGGAACACGGGGGTCGAGATGGGCAGACACAGGGCGGTGCGCAGCCCCGCGCCGGCTCGCCCGCGCCGCGCCGCCCGGTCGGTCTCGACCATCGGCGCCGGGGCCGGTGCCCTCGCCGTCGCGGCCCTCCTGGCCGCACTGGAGACCACGGTGGCGCCGGTGTCCGCGGCCGGCCCGGACGGGCACGGCACCGACGCGGCTCCGCTGTCGGCCGCCGCGGAGACGACCACCGCGGCCGGTCCCCTCGCCATCCCCCAGATCGGCGTGGTGGCGCCCGGCTTCGACGACCCGTACCTGGCGCTCTCGGCGACCCCGGTCCCGTCGGCCCTCGTCCCGACCGAGCACCTCCCGCCTCCCGAGCCCGCCGACGACGAGGAGGAGTTCCCGCCCCTCGTCGACGCCGCGCCACCCGGCACGTCGCTGCTACCCGGCCTGACCGAGACGCCGACCGAGCCGGGCAGCCCCGAGCCGGGCTCCACCGAACCAGGCACCACCGACCCCGGGACCACCGACCCCGGGACCACCGACCCCGGGACGACGACGCCCGGGACCGAGCTCTCGGGGACGACCCCCGGCACCACCACGCCGGGCACGACCACGCCGGGCACGACCACCCCGGGCACCACCACCCCGGGCACCACCACGCCGGGCACGACCACCCCGGGCACCACCACCCCGGGCACCACCACCCCGGGCACCACCACCCCGGGCACCACCACCCCGGGCACCACCACCCCGGGCACCACCACCCCGGGCACCACCACCCCGGGCACCACCACCCCGGGGAGCACGACGCCCCCGCAGCCCACCACGCCCCCGCAGCCCACCACGCCGTCGGAGACCCCGGTCGAGCCGACCTGCCCGGCGGAGCCGGCCGATCCCGCCGCCGTCCCCCCGGTCGCCGCACCGCCGGCAGACCCCGCCACCGAGGTCTGCCCGACCGACCCGTGCGCCGCGGAGGTCCCGCCGGCCACGGAACCGACCCTCGTCCCGACCGACCCGGCGGCCCCCGCCTGCACGCCGGCCGAGGCGCCGGCGACCACGCCGGCCGCCTGACCGAGGGCTGGTGTCGGCCTCGCCGCAGGTGCTCGACCTGCAGGAGGGTCCCTTCAGAGCTCGACCTCCCGGCCGGCGCCGCGTTCCCGTGCGGCTGCCAGCACCAGGGTCGCGGCCGTGGCGTCCTGCACCGCGACGCCCACCGATTTGTAGAGGGTGAGCTGCTCGCCGCTCGTGCGCCCCGGGCGGGTGCCCGCGACCAGCTCGCCGAGCTCCGGGAGGTCCTCCACCGTCGCCGCGGACAGGTCCGGGCTGCCGGCCGCGGCCGTCCGCGACTCGACGACCACGAGGGCGTCGCGCACGGTCGCGTCGTCGACCTCCCGGCCGGCCGGGTCCCAGCCGACCGAAACGACGTGCGCGCCCGGGTCCAGCAGCTCCCGCCGAACGAGGGGGTCGGCGCCCGGGTGGGTCGTCGCGCAGACGACGTCGGCGCCGGCGCACGCCTCCGCGGGTCCCGTCACGGCGCGCACCTCCAGACCGAGCTCCGCGGCCAGCTCGGTGGCCGCCGCCGCGGTCCGGCCGGCGTCGTGCCCGGCGATGCGGACCTCCCGCAGCGGCCGCACCCGGGTCAGCGCCCGCGCGTGCGCGCGGGCCTGCACGCCGGTGCCGAGCACGGCCAGCACCGCGGCGTCGTCCCGCGCAAGGAGCCGGGTGGCCAGCGCGGAGCAGGCCGCCGTCCGGACGGCGGTGATCCCGGTGCCGTCCAGCAGCGCGGACGGCGCACCGGTCTCGGCGTCGAACACGACGACGACCGCCTGGTGGGTCGGCAGCGCGGTGCCGGCGTTGCGCGGGAACAGCGACACGAGCTTGGTGACCAGCGCCCGCTGCGACGGCACGTACCCGGGCATCGACAGCAGCCGCCCGTCGTGCTCGGCGACCTCGGCGCCGACCCGCGCGGGCACCGATGCGCGGCCCGCGCTGAGGTCGGCCATCGCACCGGCGAGGGCGTCGACCAGTGCGTCGACGTCCAGCAGCTCGGCGACCTCGGCGCGCCCCAGGACCAGCACGCGCCCATGGTGGCGCACCGGTCAGCCGACGGGAGCCTCCATCGCGGCGAACCGGCCGAGGACCACGGGCCAGCCCTGCTCGTAGGACTCCCGGACGTCGGCGGCGTCGGCCCGGCGCTCCCAGCCGGAGTGCTCCAGCGTGACGAGGGTGCGCTCGCCGTCGGCTTCGAAGGTGACGCGCACGTGGGTCGCATCCTCGGCCGTGCGGCCGGGGTGCCAGTCGAGCTCGAGCGCGTCCGGCGGCTCCCACAGCGTCGCCTCGGCCCACACGCTCACCCGGTCGCCGGCGCGCTCGACGAGGCCGCGGCCCTCGAAGGCCACGGTGGCGCGCTCGCCGAACACGCTGTGCCCGGCCCTCGGCCACCACTCCCCGATCCGCTCGGTGAAGAGGGCGAAGGCGCGCTCCGGCGGTGCCGCGACGGTGACCTGGCGGACGATCGGCCTCACGGGGCTCTCCCTTCCTCGGCGTCGACGAAACCGGCGAACGCGCCCAGCGCGTCGTCCCAGACGCTCGTCAGCCAGCGCTGCACGTCGGCGAGGCCGCCGGGCGCCAGGGCGTAGAGGTTCCGCGTCCCGCGCGAGCGGTGCTCGACCAGACCCGCGCCCTCCAGCACCCGCAGGTGCTTGCTGACGGCGGGCCGCCCGACCGGCAGGCGGCCGGCCAGCTCGCCCACCGGCAGCTCGCCGTCCCGCAGGCACTCGAGGATCCGGCGCCGCATCGGGTCACCGAGGGCGTCGAACGCGTCGTCTGCCGCCAATTGGTCGCCCATGGGTGACGGTTACCGTAGAGGAACCGATCGGCGGCGGTCAACGGTACGGGTCGGTGACCTCGCGGAGCGCGGTGAGCGCGTCGCGGAGCTGTCGCCAGCGCCGCTCCCCCAGGTGCGCCCGCCACTCGGCCTCCACCTCGGCGACGACGCCGTCGGCCACCGGTTGCGCGGCGGCGCCGCGCTCGGCGATGCGGACCAGCCGCGCCCGGGCGTCGGTCGGGTCGGGCGTGCGGCGCACGTAGCCCGCCCGCTCGAGCTGGTCGACCAGGAAGCCGGCGGTCTGCTTGGTCACCGACGCTGCCTCGGCCAGCTCGGTCAGCCGCGTGCCGTCGGGGCCGATCCGCGCCATCACCCGCGCCTGGGCCGGCGTGACGTCGTCGAAACCCTCCTCCGCGAGCCGCTGGAAGACGCGCTTCTCCATGGCCCGGTACGGGATGAACAGCAGCAGGCCAAGGTTCAGCTCGTCGTCGGCCACCCCACACCCCCTTGACGATGGTCAGAGGCTCGTCCTAGTTTGGTCAGACTATCGTACTACTTGGGGGTTCCCATGAGCCTCGACCGGGACGCCGTCTGGGCCGTCATCGACGAGCAGCGCGGCAGCCTCGCCGACCTGCTGGCCGGCCTCTCCCCCGACGAGTGGGCGCACCCGTCGCTGTGCCGGGGCTGGCGGGTGCGCGACGTCGCCGCGCACGTCACCTTCTCCGTGGCCCGGCCGGTCGAGCTCATCGGTCCGGCCCTGCGGGGGCGGGGCGACTTCCACCGGACGACGCACGACGCCGCCGTCCGGCGGGCCGACGCGACCTCCACCGGCGAGCTGGTCGCCGCGATCCGCGCGATGGTCGGCTCGCGCCGGCGGGTGCCCGGCCTCACGCCCTACGAGCCGCTGATCGACGTGCTGGTGCACGGCCAGGACATCGCCGTCCCGCTGGGACGCCCGCGCTCGATGCCGGTCGAGGCGGCGGCGACGGCGGCCACCCGCATCTGGTCGATGACGTGGCCGTTCACCATCGTCTTCGACGCCCGCCGGCGGCTGGCGGGCCTGCGGCTGGTCGCCACCGACACCGACTGGACGGCCGGCGAGGGCGCCCTGGTCGAGGGCCCGGTCGAGGCGCTGCTCCTGCTGCTGTCCGGCCGCACCGCGGTGGCGGTCGACCGGCTGTCCGGCCCGGGGATCGAGCGGCTCAGCGCCGCGCCGCGGTAGCCGCCCGGAGCGCCTCGCCGACCACCGCCCGGGTGTCGGCCGGGTCGATGACGTCGTCGATCTCGAACACCGAGGCGACGTTGAGCGCCCTGCCCTGCTGGTAGGACTCGGCGACCAGCTCGGCGAAGCGGGCCTCCCGGGCGGCGTCGTCGGGCAGCGCGGCGAGCTCGCGCCGGTAGCCGAGCCGGACGGCGCCCTCCAGGCTCATCGGCCCGAACTCGCCGGTGGGCCAGGCGACGGTGAGGAACGGGGCGCGCAGGTCGCCGCCGGTCATCGCCATGGCGCCCAGCCCGTACGCCTTGCGCAGCACCACCGCGACCAGCGGCACGGTCAGCGCCGCCCCGGCGACGTAGAGGCCGCCGAATCGGCGCACCGTGCCCGTGCGCTCCGACTCCGGCCCCACCATGAACCCCGGGGTGTCGACCAGCGAGACCACCGGCAGCCGGTGCGCCTCGCACAGCCGCAGGAACGCCGCGGCCTTGTCGGCGGACTCGGCGTCGATCGCCCCGCCCAGGTGCCGCGGGTCGTTGGCCAGCAGCCCGACCGGCCGGCCGTCGAGCCGGCCGAGCGCGGTCACGATGCCGGGGCCGAACCGGGGCCGCAGCTCCAGCAGGCTGCCGGTGTCGGCGAGGGTGTCGAGCACCGGGCGGACGTCGTAGCTGCGCACCCGGTCGGCGGGCAGCAGGTGCCGCAGCAGCCGCTGGTCGGCGCACCCGCCCGCCCCGGTCCGCCCGGTCAGGCAGCCGAGCACCCGGCGGGCCGCCACGACCGCGGCGTCGTCGTCGGGCACCACGAGGTCGACGACGCCGTTGGCCGCCTGCACCGCCGTGGGGCCGACGTCGTCCGGGTCGACGACGCCCAGGCCGCCGGCCTCGATCATCGCCGGGCCGCCCATGCCGATGCTGCTGCCCTCGGTGGCGATCACGACGTCGCAGACCCCGACCAGCGCGGCGTTGCCCGCGAAGCAGTAGCCGGAGACGACGGCGACGGTGGGCACCCGGCCGGCCAGCCGGGCCATCGTCGTGAACGTGGGGACGTCGAGCAGCGAGATCCCCGCCGAGTCGGTGTCGCCGGGGCGCCCGCCGCCGCCCTCCGCCACCAGCACGACCGGCAGCCGCCGCTGCTCGGCCAGCTCGAGCAGCCGGTCGGCCTTGCGGTGGTTGACCAGGCCCTGGGTGCCGGCCAGCACCGTGTAGTCGTAGGCGAGCACGGCGGTCGGGACGCCGTCCACCTCGCCGATGCCGGCCACCATGCCGTCGGCGGGCGTGCGGGCGACCAGCTCCTCCAGGGTGCGCCGCCGGCGCTGGGCGGCGATGCCGAGGGCGCCGTACTCCACGAAGGTGCCGCCGTCGCAGAGCGCGGCGACCGTCTCCCGCGCGGTCCACCGGCCGGCCGCCCGCCGGCCCGCCACCGCCTCCGGCCGCGCCTCGTCGCGGGTGCCCTGCTGCCGCTCGAGCACCTCCGCCAGCTCGGGGCGGATCGCGTCGAGGTCGACCTCGCCCCGCGCGGCGGCGGTGTCCCCGGCGTCGTCCGACGGCGCGAGGACGGCGAGCACGGCGCCGGCCGGGACGACGTCGCCGACCGCCACCCGCACCGCGACGACGTCGCCGGCGACCGGCGCCGGGACGACGTGCTCCATCTTCATCGCCTCGAGCACCAGCAGGGTCGCGCCGGCGGCCACGGCCCGGCCCTCCCCCGCCTCGACCGCCACGACGACGCCCTGCAGCGGCGCCGCGACGGCCACCCCGCCGTCCGCGCCGGCGACGGGCCGCGTCTCCTCCACGGGCGGCACCAGCTCGGCGAGGTGCTCGTCGACGAACGTCGTCGTCGTCCGCCCCCCGGCCACCTCGGGACGGGCGACGAGGGCGGCGAGCAGGCCGAGGTTGGTCGCCGGGCCGGCGACGTCGCACTCGGCCAGCGCCCGCGCCGTCCCGGCGAGGGCGCGCGGCAGGTCCCGCTCGCGCGCCACCACCTTCGCCAGCAGCGGGTCGAAGCGCGGGTCGACCTCGGCGCCGGGAACGGCGGCGGTGTCGACGCGGACCCCGCGCCCGGTCGGCGGTCCGAACCGCTCGAGGCGACCGGCGGAGGGCAGCACGGCGCCGTCGGGCCGCAGCGTCTCGGCGTTCACCCGGGCCTGCACGGCCGCGCCGCGGGGCACGACCGGCACGTCCAGCCCGAGGTCGGCGAGCGCGGCGCCCTCGGCCAGCCGCAGCGCCACCTCCACCAGGTCGAGGCCGGTCACCTCCTCGGTGACGGTGTGCTCGACCTGCAGCCGCGGGTTGACCTCGAGGAAGACGAACTCCTCCCCGCGCACGAGGAACTCGACGGTGGCCAGGCCGCGGAGGCCGACGCCGCTCCCCAGGGCGACGGCGGCACCGGCCAGCGCGGCCCGCAGCCGGTCGTCGAGCGCCGGGGCGGGTGCGATCTCCACCAGCTTCTGCCGGCGGCGCTGGAGGCTGCAGTCGCGGTCGCCGAGCGCGACGACCGCGGTGCCGTCGCCCGCGAGCTGCACCTCCACGTGCCGGGCGCCGGTCAGCAGCCGCTCGACGTAGACGTCGCCGACGCCGAACGCGGCCTGCGCCTCGGACCGGCAGCGCTCCAGCGCCGCGGCCAGCTCGTCCTCGGCGCCCACCGGCTGCTGCCCCCGGCCACCCCCGCCGGCCAGCGCCTTGACCATCACCGGCCCGCCGACCCCGCGGAGGAACGCCCGGGCGCCGTCGGCGTCGGTCGCGCCGGTGGCGGCCAGCACCGGGATGCCGAGCTGCGCCGCGCGTGCCCGCGCGCGCACCTTGTCGCCGAACAGCTCCAGCACGGCGGCGTCGGGGCCGACGAACACCAGCCCGGCGTCCGCGCACCGCCGGGCCAGCTCGGGGCTCTCGGCGAGGAAGCCGTACCCGGGGTGGACGGCGTCCGCGCCGGCGGAGACCGCGGCCCCGACGACCGCCGTGACGTCGAGGTACGCGGCCGGGCCCGAACCGGGCAGGCGGACGGCGTCGTCGGCCCGGCGCAGGTGCAGCGAGCCGGCGTCGTCGGCCGGCGCGACCGCGACGGTGCGCAGCCCGAGGGCGCTCGCCGTCCGCAGGACCCGGACGGCGACCTCGCCCCGGTTGGCCACCAGGAGCCGGGTGATCGGCATCCGCGGGAGTGTAGGTGGGGGCGCATCCGGGCAGGCTGCGGGCATGACGACACCCGAGCCGGACACCGGCACCGCCGACCCGAGCCTGCCCGAGCCCCGCGACATCGCCCTGGAGATGGAGACGCCGGAGCAGGCCGCCGAGATGGAGGCGCAGAGCAGCCCCGAGGAGGGGACGACGGACCAGCAATAGGCCGGTCGCGGGCGTACGGTCCGCGCATGAGCGCTCCTCGGCCGGACACGGGGGCGGTGCCGGGCGAGCGGCTGCTGGCCGGTCGCTACGTGCTCACCGACGTCCTCGGCCGCGGCGGCATGGGCGTCGTCTGGCGGGCGACCGACCGCATGCTGCACCGCGAGGTCGCGATCAAGGAGCTCACCTTCTCGGTCGGGCTGACCGAGGAGGAGCGCCGCGTGCTGCGCGAGCGCACCCTGCGCGAGGCGCGGGCCGCCGCCCGTCTGGACCACCCGTGCGTCACGACCGTCTACGACGTCGTCGAGGAGGACGGCAAGCCCTGGCTGGTCATGGAGCGGGTCGAGGCCGACAGCCTCCAGGCCGTCCTCGAGCACGCCGGGCCGCTGTCCCCGCACGCCACGGCCCGGATCGGCCTCGACCTCCTCGCCGCGCTGGAGGCCGCGCACGCCGCCGGGATCGTGCACCGCGACGTCAAGCCGGGCAACGTGCTGGTCGAGCGCGACGGGCACGCCCGGCTCACCGACTTCGGCATCGCGACGACCACCGGCGACGACAGCCTCACCACGAACGGCGCGCTGATCGGCTCGCCGTCCTACATGGCGCCCGAGCGCATCCACGGCGACGAGCCGCACCCGGGGGTGGACCTGTGGTCGCTCGGGGCCACCCTCTACGCGGCGGTCGAGGGCCGGCCGCCGTTCGCCCGGGGCGAGGCCATGGCGACGGCGATGTCGGTCGTCTCCGAGCACCCGGCCCCGACGGTCCGCGCCGGCCCCCTCGAGCCGGTGCTGCGGGGGCTGCTGACCAAGGACCCCGCGCAGCGCAGCACCGCCGCGCAGGCGCGCCAGGGGCTGCAGGCCGTGCTGGCCGGGGCGGAGCCCCCGGCGCCGGTCCCCGCGCCCGCCCCTCCACCGCCGCCGGTCCGCGCCGAGGGCTCGGTGCACCGCTTCGACCCCGCCGACCTGCGCGAGCTCGCCCTCGCCTCGCGGGCGGTGCTGGGCTCGATGGCACGCGACGCGCTGACCGCGCGGCGGCGGCCGGGCAGCGCCCCGCTCAGCGGCCGGCCGCCCGCCGCACCCCGGCGCCGTCGGCGGTTCAAGCGCCGGTGGGTGGTCGTCCCCGTGGTGACCGCCCTGGTGCTCACGCTGGCCGCCCTCGCCGGCGTGGTCTGGCTGGTCGTGCGCGTGCTCGGCCTAGGGTGAGCCATGCGGAGCCGTGACCTGCTGCTGTACGCCTACGGACAGATCGGCGAGACCCTGCGCCGCGCGCTCGACGGGCTGACCGCCGAGCAGCTCACCGCGCGCGTCGGTCCGGAGGCCAACACCATCGCCTGGCTGGCCTGGCACCTGCTGCGCGTCCAGGACGACCACGTCGCCGAGGTCGCCGGCCGGGAGCAGGTGTGGACGGCGGAGGGCTTCGCCGGCCGGTTCGGCCTGCCCATCGACGACTCCGCCACCGGCTACGGCTTCGGCCCCGACGACGTCGCCGCCGTCCGGGTCGACTCCCCCGACCTCCTGCTCGAGTACGCCGACGCCGTCTCCGCCCGGACCGCGGAGTTCCTGCGGGGCCTGGACGACGACGACCTCGACCGCGTCGTCGACCGCCGCTGGGACCCGCCGGTCACCCTCGGCGTCCGGCTGGTGAGCGTGCTCTCCGACGACCTGCAGCACGTCGGCCAGGCCGCGTACGTCCGGGGGCTGCTCGACGCGGGCTGAGCGGGCAGGATCTGCCGGCGTGGAGTTCGTGGCGCACCCGGTGCCGGCGCCGCTGCGGCCGTTCGTCGCCGTGGCGCACGGCTACCGCGTCGCCGCGAACCCGTCCGGCGTCCACCGCGGGCTGCCCTCCCGGCACCTCACCCTCGTCGTCGAGCTGGCCGCGCCGCTGCGGGTGGCCGGGCTCGGCGAGGACGTCGCCGCGCACGCGGTGCTCGGCGGCCTGCACACCCGCCCGGCGCTGATCGACGCCACCCGCCCGCAGGACGGCCTGCAGTACGGGCTCACCCCCGCAGCCGCCCGGGCGCTGTTCGGCCTGCCCGCGGCCGAACTGGGCGAGCGCGTCGTCGACCTGGCCGCCGTCCTCGGCCGGGCCGCCGACCGGCTGGTCGAGCAGCTGGCCGAGGCGGGCACGTGGGCCGAGCGGTTCGCGCGGCTCGACGCCGCCCTGCTCGCGCGGCTGTCCGGGTCGCGGGGAGCGGTGCCGCCGGAGGTCGGCGAGGCCTGGCGGCTGACCGTCACCGGCGACGGCCGCCGGCGGGTCGAGGAGGTGGCCGCGGCCGTCGGCTGGAGCCGGCGGCACCTCTCCGAGCAGTTCCGGTTGGCCACCGGCATCGGTCCGAAGCAGGCGGCGCGGATCGCCCGGTTCGAGGCCGCCCGCCGGCTGCTGCTGGGGCCCGGCCGCCCGTCGCTCGCCGAGATCGCGGTGCGCTGCGGCTACGCCGACCAGCCGCACCTGCAGCGGGAGTGGCGGGCGCTGGCCGGCTGCAGCATCGGCACCTGGCTGCGCGAGGAGCTCCCATTCCTGCAAGACGACGACCGGGCGGAGCAGGCAGCCTCGCCGGCATGACCTCCTCCCCCGAGCTGTCGACCGCCCCCGCGCCCACCGTCTGGCCCAGCGTCGGCTTCGCCGACGTCGACGCCGGCACCGCCTTCCTCACCGACGGCCTCGGCTTCACCGTCACCGCCTGCCACCGCGGGGCCGACGGCACCGTGGAGCACGCCGAGGCCCGCTGGCCCGACGGCGGCGGCGTGATGTTCGGCAGCCGCGGCAAGCCCGGCGACTGGGGCGCCCTCGGCCCCCAGGGCGTCTACGTGGTGGCCGCCGAGCCGGCCACCGTCGAGGCCGCCTGGGATCGGGTCCGCGCGCTGCCCGGCGTGCAGGTGCTCGAGGCGCTGCACGACACCGACTACGGCTCGCACCAGTTCGGCGTCCGCGACGCCGACGGCAACCTCTGGACGGTGGGCACCTACCGCGGCGCCTGACGTCGCGCGCGATCCGGTCGGACGCAATAGCGTCCGACGTCGTGACCGCGCCGAGCCCCGACTTCTACGCCTTCGAGGACCTGCTCACGCCCGACGAGATCGAGATCCGCGACCGGGTGCGCGCCTTCTGCGACACGGAGGTGCTGCCGCGGATCAACGACTACTGGGAGCGCGCCGAGTTCCCGTTCGAGCTGGTGCCCGGGATCGCCCGGCTGGGGATCGCGGGCGGCACCATCGAGGACTACGGCTGCCCCGGCATGAGCGCCGTCTCCGCCGGGCTGGTGGCCGCCGAGCTGGCCCGGGCCGACGGCAGCGTCGGCACGTTCAACGGCGTGCACAGCTTCCTGGCGATGCAGTCGATCGCGCTGCTCGGTGACGAGGAGCAGCGGCAGCGCTGGCTGCCCGCGATGGCGCGGCTGGAGAAGATCGGCGCCTTCGGCCTCACCGAGCCGCGGCACGGCTCCGACGCCGTCGCGCTGGAGACCTCCGCCCGCCGCGACGGCGACGCCTACCTGCTCGACGGGCAGAAGAAGTGGATCGGCAACGGCTCGATCGCCGACCTCGTGCTGATCTGGGCCCGCGACGAGGAGGGCGCCGTCGGCGGCTACGTCGTCGAGAAGGGCACCCCGGGCTTCTCGGCGCGGGTGATGACCGGGAAGACGGCGCTGCGCGCGGTCTGGCAGGCGGAGATCGCGCTGGACGGCGTCCGGGTGCCGGCGGAGAACAGGCTGGCCGGCTGCCGGAGCTTCAAGGACGTCTCGCAGGTGCTCGACCGCACCCGGTACACCGTGGCCTGGCGGGCGCTCGGCCTGGCGACGGCGTCCTACGAGCTGGCGCTGGCGCACGCGCTGCAGCGGGAGCAGTTCGGGCAGCCGATCGCCGGCTACCAGCTGGTGCAGGACAAGCTGGCCCGGATGCTGGCCGAGATCACCGCGATGCAGCTGATGTGCTGGCGGCTGTCGAAGCTCGCCGACGAGGGCCGGATGACCGCGGCGATGGCGTCGCTGGCGAAGATGAACCACGCCGCCAAGGCGCGGGCGATCGTCGCCGACGCCCGCGACATCCTCGGTGGTGACGGGATCCTGCTCGACCACCACGTCGCCCGGCACCACGCCGACATGGAGGCGGTGTTCACGTTCGAGGGCACCGACTCGGTGCAGGCGCTCATCGTCGGCCGGGAGATCACCGGCCTGTCGGCGATCAGCGGCCGGCGTCCCGACCGCCCCTGACAGTGAGGATGTGGGCGAGCCCCGCAGCGGTCGTTCCTGACCCAGCGCCTGACTGACTTCGGGTCTTCAAGCCGATCTGTCGGTGCGGTCCGCTGCGAGGCTCGCTTGCACTCACCGGTCGA
>NZ_JBJGZV010000072.1:0-14225 GCF_054050715.1 Blastococcus sp. SYSU D00669
GGGGCCGCGGACCGCCCGCCCCCCCCCCCCCCCCCCCCCCCCCCCCCCCCCCCCCCCCCCCCCCCCCCCCCCCCCCCCCCCCCCCCCCCCCCCCCCCCGCGGCGGCGTCGGTCAGCCGGCGACGGCCGCGCCGTCGGGGGCCAGCGCGCGGGAGACGACGAGGGCGTTGGCCCGCTCGAGGTCGGTCTCGAAGTCGACCTCCACCGCGGGGGTGGCCGAGATGTCCAGCGGCCGGAACTGCAGGCCGCGCTCGGCGATCGCCGTCTCGATGCCCCGCTCGAAGTAGTCGTTCGCGGCGCAGGCGTCGAGGTGCTCGAGCAGGACTGGTTTGTCGTCCGCCGACACGTAGTTGATCCCGACCGCCTCGCCGAGACCGCCGACGACGGTCTTCGACAGCTCGGCGATCGCGCCGTCCTCGTCGAGGGTGTACTTGACCTCCTCGTCCCCGACGGCGGCGGTGTCGACGCAGACGAAGCTCTGGTCGGCCCGCAGGTGGTCCATCGCCTGCTCGAGCACGGCGGGCTCGAACACCACGTCCCCGTTCAGCCAGAGCACCCCGCCCTCGCGGGTGCGGGCGAGGCCGGTGAGCAGGCTCTTGGAGGTGTTGGTCTGCTCGAAGTCGGGGTTGTAGGCGAACCGGAGGTCGGGCGCGGCGGCCATGACCGTGGCGCACTCGTAGCCGACGACGACGGTGATGTCGGCGTCCCGGCCGAGCACCGCGCGCAGGTTGTCCACCTGGCGCTGCAGGATCGTCCGCCCGTCGTGCAGCGGGGTGAGCGGCTTGGGCGTCGAGCGCCCGAGGCGGGTGCCCATGCCGGCGGCCAGGATGACGACCTGGACCTGCGGCACGGTGGTGTTCGCCGGCGTCGGCTCGGCCGCCCGGGGGAGCGGGGTGAGGCGGCGGTCGGAGGTCCGCATGGTCATCTCCTGTCCTGTGCGGGCGCGGCGTGCGCGCGCGAGGGGGCGAGGGCGGGGGCGAGCAGGTCGAGGACGCGGTCGGTGGCGTGGCCGTCCTCGAGCAGGGAGAAGGTCTGCCGGAACCGGGCGTAGCGCTCGGCCGAGGCTGCGCGGACGGCGTCCAGGTCGGCGAGGGCGTCGACCAGCTCCGCGCTGGTGTGCACCAGGGGACCGGGCGCGACCTCCTCGAGGTCGAAGTAGAAGCCGCGCAGCTGGTCGCGGTAGCGGTCCAGGTCGTAGGTGAAGAACAGCATCGGCTTGCCGGTGACGGCGAAGTCGAACATGGTCGACGAGTAGTCGGTGACCATGACGTCGGCGGCGAGGTACAGGTCGGCGATGTCGGGGTGGCTGCACGCGTCGCGGACGGCGGAGCCCTCCACGACCTCCAGCCGGTCCATCACCATGTTGTGCAGCCGCAGCAGCAGCACGTGGTCGGTGCTGAGGCGTTCGGTGAAGGCGTCGATGTCGATCGGGAACTCGAAGTCGCGGTCGCCGGCCTTCTCGAACACCAGGTCGTCACGCCAGGTGGGGGTGTAGAGCACCGCCGTCTGCCCGTCGGCGATGCCGAGGTCGGCCCGCACCTTCGCGCGCACCTCGTCCCGCCGCGGGCTGCTGAGCAGGTCGTTGCGGGGGTAGCCGGTCTCGTGCACCGGGCCGCGGTAGCCGAAGGCGCCGCGCAGCCGGGGGGTGCTGGCGGGGTTGGGCGAGAGCAGGTGGTCCCAGCGGGCGATGTCCTGGTCGAGGTAGGCCAGCCGGCCCTCCGGCGCCCAGAACACGTCGTTGTGGATCCGCTTGAGCGGGGTGCCGTGCCAGGTCTGCAGGTAGGTCGCGCCGGGCCGCTTCTCCCAGTCCAGCGGGATGTGGTCGTTGGAGACCACCAGGTCGGCGGCCTCCAGCGCGGCGATGCACTCGGGGCTGCCGAACTCCACGGTGCGCACGCCGTCGGGGAAGGTGCTCCGCGTGTGCGGCGCGGACAGCCAGGTGTGCGTGGCGTCGGTGCCCCGCTCGAGGAGCGCCTCGTGGATCGCCCGGGGGCTGTCGGAGAAGTGGCCGCGGAAGGCGACGTAGACGATGTTCACCGGGCGGCTCCCAGCAGCTCGAGCTCGTCGGCGGCGGCCGGCAGCACCAGGGCCACGACCTCCGCCCACGAGCCGACGACGGCGAGCGCGCCGGCGTCGCGCAGGGCGGCGGCGCGCGCGGCCCGCTCGCCGGCCGGCACGAACAGCAGGTTGCCGACGACGGGGCAGCCGGCGGCGACCGCGGACCGCACGCCGGCCACCGAGTCCTCGACGGCCAGGCCGGCCTCGGGGGCGATGCCGAGGGCCTGGCAGGCGTGCAGGTAGACGGCCGGGTCCGGCTTGCTGGTCGGGGTGGGCAGCGAGTCCTCGGCGCTGAAGCGCACCGACGGCGGCAGGAGGTCGTCCAGCCCGGTGGCGGTGAAGCAGGCGTCGAGGCGGGACAGCGCGCTGGAGCTGACGACGGCCAGCTGCAGCCGGCCGGCCAGCGCCTGCAGCGCCGCGGTGGTGGCGGCGTGCGGGCGCAGCGTCCGCGCGAGGTGGTCGGTGACCGCGCGCTTCTCCTCGGCGACCCACGGGGACAGGTCGACGTCCGCGCCCACCTCGGCGACCAGCCGGGCCGCCGTGGCCCGGAACGTCATGCCCGTGAACGCCCGGCGCAGCTCCTCCCCGGTGAAGCGCCGGGGGTCGCCGAGTTCGGCGAGCAGCCGGTTGGTCACCTCGGCCGAGGCGTCGAACGCCGGTTCCTCGGAGGGGAACAGGTTGCCGTCGGCGTCGCAGAGCACCACCTCGACGCGGTCGAGGCCGGACGGACGGGTGGTCACAGGGTGGTCTCCCCTCGATCGGTGTGCAGCAGGGCGGCGAGCGTCGCGCGGGCGCCGTCCCGCTGCAAACGGGTCAGCGCACCGGCGAGATCCCGCACGAAGGCGGGCCGGTCGCCGAGGTCGCCGAAGACGCCCCGCTCGGACAGCAGCGGCCGGGGATCGGCGCCGCCCGCGCGGGCCAGGTGCTGCAGCCGCTCGGCCAGCGGGTCGTCGACGACCACCGGGTGCCCGTCGTCGTCCCTGCCCTGCAGGTAGCGGAACCAGGCGGCGACGGCCAGCGTGAGCAGCTCGGTCGGCCGCTCCTGGTCCAGCGCCTCGCGCAGCGAGGGCAGCAGGTGGTGCGGCATCTTCGTCGACCCCCGGCGGCAGAGCCGGGGGAGCCCGTCGGCGATCGCCGGGTTGGCGAAGCGGCGGCGCAGGGCGCGCTTGTAGTCGGTCAGGTCGATGCCGTCCGGCGGCGGCAGCAGCGGGGTGATCTCCCGGTCGAGCAGCCGCTTCAGGTACCGGCGGAAGAGCCGCTCGGCCATCAGCTCGTCCAGCCGGGTGTGGCCGGCCAGCGTGCCGAGGTAGCCCAGCGCGCAGTGCCCGGCGTTGAGCAGCCGCGTCTTCATCAGCTCGTAGCTCGACACGTCCGCCACGAAGCGGACGCCGACCTCGTCCAGCGGGGGCCGGCCGTTGCAGAAGGTGTCCTCGATGACCCACTGGGAGAACGGCTCGGTGATCACCGGCCAGCGGTCGTCGACGCCGTACCGCTGCGCGACCGCGGCCCGCTCCTCCGGCGACGTGTGCGGCGTGATCCGGTCGACCATGCTGCTCGGGAAGGCGACGCGGTCGCCGATCCAGCGGGCGAGCACCTCGTCGCGCATCCGGGCGAAGCCGGTGATCATGGCCCGGGCGGCCTCGCCGTTGCGGTGCACGTTGTCGCAGGAGACGACGGTGAAGGGCGCGGTGCCGGCACGGCGCCTGCGGTCGAGGGCCTCGACCAGGAAGCCCACGACCGTGCGCGGGCTCCCAGGGGTGCGCAGGTCGCCGAGGACGTCGGCGTCGTCGACGTCGAAGGCACCGGTCGAGGGGTCGAGCCGGTAGCCGGCGCCGGTGATGGTCATGCTCACCATGCGCGTGCGCGGATCGGTCAGCCGGCGCAGCACGCGCTCGGGGTCGTCGGGGGCGAACAGGTAGTCGGTCATGACGCCGACCACCCGGGCGCGCTCGCCGTCGGGGCTGCGCTCCACGACGGTGTAGAGGAAGTCCTGGGGGGCCAGCGCGTCGTGCATGCGGCGGTGGTGCAGCCCCACGCCGGTGACACCCCACCCGGTGCTGATGCGCTGCTCGGCGAGCTCGTCGAAGTACAGCAGCTGGTGGGCGCGGTGGAACCCGCCGACGCTGATGTGCACGACGGACGGCACGAGGGAGGAGCGGTCGTAGGTCGGCACCTGCAGACGGCCGTCGAACCGCCCGAGACCCTCCTCGGTCAGCGGTAGCGCCGTGGTGACGACGTTCCGGGGGGCGACGTCAGGGGAGCTCGTGACGTCGGCGGAGGCCGGGGTGGGATCGAGCATGCGTCCGGCATGCGTCACGGCAACCTCCTCGAGCTCGGGTCGGCCCTGGGGAGGGGGCAGCTACGACCGGTCGTGCCGGGGAGGCACGCCCGGCCGACGGCCCATCCGCGATCAGGCCCGACACGGTGGTCCTGCATAGGAGGACCGGCAGGCGGCGCGGACGACTTCACGCCGGACGGCCTCTGTGCCCACCCTAGGGGCAGGGGAAACGGCAGGTGAACGGCAGGGGCTCGCCGCGCCATGCCACCGGTGGGATTCGTGAGACCGTTCACACGGCGTGTTCGGGCCGACACGCCGCACGAGGGGTTACGGATCAGTCACGCGGTGTTTGTATGTGTACCGACCGAATCGGGCCCGTCACGGGCCGCTTCCTCCGAGACGGGGCAGGTGCACGGGCACGCATGGGCACTCGGACCTTCGATGCCGACCTCCTCGAGCGGCCGGCCCGGACCTCCTCCCACCGCATGCCCGTCAGCCCTCCCCGCCGCCCGGGCGGGCGTGTGCCGCGCCGCCCCGTGCTGCTGCTCGCCGCGCTGATCGCCGGCGGCGTGGGCGCGGGCGTCGTCACCTTCCAGGGCTTCACGCCGGCCTCCGCCGACGCGACCTCGGTGGTGGAGGCCCAGCAGGCGCTGCTGGCGACCGGTGAGGAGGACCTCGAGGTCATGCCGATGGCCTCGATCACCGAGGCCGAGGCGCAGGCGCGGCTGCAGGAGGTCGCCGCCTCGCGCGCCGCGCGCGCCGAGGCCGAGGCCGCTGCGATCGAGGCCGCCCGGCCCAAGGCGGTGCTGCCGGTCAACGGCGCCCGCCTGACCAGCGGGTTCGGCTCCCGGTGGGGGACCTTCCACTACGGCATCGACCTGGCCGCACCCATGCGCACCCCCGAGTACGCGGCGATGGACGGCGTCGTGCTGCGGGCCGGCTCGGCCAGCGGGTTCGGCCTCGCCGTCTACATCCTCCACGAGAACGGCGACGTCACCGTCTACGGCCACATGGACTCGATCTCGGTCTCGGTCGGTGACTACGTGGAGGCCGGCCAGGAGATCGCCAAGCTGGGCAACCGCGGCCAGTCCACCGGTCCGCACCTGCACTTCGAGGTGCACCAGGGCGGCATCGAGGGGGAGCGGATCGACCCGATCGACTGGCTGGCCGAGCGCGGCGTCCACGTCTGATCGAATACCGCCCGTGAGCAGGGCGGCCGAGGAGCAGAACCGGCGGCTGCTGCGCGCCCGCGACGCCATGGACCGGGCGTACGCCGAGCCGCTCGACGTCCCCACCCTGGCGCGCATCGCCTGCGTCTCCGAGGCGCACTTCATCCGGACGTTCCGGGCCACGTTCGGCGAGACGCCGAACCGCTACCTGCAGCGCCGGCGGGTGGAGCGGGCCATGTGGCTGCTGCGCGCCACCGACAGGAGCGTCACCGACATCTGCATGGACGTCGGCTTCTCCAGCCTCGGCACGTTCAGCCGGGTGTTCCGCGACGTCGTGGGGGAGCCGCCGAGCGCGTACCGGGCGCGCGGGCCGCTGCCGCCGGTGCCGTCCTGCTTCGCGATGGCCTGGACCAGACCGAGCAGTTTTGGAGAAGCCTGAGGTCAGCCGCCGGTCCTAGCGTTCTGCGCATGTTGAACTCCCTCGGCACCTCGCAGATCTACGTCACCGACCAGGACAAGGCGCTGGACTTCTACGTCGGCAAGCTCGGCTTGGAGGTCCGGGAGGACGTCGACCTGGGCTTCATGCGCTGGCTCACCGTCCAGGTGCCCGGCGACGACCGCGGCATCCTGCTCGAGATCCCCGGCCCGCCCTCGATGAGCCAGGAGACCGCGGCGCAGGTGCGCGACCTCCTCAGCAAGGGCAGCACCGGCGGCCACCTCTTCTTCCGCTGCGACGACGCGCACAAGACGTACGCCGACCTCAAGGAGAAGGGCGTGGAGGTCGCCGAGGAGCCGGTCGAGCAGCCGTACGGCATCGACTTCGGCCTGCGCGACCCGTTCGGCAACCACATACGCATCGCGCAGATGAAGGGCTGACACCCGCTCGCCACCCCTGCGCCGGCCGGCGGACGCCGCCCTGTACAGTTGTCGACGGCTCGGGACGAACCGGATCGGGCCGTGCGGGGCTGTGGCGCAGCTGGTAGCGCACCACACTGGCAGTGTGGGGGTCAGGGGTTCGAGTCCCCTCAGCTCCACCGCGACGACCAGGCCGTTCTCCCTCGGGAGGGCGGCCTGGGTCGTCTGGTTGCAGTTGACTCGGGCCACATGAGAAGGACTGCGCCCATGCGGTGGGCGGCCTCGCGGGCCGGCGCCGTGGCCGGCATCTGCTCCGCCCGCTGGCGACGCCGGGACTCCTGGTGCCGCCGCTGCCGCTCACGCTCGCGCTGCCGAGCTCGGTATCCAGGCGTTCGGGTGTCTGCCATGCCGGTGACAGTGCAGGCGTGAGCTTCAGCAACCCGCCGCAACGAGTTTGCAGGCCCTGGATGCACGAGTGTGATGCCTCGTGATCTTGTGGTCGTCGATGGTGCTCAGGCCCGGGTTGCTCGCTCCGGGTAGGCGGGTGGCAGGGAGAAGTTCCACAGCTGGCCCGGCTCGGGGTTGCGACTCTCGCGGTGTCACTGAAAGGCGGCTTCAGCAACGCTGCTTCGGCGGATGTGGCGGAGCCCCGCCGGGGCCGTGCGAACGGCGTCCGCCCTGGGGATAGAGCCCTTACCGAGTTCCGGGCGGCGCTCCGACCGCAGCAGACCCTGTCGGTGGCGGCAACGGGCCGGCAGACTGGCCGCCGCTGACCATGTTCGACCGCTGCATCACCGGGCGACCGTGCCGATCGACACGGCGACCAGACCCCGGCGGGGGCGGGCCGGAGGCCGGCCCGGCTGACCGAACTGGGCGTAACTGCGGGCGGTCGGTGGGGGGAGTCGGGATCAGACGGTCGTCCCGCGCCACGGGTCGCCCTTGGCCGCGGAGTACCGCTGCCAGACGTATCGCCAGGGCGTGACGGCCACGATGATGACCTCCGGCGCGAAGCTGACGATGATCTCGCTCATGGCCGGGTCGACGTCGCCGGCGAGCACCGCGGGCAGCGCCACGACGGACAGCCAGATCACCTTCCACAGGGTCTCGAACAGCAGGATCGGCAGGAGCCGCACCGGGTAGCGCAGTCCGAGGAACGCCAGCAGCGACATGGCGGTGAGCAGGACGGCGACGACGCCCTCGTAGAGCGGGAAGTCGCGGTCGTAGCCGATGACGATCGGCCACTTCACCAGGGCGAGACCGACGCCCATCACCAGGTAGCCGATCCGCATCAGGTTCAGCCGCCAGGTGGGCAGGCCGGCCGGCCCGGCGTTGACCGCGGGGGTGGGGTCGGTGCGGGCGACGGTCATGGTGGTCTCCCTCGTTCTCGAACGGGTTGCGGCGGCTGCCGCGGGCGGAGCTGAAGCTAGGAGCGGACGGGGTGAGCGCGGATCACCACACGATGTGAGAAGGCGTGGTGATCTCGGGCGCTGCGGCCCGGCCGTGGCGGCCGGGATCATCGGCCGGGTTGGCGGGTCAGCAGCCGGGCGCGGAGCCGGTGCAGGCGCGGCATGAGGCCGTACATCACGATCGGGACCGCGAGGGTGGCGACGATGACGGTGCGCAGCACGACCGAGGTGCCGGCGAGCAGTCTGCTCAGCGCGAGGTTGAGCACGATCAGGGTCGGCAGCACGGCGAGCCAGATCATCAGCGCCAACTGGTGCTTCGACGGCGGCGGAACCGGCGTGGGCGTGTGGCGCGCAGGGGTGGTGAGCATGTCGTTCTCCTCGTCGGGTGGGGGGCCGCGGTCCGTCGGGCGCGGTGCATGTGGGTGGCCGGCCCGTGGGCGGCCGCCGGGTGTGGCTGGGGTAGTGGGGGCTAGAGGCCGTGCCGGCGTTCGGCGAGGACGGCGGTGGTGAGGCGGGCCTCCGTCGGGGCGGAGAAGACGCCGCCAGCCGCGTGGTGCTCGTCGACCGCGCGGTCGGTGTCCTCGGCGACCAGGTCGGCGTTGATCGCGATCCCGGTGGTGTTCCCGGCGCCCGCGGCGGCGACGACCTGGGCACGCGGGTCGACGATGTTGCCGGCCGCCCAGACCCCGGAGGTGCTGGTCCTGCCGGTCGCATCGACCGTGACGAACCCGGCCTCGTCGGTCCGGCAGCCGAGCAGGGCCAGCAGGCCGTCGGCGTGCGCGGTGTTGTCGGGGCGGACGAACACCGCGGTCCGCGGTACCACCCGTCCGTCGGCCAGCTGGACGCCGGTCAGCCGGTCGGCCTCGACGACCAGTTGTGTCACCTGGCCGTGCAGGACCTGGATGCCGCGGGCCCGCAGCGCGACGCGTTCGGGGGTGGTCAGCGGGTGGGTGTGGGCGAAGAAGACCACGTCGTCGGACCACTGGCGGATCAGTTGCGCGTGCGCGACCGCGCCCGGGCCGGTGTTCAGCACGCCGAGCGGCTGGTCGCGGACCTCCCAGCCGTGGCAGTACGGGCAGTGCAGCAGGTCCCGGCCCCACCGCTCACGGACGCCGGGGATGTCCGGCAGCTCGTCGCGGACGCCGGTGGTGAGCAGGATCCGGCGGGCGTGGAGCACCCGGCCGGTGGCGAGGCGGACGACGAAGCCGGGCTCGACGCCCAGCACCCGGTCGGCCACCAGTTCCACGCCGTACCGGGCGGCCTCGGCCCGGCCGGCGGTCAGCAGGGCGGTCGGCGGCATCCCGTCGCGGGACAGGAAGCCGTGCATGTGCGCCGCGGGCGCGTTGCGCGGCGCGCCGGCGTCGACCACCGCGACCCGCCGGCGCGCCCGGCCGAGCACCAGCGCCGCACTGAGGCCGGCGGCACCGCCGCCGACCACCACCACGTCGAAATTCTTCGCCTCCATGGCGATCACCTCCGCGGCGAAGGTTCGCCGGGCGGCCCGACCACGACAACGATCGTTGCCATTTCCGGGAACCGCTGGTGGGGTGGCCGGCATGCGGCACTCGGCGGCGATCGCGGCGGCGCTGGCCGAGGTGGGCCCGCGGCTGAAGCGGGTGCGTACCCAGCGGGACATCACCCTGACCGAACTGGCCGCCGCCACCGGGATCTCCAAGAGCACCTTGTCCCGGCTGGAGTCCGGCCAGCGCAGGCCCAGCCTGGAACTGCTGCTGCCGATCGCGCAGGCCCACCGGATTCCGCTGGAGGAGCTGATCGGCGCACCCGAGGTGGGCGACCCCCGGGTCCGGTTCACTCCACGCCGGCGCAACGGGCGCATCGTCGTCCCGCTCACCCGCAACCCCGGCGGCCTGCAGGCGTGGAAGACGATCATCCCGCCCGAGCACGGCGAGCCCGAGCTGCGCACCCACGAGGGCTACGAATGGCTCTACGTGCTCGCCGGGCGGGTGCGGCTGATCCTGGCCGACCACGACCTCACCCTGAGCCCCGGCGAGGTGGCCGAGTTCGACACCCGGCTCCCGCACTGGTTCGGACCCGCCGACGATCAGCCGGTGGAGATCCTCAGCCTGCTCGGGCGGCAGGGCGAACGCATCCACGTCCGCGCCGCGCCCCGCCGAGCCGACCACGGTTGATCTCGCTGGGGCCGCAGCGAAGAGCATCGACACCGTCCGTGTCCGGCTGCCACGATGCGTCGGCCGAGACGACGGCGGGCGCCGGCGACGAGGCGGCTGACGACAGGGTGGTGGGCGACACCCCCGGGGTCCGACCCTCGAGGGAGGTGGTCGTCATGGGCCCCCTGCTCACCACCAAGCTGCACGTGCCCCGACGGCGGCGCGGCCTCGTGGCCCGCCCCCGGCTGAACGAGCGGCTCGACGGGAGCGGCGACGCGGCGCTGACCCTGGTGTCGGCGCCGGCCGGGTTCGGCAAGACCACCCTGCTGACCGACTGGCTGGCCGCCGCCGACCGGCGATCGACGGCGTGGCTGTCCCTCGACGACCGGGACAACGACCCGAGCACGTTCTGGGCCTACCTCATCGCCGCGCTGCAGACAGCGGTGCCCGGCGTCGCGGCCGGCGCGCTCGCGCTGCTGCGGGAGCCGCACGCGTCGCTCGACGAGGTGCTCGCGACCCTCGTCAACGAGCTCGACGCGGCCCCGGACGACCTGGTCGTGGTCCTGGACGACTACCACATCATCGCCGCTCCCCTGATCCACGAGCGGACGGCCTTCCTGGTGGAGCACCTGCCCCCGCACGTGCACCTGGTGATCGCTACCCGCGCCGACCCGGCCCTGCCCGTGGCCCGGTGGCGGGCGCGCGGCGAGCTGGTCGAGGTCCGCGCCGACGACCTGCGCTTCACCGCCGAAGAGGCCGCGGCCTACCTCGACGAGGCGATGGGGCTGGCCCTGACCACCGAGCACGTCGCGGCGCTGGAGGCGCGCACCGAGGGCTGGATCGCCGCGCTGCAGTTGGCCGCGCTGTCCTTGCAGGGCCGCGACGACCCCGGCGACTTCATCACCGGGTTCGCCGGCGACGACCGGTACATCGTCGACTACCTCGCCGAGGAGGTCCTGCAGCGCCAGCCCGACGACGTGCGGAACTTCCTGCTGCAGACCTCCATCCTCAGCCGGTTCACCGGCCCGCTCTGCGACGTCGTCGTCGGCCGCGGCGGCGGCCAGCCGATGCTGGAGGCACTGGAGCGGGCGAACCTGTTCCTGGTGCCGCTGGACGACCGGCGCAACTGGTACCGCTACCACCACCTGTTCGCCGACGTCCTTCAGGCGCACCTGCTCGACGAGCAACCCGACACCGTCCCCGAGCTGCACCGGCGGGCAGCGGAGTGGTTCGAGCGCAGCGGCGAGCGGGCCGAGGCGATCGAGCACGCGCTGGCGGCGGGGGACCTCGATCGGGCGGCGGACCTCCTCGAGGTCGTGATCCCCGCCCTGAACCGGCACCGGGGGGAGGCCACGCTCCGCCGCTGGCTGGAGTCGCTGCCCGACGAGGTGCTCCACGCCCGGCCGCTCCTGAGCGCCGGCTACGTGGGGGCCCTGATGTCCACCGGAGAGGTACGCGGCGTGGAGGCGCGCCTGGAGGAGGTCGAGCGGTGGCTGGCCCGCCCACCGGGCGGGGCGGACGGCGTCGTCGTGGACGAGGCGCGGCGGCGCCTGCCCGGCCAGATCGCCATGTTCCGGTCTGCGCAGGCTCTGGCCTCCGGTGACGTGGACACCAGCATGCGGCACGCCCGGCGGGCGCTCGATCTCGCGGCTCCGGGCGATCTCGCCACGCGGGGCGGCCTGGAGGCGCTGATCGGGCTGGCGTTCTGGACGACGGGCGATCTCGACGAGGGCTACCGCTGGTACGCCCGGGGGATGGCGAGCCTCGACGAGGCGGGCTACGCCACCGACGTGGTCGGCGGCGCCGTCACCCTGGCCGAGATCCGGATCGCCCAGGGCCGGCTCCGCGACGCCATGACCATCTACCGGCGCGGACTACGCCGCGCCGAGCAGGCCGTGCCGGCGCTCAAGGGCGCGGCCGACATGCACGTGGGCATGAGCGACCTGTTCCGGGAGCGGAACGACCTCGAGGCCGCCCGGCAGCACCTCGAGTGGAGCTCTGAACTGGGCCCGTCCGCGGACCTGCCGAAGAACGCGTACCGGCGGCGCCTCGCCATGGCCCGCCTCTGCGAGGTGGACGGTGACCTCGACGGGGCCCTCGACCTGCTGGACGAGGCTGAGCGCTGCTTCAACAACGACTACTCACCCGACGTCCGACCGATCCCCGCTCTGCGAGCCCGGATGGAGGCTGCGCACGGCCGGCTGGGGGACGCGCTGGACTGGGTCGGCGAACGGGGCCTGTCCGCCGACGACGACCTGAGCTACCTGCGCGAGTACGAGCACGTGACCCTGGCGCGCGTGCTGCTCGCCCGGCACGCCATGGAAGACGGCGCCGGGTCCTCGCTCCGTGCAGCGACCGGGCTGCTCGACCGGCTGCTGTCCGCGGCGGATGCGGGGCACCGGACGGGCAGCGTCATCGAGATCCTGGTGCTGCGGGCGCTCGCCGCCCAGGCCCGCGGCGACATGCCGGCGGCGCTCGCGGCGTTGCGGCGCGCCCTGTCCCTGGCCGAGCCGGAGGACTACGTCCGGACCTTCGTCGACGAGGGGGTGCCGATGACCGCCCTGCTGCGGTCCGCCGGAGCCTCGGGATCGACCTCGGGCTACGTCCGCCGGCTCCTGGCCGTCTGTGGTGTACACGACGACGAGCCCGTCGCCCAGCGTCTGGTGGAGCCGCTGAGCGCCCGGGAGCTCGACGTACTCCGGCTGCTGGCCACCGACCTCGACGGCCCACGGATCGCCAGCGAGCTGTTCGTGTCCCTGAACACATTCCGGACCCACACCAAGAACCTCTACGCCAAGCTCGGCGTGACCAACCGGCGTGCGGCCGTCCGCCGGGGGCAGGAGCTGGATCTCGTGCGGGGCCGGTAGGGCGGGCGTCAGCGCACACGCCGGACACGAAGGATCGCCGCGCCCGCCAGCACGGCGCAGGTGCCGGCGACAGCGAACAGCACCCCGTAGTCGCCGTCGGCGATCGAGAGGACGAACGGGGCCAGCGCAGGCGCGACCGAGTAGGGCAGGGCGCCGGCGATGTTGAGGACGCCGAGGTCCTTGGCGTTGTCGTCGCTCGGCAGCACATCGGCGACGAGTGCGAGGTCGACGGCGGTGTAGAGGCCGAAGCCCAGTCCGCCGACGGCCATGCCGACGAGGTAGCCGTCGAAGCCGGAGGCGCTCGCGAGCAGGAACAGCGCCGAGCCGTACACCAGCGCCGCGACGCAGACGAAGACCTTGCGCCGGCCGGTGCGGTCGGACAGCCGCCCGCCCACGACGGAGGCGACGGCGACGAGTGCGGACTGCGCGAGCGTGCCCAGGAAGATCTGCCGGGGGACGTCGGCCTCGGCGCTGCCCACCTGCTGCAGCAGGTAGAACGCCTGGTAGGTGGTCAGGAACGCGTAGGCCAGGACGAACAGGAATCGGCTGACGAAGGCCCACGCGAAGTCCGGGTTTCTCCTGGGGCTGACGTAGAACGTGCCGGCCAGTTCCCGCAGCGACCACGCCGGCTTCTCCGCCCGGGCGAGCCTGCGGTCGTCGAGCGTGAGGGCGAAGAGCAGGACGAAGAACCCACCGACTGCGCAGGGCACGAGGAACATCGCGAGCTGGTTGCCGGTGACGAGTTGGACCAGGTAGGTGCCGCCCACGGAGGCGACCGGAAGGCACACGCCGAGCACGCCGGACACCAGGCCGCGCTGCGCGGTCGGCACCTGGTCCGGCAGCACCGCCACCATGGCAGCGAGCAGGGCGTTGTTGAGCATCTGGGCCAGGCACCAGCCGGCGAGGACCACCGGGATGCTCGGCGCCAGCGCGACCACGAGGACGCCGAGCGAGCCGCCCAGCAGACCAGTCACCATCCACGGCCGCCGCATGCCCAGCGGCGAGGAGGTTCGGTCGCTGAGCTTGCCGAAGAACGGGTTGGCCACCATGGCCACCAGGCCGCCGACCCCGGTGACCAGCGCCAGGCCCTCCGGCGCCCGCTCGGCGCCGACGAGCGAGTTGACCTTCAGAGCCAGGGTGACCAGGAGGGGCGCCACCAGCACCAGGCACGTGCCCGTGAACGCGGCCGCGTAGAGCCAGACGAAGCGCGGGCCGACCCGCTGGGTCGGAGCCGAGCGCACCCCGGGCTCCGCCGCGGGCAGCGGTGGCGGCAGCGGCTCCGGTCCGGCTCCGGGAGCAACGGTGCGGGACACGGGCGGCTCCCTCGACGTGCTAGTTGTACTGATCGGGCAGGTTGGTGCACCGTGTCCGACGGATTCGGATCTTGATGTAGGGAGGGACCTCCGGGTTTGGTTTGGGAGCCGCCAAGCACCCAGCCAGACCCAGGAGGTCCCTCGTGGTTCA
>NZ_JBJGZV010000073.1:0-13293 GCF_054050715.1 Blastococcus sp. SYSU D00669
CCCCCCCCCCCCCCCCCCCCCCCCCCCCCCCCCCCCCCCCCCCCCCCCCCCCCCCCCCCCCCCCCCCCCCCCCCCCCCCCCCCCCCCCCCCCCCCCCCCCCCCCCCCCCCCCCCCCCCCCCCCCACCGCACCGGAAGCACCCCACCAGCACGCCCGCACCAGGGAGGAGGTCGAGCATGGTCCGACGGCTGCGCGAGGAGCGCGGGGCCAGCGCGGTGGAGTTCGCGCTGATCGCACCGCTGCTGGTGCTGCTCGTCATCGGCATCGTCGAGTTCGGCCACGCCTTCCAGGTGCACGGCCAGCTCTCCGCCGCCGCCCGCGAGGGCGTGCGCGCCATGGCCCTGCAGAACGACCCCGCGGCGGCACGGGCCGCGGTGCGCAACGCGACCTCGACCCTCGACCCGGCGGTCACCGACGCCCAGATCAGCATCACCCCGGCGGCCTGCCCCCTCACCGGCGGCAGCACGACGGTGCGCCTGAGCATCGACTACGACATGCCGTTCCTCACCGGCTTCTTCGGCGCCGGCATCGACCTCACCGGGACGGGGGTCATGCGGTGCAACGGCTGACCCGGTCCCGGCTGCGCCGGCGCGCCCGCGACGAGCGCGGCGCCGCCGCCGTCGTGCTGGCCCTGCTCATGGTCCCGGTCCTCGGGTTCACCGCGCTGGCGGTCGACGTCGGTGCGGTGTACGCGGAGAAGGCCCGGCTGCAGGTCGCGGCCGACGCCGCGGCGCTCGCCGTCGCGCAGGACTGCGCCCGCGGTGCCTGCGGCGACATGCTCGCCACCGCGACCGCGCTGGTGGCCGAGAACAACGCCGGCTCGACCGCCCGGCCGCCGGTGCTCTCCTCGAACCCCACGCGGGTCACCGTCACCGGCGACGAGCCGGTCGAGCACTGGTTCGCCCCCGTCATCGGCGTCGACGAGACCGCCGTCTCGGCCAGCGCCACCGTCGCGTGGGGCACCCCGGGCGGCGGCGTCGCCGAGCTGCCGCTGACCTTCTCGTGGTGCGAGTTCGAGGCGCAGACCGGCGGCGGGATGCCGTCGGGCGACGTGGAGCGCACCATCCTGTTCCCCAAGAAGTCCGACACCGGCTGCACCGGCCCCTCGCACATGTTCGTGCCGGGCGGCTTCGGCTGGCTCCAGACGACCGGGAACGGCAGCTGCCAGGCCCGCAGCGCGGTCGGCGGCCGGTCCACCAGCTCCACCGGCAACAACCCGTCGAACGGGTGCGAGCCCGGGGACTTCACCTCCCTGCGCGGCGACGTCGTCCTGCTGCCGATCTTCGACGTCGCCGGCGACGAGGGCTCGCACGGCTGGTACCACGTCTACGGCTACGCCGCCTTCAAGATCACCGGCTACTTCTTCGGCGGCCAGTACGAGTGGAACAAGCCGTGCGGCGGCAGCGAGCGCTGCATCTCCGGCTACTTCGTCCGCTGGGTCGACCTCTCCGACCGCTTCACCTACACGAACGACGGCCCCGACCTCGGCGCCGCGATCCTCCGACTGGTCCGCTAGGAGCGCTTCCCCCGATGATCCGCAGACTGATCGCCGCGCTCGCCGCCCTCGTCCTCGCCGCCGCCGGCGGGGTCGTGCTGGTGGCCTACGTGCGCGCCGCCGACGCCCGGGCGGCCGCCGGCCTCGAGACGGTCGAGGTGCTCGTCGTCCAGGAGCTCGTCCCGGAGGGCACCCCGGCCGAGGAACTCGCGGGGCTGGTCGACACCGAGCTGGTGCCCGCGAAGACGGCGGTCCCCGGCCGGGTCCGGTCGCTGTCGGCCCTGGTCGGGCAGGTGGCCACCGTCGACCTCCAGCCGGGGGAGCAGCTGCTCGGCAGCCGGTTCGCCCACCCCT
Organism: Blastococcus sp. SYSU D00669; assembly: GCF_054050715.1. Lineage (NCBI taxonomy): Bacteria > Bacillati > Actinomycetota > Actinomycetes > Geodermatophilales > Geodermatophilaceae > Blastococcus > Blastococcus sp. SYSU D00669. Next base: position 1,850 of record NZ_JBJGZV010000073.1, read on the forward strand.
CCGACCTGCGCGCCCCTGGCACCGTCGACGTGCCGGCGGGGCTGCAGGAGATCAGCGTCCTGCTCGACCCCCAGCGCGCGGTCGGCGGGCGGCTCGCCGCCGGCGACACCGTCGGGGTCTACCTGTCGCTGAAGTTCGACGACGGGACGGCGACCACGCACGGCGTGCTGCACGACGTCCTCGTCACCCAGGTGCAGGGCGCCCCGGCGGCGCCGACGGAGGAGACGGAGACGGCCAGCGCCGGCTCCGCGGCCCCGAGCTCCAGCCTGCTGGTCACCCTCGCCGTGCTGGCCCGCGACGCCGAGGCGGTCGTCTTCGGCGCCGAGCACGGCTCGCTGTGGCTGTCGCTGGAGCCCGAGGGCGCCGACAACAGCGGCACGCAGGTGCTCACCCAGGTCGACGTGTACTCGGGGCGGCCCCGATGAGCCGGGTGGTGCTGGGCGCGGCCGGCGAGGAGCTGGCGCTGCGCGTCAAGGAGGCGGCCGACGGCGACGTGCTGCAGCTGGCCCCCGGCCGGCTGCCGGCCGACCCGATCCGGCTGTTCGAGCAGCTGACCGACGGCGAGCTGCCCGAGGTGCTCGTCGTCGGGCCGGAGGCCGCGACCGGCGAGGCGCTCTCGCTCGCCGCCCGGCTGGACGTGCAGTGCCCGGGGATCAGCGTGGTGCTGGTCGCGCCGCCGTCGGCCGAGCTGTGGCAGGAGGCGATGCGGGCCGGCGTCCGCGACGTCATCGCGCCCGACTCCGACGTCGACGCGCTGCGGGCCGCGTTCGAGCGGGCCGGGCGCACCGCCGCCGACCGCCGCCGGGTGCTGCGGCCGCTGGAGGAGACCGCCCGCTACACCGGCCGGGTGATCACCGTGGCCTCGCCGAAGGGCGGGGTCGGCAAGACCACCGTGTCCACCAACCTGGCGATCGGGCTGACCCAGGTCGCCCCGCAGTCGACCGTGCTGGTCGACCTCGACGTCCAGTTCGGCGACGTGGCCTCGGCGCTGAGCCTGGTGCCCGAGTACACGCTCCCGGACGTCGTCCGCGGTCCCGCGGCGGAGGACACCATCGTCCTCAAGACCTTCCTCACCCAGCACCCCACCGGGCTCTACGCCGTCTGCGGCGCGGAGTCACCGGCGGCCGGGGACACCGTGACCGGCGCCGACGTGAGCCGGCTGCTCGCCGCGCTGGCGCGGGAGTTCCGCTACGTCGTCGTCGACACCGCCCCCGGGCTGTCGGAGCAGACGCTGGCCGCGCTCGACCGCGCGACCGACGTGGTGATGCTGACCAGCATGGACGTCCCCGGCGTCCGCGGGCTGCGCAAGGAGATCGACGTGCTGCGCGAGCTGTGCATGATCCCGGCCGGCCGGCACGTGGTCATGAACTTCCACGACCCGAAGGGCGGCCTGCAGGTCCGCGACGTCGAGACCACGATCGGCAGCGGGGTCGACGTCGTGCTGCCCCGCTCGCGCGCGGTGCCGGCGTCGACCAACCAGGGCGTCCCACTGCTGCAGAGCGGCACCAAGGACCCGATGACCAAGGAGCTGCGCCGGCTCGTCGGCCGGTTCGCCGCCACCCCGGTCGTGCGCTCGTCGCGCCGGGCCAAGCACCGGGCGGAGTCGTGAACCTGACGTCCCGCCTCGAGGCGGCCCGCGGGCGGCACTCGGCGCCCGAGCAGTCCGAACCCGGCCGCGCGGCCGTGCCCCCGCCGCGCCCGGCGGCGGCCGAGCCGCCCCCCGCCGACGCGCTGACCCGGCTCAAGGACCGGATCGGCAAGGCGCTGTTCGAGCGCGTCGGCAGCCGCCTGAACGACCCCTCCTTGGGGGAGGACGCGATGCGCGCCCTGGTGCTCGCCGAGCTCGACGACGTCGTCGACGAGGAGAAGGTGCCGCTCAGCCCCGAGGAGCGGCAGCGGCTGATCGCCGAGCTCGCCGACGACGTCCTCGGCCTCGGCCCGCTGCAGCGGCTGCTCGACGACGAGGCCGTCAGCGAGATCATGGTCAACGGGCCGGACATGGTCTACGTCGAGCAGGCCGGCCGGCTCACCCGGACGGCGGCCCGGTTCTCGTCGGAGGAGCACCTGCGCCGGGTGATCGACCGGATCGTCTCCCGGGTCGGACGGCGGATCGACGAGAGCTCGCCGCTGGTCGACGCACGGCTGGCCGACGGCTCCCGGGTCAACGCGATCATCCCGCCGCTGGCCTTCAGCGGCTCGACGCTGACCATCCGCAAGTTCGCCAAGGACCCGTTCTCGGTCGACGACCTGATCGGCTTCGGCACCCTCTCGCCCGAGATGGCCGACCTGCTGCGGGCCTGCGTCGAGGCCCGGCTCAACATCATCGTGTCCGGCGGCACCGGCACGGGGAAGACGACGCTGCTCAACGTGCTCTCCTCGTTCATCCCGGAGGGCGAGCGGATCGTCACCATCGAGGACGCCGTCGAGCTGCAGCTGCAGCAGGAGCACGTCGTCCGCCTGGAGTCCCGGCCGCCCAACATCGAGGGCCGCGGGGCCATCACCATCCGCGACCTGGTGCGCAACTCGCTGCGGATGCGCCCCGACCGGATCGTGGTGGGGGAGTGCCGCGGCGGGGAGTCCCTCGACATGCTCCAGGCCATGAACACCGGCCACGACGGCTCGCTGTCGACGGTGCACGCCAACTCGCCCCGCGACGCCATCGCCCGCCTGGAGACCCTCGTGCTCATGGCCGGCATGGACCTGCCGCTGCGCGCGATCCGGGAGCAGATCGCCTCCGCCGTGGACGTGGTCGTCCAGCTGACCCGGCTGCGCGACGGCACCCGCCGGGTCACCCACGTGACCGAGGTGCAGGGCATGGAGGGGGAGACGGTCACCCTCCAGGACGCCTTCCTCTTCGACTACTCCGCCGGGGTCGACCCGGCCGGCCGGTTCCTCGGCAAGCCGGTGCCCACCGGCGTGCGGCCGCGGTTCACCGACCGGTTCGCCGAGCTCGGCGTCGAGGTCTCGCCGCGCGTGTTCGGCATGCTCGAGCCGGCCCGGACGCGGGGGTGGGCGTGAGCGTGCCCGTGCCCCTGGTCCTCGGCCTCGCGGCGCTCAGCGCCGCGCTGGTGCTGCTCGCGGTGGCGGTCGTGCCGTCCGGGCGGCCGCGGGTGCCGCTGGCGCGGCTGGACCCGGCGCTCGCGCCCCCGCCGTCGTCGGCGTTCGCCGGTGCCGGGGCGGCCGCGAACGCGGCCGTGGGCAAGGCGCTCGCCCGCCGTGGGCGGCTGGCGGCCGGGACGGCGGCGCTCGAGCGCGCCGGGGTGGCGATGGGCCTGCCCGACCTGGTGCTGCTCACCGCCCTGATCACCGTCGCCCTCGGCGCGCTCGGCCTGCTCGCCGGCGGACCGGTCGTCGCCGTCCTCGCCGCCGCGGCCGGCCCGCTCGGGGCGAAGGCCTGGCTGTCGCTGAAGACCGGGCGGCGGCGGGCCGCCTTCGCCGACCAGCTGGAGGACTCGCTGCAGCTGATGGCCAGCAGCCTGCGCGCCGGCCACAGCATCCTGCGGGCGGTCGACTCGGTCGCCACGGAGGCGGCCGCGCCGACGTCCGAGGAGTTCGCGCGCGTCGTCGTCGAGACCCGCGTCGGGCGCGACCTGGTGGAGGCGCTGGAGGAGACCGCCGCCCGCATGCAGAGCGACGACTTCAGCTGGGTCGCCCAGGCCATCGCCATCCAGCGGGAGGTCGGCGGCAACCTCGCCGAGGTGCTCGACGCGGTGAGCGGCACCATCCGCGAGCGCAACGCGATCCGCCGGCAGGTCAAGGCGCTGTCGGCCGAGGGCAAGCTGTCGGCGATCGTGCTGATGGCGCTGCCGTTCGTCGTCTGCCTGTTCATCTCGGCCACCAACCCGGAGTACCTCTCGGTGTTCACCGAGACGCCGGTCGGCTGGCTGATGCTGTTCGTCGCCGGCGGCCTGCTGGTCGTGGGCGCGCTGTGGCTCAAGAAGATGGTGAGCATCCGGTTCTGATGAGCGACCTGCCGATCCTCGTCCTGGCCGCCGCGGTCGCGGCCGGCCTCGCCGTGCCGCTGCTCGGCTGGGCCCTGCTCGCCCGGCCCGACGGGGGCACCACCGCCGTCCGCGACAACCTGGTGCGCGGCTACGAACCCGCCGCCGCGGGGGCCGTGCGGACCGGACCGGGCACCGGGGCACGGCTGGCCCGCGCGCTCACGCCCGGCGGCACCGTCTCCCGCCTCGACCGCCTGCTGGCCACCGCCGGGCGACCGCCGTCCTGGCCGCTGGCCCGGCTGGTCGCCGCCAAGCTCGTGCTCGCCGCGGTCGCCGGCGCGCTGGGTGTGCTCCTGTACTCGGCACGGCCCGGGCTGCCGGTGCTGCTGCTGATGGGCACGGTCACGCTCGTCAGCTACTTCGTGCCCGACCTCCTCGTGCTCAGCCGCGGGCAGGAGCGGCAGCAGGCGATCACCCTGGAGCTGGCCGACACGCTCGACCAGATGACCATCGCCGTCGAGGCGGGTCTGGGGTTCGAGGCGGCGATGGCCCGCACCGCCCGCAACGGCCGCGGCGCGCTGGCCGAGGAGCTCGTGCGGACGCTGCAGGACATCGCCGTCGGCCAGCCCCGCCGGGAGGCCTACCTGGCACTGGCCGAGCGGACCGGCGTGCCGGACCTGCGGCGGTTCGTGCACGCCGTCGTCCAGGCCGACCAGTACGGCATCTCCATCGCCGACGTGCTGCGCACCCAGGCGCAGGAGATGCGGCTCAAGCGGCGTCAGCGCGCCGAGGAGAGGGCGATGCAGATCCCGGTCAAGGTGATCTTCCCGCTGATCCTCTGCATCCTGCCGACGCTGTTCATCGTGCTGCTCACCCCGGCGGTGATGCGCATCGTCGAGGCGTTCAGCGAGTAGCTCCCTCAGCCGGTGGTGCGCGGCTGGGCCGGGTTGGTCGGGTCGCCCTGGGACGGCGGGTTCATCGGCGGGCCGGAGGTCGCCTGGGACACCTTGGACCCGCCGGCGGCGTGCACCGGCGCCTCGGCGGCGACGTCGGCGGCCGGGTCGCCGCCGGACGGCTGCGCGCCGTTGCGGAGACCCTCGAGCCGGTTCCGCAGCACCTCAACCACCGGCAGCCGGTTGCCGTGCGCCTGCTCGTACTCCAGGAGGGTCTGCACACCCGCCTCGTCCAGGGTGCGGATCCGCGACGTCAGCCCGCCGAGCGGCAGGTGGTCGTAGTCGGGCAGGGGGAGCTGGTCGTGCTCGGTCATGCCGACCGCCTACCCGTGCCCCCGGCATCCGAACCCGGGGTGTGAGGGGACGGTCGCTGGGTAGGCGGCGACCACGACCGGGCGCCGCTCGTGCGCGCCCGAGCTGGTCCACCCGAGCCGACCGAGGAGTTGTCCGCACCCATGGACGTGTCGTTCCTGGAGCCCGTGTTCTCCGCACCCGGGCCCTACGCCACGGTCTGCGCCGACGTGACGCACACGACCGAGAACGCCGACACCGAGCTGGACCTGCGGGTCCGCGCGGTGGCCGAGAAGCTGGCCGAGCAGGGCGCCCCCGAGGCGGTGGTCGAGGCGGTCCGCGGGCGGCTGCTGGAGGGCAACGACGGCGGTGAGGCCGGCACGTGGCGCGGCCGGGCGGTCGTCGTGGCCGCCGACGGCACGGTGGTGCTCGACTCCCCGCTGGTCGACCAGCCGCGTCAGGAGCTCGCCGAGTGGTCGCCCCAGCCCGACCTGCTGCCGGTGCTCCGGCAGCTGCCCGGCCGGATCCCGCACATCGTCGCGGTCGTCGACCGCGTAGGCGCCGACATCACCGTGTCGGCCCGCCCCGGCCAGACGATCGAGGAGAAGGAGGTGGAGGGCGACAGCTTCCAGATCCGCAAGTTCCAGGGCGGCGGCTGGGCGCACCACCGCTACCAGCACAACGCCGAGAACAAGTGGGTCCACAACGCCGACAACGTGGCGGAGAGCATCGCCTCGATGGTCCGCCGGCTCCAGCCGGAGTTCGTCCTCGTCGCGGGGGACATCCGGGCCCGGCAGATCCTCACCGACCGGGCCAGCGAGCTCTGGAAGGACCTGGTCGTCAGCATGGACGAGGGCGGGCGCGCCGCCGGCGCCGACCTCGAGCCCGTCCAGCGGCGCGAGGTCGAGCTGCTCGCCGAGCACGAGGCCCACGAGGAGGCCCGCGCGGTCGAGCAGGTCGAGGCCGCGTCCGCGCACGGGCTGTCGGTGACCGGCACGGCGCCGGTCGTCGAGGCCCTGCGCAAGGGCCAGGTCGAGACGCTGGTCCTCGCCGACCAGCAGGACGACGAGAAGCTTCTCGTGGGCGGCTCGCCCCTGGAGCTCGGCGTCGACCACGGCGACCTCGAGGCGCTCGGCAGCCAGGAGTCCCACTCGGTGCCGGCCGAGCGCGCGCTGCTCGCCGCCGCCGTCGCCAGCTCCGCCGACGTCGTCGTCGTGCCCCGTGCGGCGATGCCCGGGGACATCCCGGTGGCCGCCGTCCTGCGCTACACCGACGCCTCCACCCCGGGAGGGCAGGACGCATGAGCGATCCGCACCGGCCCGCGACCGCGCCGGGCACCGACCAGGCCGGGCTCGACCGGCGGGCCGCGCTCGCCGAGCACCTGGGCAAGGAGGTGTGGCCGGCCGACCGCGACGAGCTCGTCACCCGGGCGACGGAGAACCACGCCCCCGACGGCGTCCTCGCCGACCTGCGCCGGCTGCCCGGGGGCGAGCGGTTCGAGAACGTGCAGGCGGTCGCCCAGGCGCTCGGGCTGGGCACCGAGCAGCAGCGGTTCTGAGGAGGGCGCGGTCATGACGACGAACAAGGAGCCGAGCCCCGAGGCGCTGGCCAACGTCACCGAGGGCAACATCGGGACCCGCGCCCAGCTGCTGCCCGAGGAGCAGGAGATGAAGGGCAGCGGCATGGAGGAGGTCGCCGCCGAGGTGATCCTCGCCGAGTCCGAGGAGCGCACGGTGCACACCGACCCCGACGACGCCCAGGGCGGCCACCGGCAGTCGTCGGACACGGCGGACCTGCCCTGAGCGAGGTCCACGAACACGGCGTCCACGAGCACCGGGTCCAGCTGCGCTGGTCCGACCCCGACGTCTACGGGCACGTCAACCACGCGCGGGCCCTCGGCCTGCTGGAGGACGCCCGCCTGGCGGTGGCGGCCGAGGCCCCGGGCGTCGCCGCCGGCGGGCAGCCGGGCGTCATCCTCGCCCGGCTCGAGGTCGACTACCTGCGCCAGCTCTACTACCGCGCCGGCGAGCAGCTGCTGGTGCGCAGCTGGGTGACCCGCCTCGGCACCAAGTCGTTCACCATGCGCCAGGAGCTGGTGCAGGACGGCGAGGCGGCGATCCGGCTCGACGCCGTCCTCGTCCTGTTCGACACCGCCACCGACACCTCGCGCGCGCTGACCGTCGAGGAGCGGGCGTTCTGGAGCCGGTACCTCATCGGGTGAGGCCCGGACCTGCGGGAATGACGCCGGAGGACCGCGGGTAGGGCCGTTCGTGATCACGAGAGGAGCGGTCATGCCGAAGACCACGACCAAGGGCACCGCGAAGAAGAGCGAGCTGCCCGGCACCCTCAAGCGCTCGCCGGCCAAGGCGCAGCGCACCTACGCCAAGGCGCACGACTCGGCGCTCGACGAGTACGGCGACGAGCGGCGCGCCAACCAGGTGGCGTGGGCCGCGGTCAAGCACAGCTTCGAGAAGGTCGGCGACCACTGGGAGAAGAAGGCCGGCGGGCGCAAGGGCCCGTCCGACGCGCAGGCCGCCGGCGGCCGGGACACGGGCCGGAAGACCAAGGGCGGCGTCGACGCCAACGCGCCCAAGTCGCACCTGCTCGACGTCGCCAAGAAGCTGTCGATCTCCGGCCGCTCCACGATGAAGAAGAAGGAGCTCGTCGACGCCATCCAGAAGGCGAACGGCAAGAAGACCACGGACGCGCGCAAGAAGAAGAAGTAGGCCCCGCCGCGCTCAGCCGCCCGGGACGACGACCAGCTCGGTCTGCCGGTCGTCGAGGTACTCGACGCCGTCCGCGGTGAGCGCGACGCCCTGCTCCAGGGCCATCCGCACCGTCTGCCCGCCCCACTCGGGCACCGGTGCCCGCACGCACAGCTCGAGCGCGTAGACGGTGTCGGGCCGCAGCCGCCGTGCACCCGCCCCCGGGACGCCGCCCTGCTGGTCCCACAGGCCGATCGCCGGGCCGGCGCCGTGGCCGTGGTAGCCGACCGGGTGGGAGTAGACGTCGCCGTCGATGCCGTCGGCGGCCGCGGCGGCCCGGGCGGCGGCGAGCACCTCGTCACCGGTGCGGCCGGGGACCATCGCCGCCGTCGTCAGGTCCTGCATGCGGTTGCCGACGGCCAGCGCCGCCCGCAGCCCGGCCGGTGCCTGCGTCTCGCCGGGCCGCAGCACGTAGCAGTTGCGCTGGGTGTCGGTGGCCAGCCCCAGGCTGGTGAGCCCGACGTCGCAGTGCACGAGGTCGCCGGGCTCGATCACCGCGTCGAAGGGGACGGCGGGCAGCGTCGTCCCGCGCTCCTCGACCAGCGGGACGCCGGCCCGCTGCAGGCCGACGGTGGGCTGGAACCAGGCGGCCACGCCCAGGTCGGCGAAGCGCTGCCGGATCCACCAGGCGAGGTCCAACGCCGTCGTCACCCCCACGGTGATGGCGGTGGGGGAGTAGGCCTCGGCGATCACCTGGTGGGCCAGCCGGTTGAGCGCGTGCAGCGCCGCGATCTCGCCGGGCAGCCGGGTCTCCAGCCAGCTGACCGCGAGCTCCTCGGCCGGGACCAGCCGCTCGGCGTAGCGGCCGAGCGCGGCGGTCAGCTGCCCGAACTCGGTGTGCGAGAGCCCGTCGGCGAGCGCGAAGTCGGCCGACACGTCGATGCCGATCCGCCGGGGATCGGCCTGCTCGACGATCCGGCGCACCACCGCCCACTGCGACTCCTCGGCCGGCACCCCGGCGTCCTCGTCGGGGGACCAGGCGGGCACGAACAGGCCGACCGGGTAGCGGGAGACCGCCGCGGCCGTGACGCCGTCGTCGCTGCGGTGCAGGGCGAGGATGGTCCGCCTCCGCGCCGACAGCCAGGTGGCCGGGAGCAGCGTGGGGAGGACCGGGTCCTCGTTGTACTCCCGGCCCACGACCAGCCACAGGTCGATGCCGGCGCGGTCCATCAGCCCCGGCAGCAGGTCGAGCAGCCGCTCGGTCAGCCACCGGTCGCGGACCTCGGCCTGCTCGCGCAGCGGCAGCGGCACCGTGCGCGTCGGGTCGGGCGCGACGAGGGTCATGCGGACAGCGAAGCAGACAACCGGCCGGCCCACCGGTCGAACGCCCTACGCGACGTCGCTGGCCGGGGTCTCCGGGAACGGGTCGCGCACCGGCTCCGGCGGGGACGGCGGCTCGACGACGCGGGCCGGCCGCGGGTGCGGCAGCTGCTGGGCGGCCACCCGGTCGCGGCCCTGCTGCTTGGCCTCGTACATCGCCGCGTCGGCGCGGTCGACCAGCCGCCACAGCGCCCCGGGGACGTCCTCACCGTCCGCCGGACGGGTCAGCGCGACGCCGATCGACGCGGTCACCGCGTGCCCCTCCTGGGTGCGGGCGGCGGCGACGGCCGCCCTCAGCCGCTCGGCCAGGTGGCCGGCCTCGGCCGCATCGCCGACCAGGCCGAGGACGACGAACTCCTCACCCCCGGTGCGGGCCAGGACGTCGGCGGGCCGCACGCTCGCCGCGAGCGCGGCGGCCACCGTGCGCAGCACGCCGTCCCCGGCGGCGTGCCCGTGGAGGTCGTTGAGCGCCTTGAAGTGGTCGAGGTCGAGCACCATCGCGGCGACCCGCGTGCCGTCGCGGCGGGCCTGCCGCCACACCCGGGGCGCCTGGTCGACCAGGTAGCGGCGGTTGTGCAACCCGGTGAGCGGATCGCGCACCGACAGCGCCCGCATGGCGTCGATCAGCCGTTCCACGCGCCGGCGCAGCACGAAGACCGCGAGCGAGACGACCGTGAGGATGCCCGAGTTCACCACCAGCTGGACGGTCAGACCGGTGGTCTCGTGGTGCGTCTGGACCAGCGCCAGGACGACGGCGATCGGGGTGACCACGAGGTTGACGGCGAACTGCCACCGGCCGAGGAACCAGGCCGCGACGAAGCAGGGGAACAGCAGGGCCAGCGGGGTCGTGTAGTGGATCGGGTCGGCCAGGCAGCGGCTGACCACGACGTAGACCAGGTCACCGAGCAGCACGAGGGCGAAGGTCTGCGGCCGGGTGGCGCTCCGGCGCAGGGCCAGCAGCACGGCCAGCCCCATGCAGAGGGCCATCGTGCCGCCGTAGAGCCACCGTTCGCTCTGGCGGACCATGTCGTCGACGAACAGGTTCGCCGAGCCGATCAGCCCGGCGAGGAAGAGCAGGGTCGCCAGGGTCCGGGCGGCGACCCGGTGCTCGGGTCCGCGGGCGAGCACCGCCAGACCCGACCCGGGGTCCGTCTCCGCGGCGCCGCTGTCGAGCACCGCTGCAGGATGCCTCATGGAGGTGAATTCCAGTGGGCTTCCCGATGTCGTCACCCGCTGTCACGACACGGCCCCCGGTGCCAGGGTGGGTGCATGTCGCACCCCGACCCGTCGCTCTACGACGTCCGCACCGTCGTCGAGCACCCGCTGGTGGACCACGGCCCCACCAGCTCCCTGCGCATGGTGGCTCCCGGCAGCGCCACCGGCGGCCGCTTCGGGCTCCTCGAGTACCGCGTCGCGCCGCGCTCGGCGGGCGCGGCGCCGCACTACCACCGGACGTTCAAGGAGTCGTTCTACGTGCTCAGCGGCGAGCTGACGGTCTACGCCGGCGGGCGGTGGCAGCCCTACCGGGCCGGCGACTTCGCCCTGGTGCACGAGACCGGTGTGCACGGGTTCCGCAACGACGGCGAGGAGGAGACCGCGTTCCTCATCCTGTTCGCCCCGGGCATCGCGCGGGAGAACTTCTTCACCGAGGTCGCCGAGCTGCGCCGCAGCGGCCGCGAGCTGAGCGACGAGGAGCGGACGGCGTTCTACGCCCGGCACGACCAGGTCATGGTGGACGTCTGAGCTGCGTGCTTGCATGGAGGTCCCCGAGACGAGGAGGCCGACATGGCCGAGGGTCCCTGGTTCTTCTGCCTGAAGCACCACACGGTCGAGCCGCGGGACGGCTGCGCCGAGCGGCACCGGCTCGGGCCGTACGCCACCCGCGAGGAGGCCGAGCACGCGCTGCAGTCGGTCGCCGAGCGCGAGGAGAAGCTGACCGCCGAGGACCGCCGGTGGGAGGGCGACTGACGGTCGCCCCGAGCCGTCCGGGCATGATCGCGGCATGACGGACGGGCGCGCGGTCGAGGAACTGGTCGTCGGGGTGCTGGGGGGGACCGGGCCGCAGGGCCGGGGGCTGGCGGTGCGGCTGGCCGCGGCCGGGCAGCGGGTGCTGCTCGGGTCCCGGGACGCCGACCGGTGCGCGGTGATCGCCGCGGAGGTCGCCGAGCGGGCCC
>NZ_JBJGZV010000074.1:0-12421 GCF_054050715.1 Blastococcus sp. SYSU D00669
GGGGGGCCAGTTTGGGCCAACAAAAGCTACTGGGGCGGAATTGGAAACGCCGCCCGACCCCACCCGGGGGGGGTGGGCAGGGGCGCCGTGCGGGTCGCTACTTGCCGGCGCCGGCGGTGCGCTTGCCGAACCGCTTCTCGAAGCGGGCGACGCGGCCACCGGTGTCGAGGATCTTCTGCTTGCCGGTGTAGAAGGGGTGGCAGGCCGAGCAGACCTCGACGGTCAGCTGACCGTTGGGGGCGGTGCTGCGGGTCTGGAACGTGTTGCCACAGCCACAGGTCACGGTGGTGACGTTGTAGGCCGGGTGGATGTCGGGCTTCATGAAGTCGCCTCTTCTGCGAAGTCTGTGTGGTTCACCGGGTCGAACGCGGGCGGACGGCGGTGCATTCCGCCCCCGCCCGGCGGGCTCGGCCGACCAGTATCCCTGAAGGTGGTGAGGGGCTGGAACGGTCCCCTTCCAGGGCCCCGGCCCGAGCGCGCGCGAGGGCCGGGGAGGAAGGGGGTCCTCCTAGTCGTTGCCCGGGCCCAGCGTGGTCTTCTGGATCTGCATGAGGAACTCGACGTTGTTGCGGGTCTTCCGCAGCTTGTCGAGCAGCAGCTCGAGGGCCTGCTGCGGCTCCAGCGCGGAGAGCACCCGCCGCAGCTTGATGAGGATGGCCAGCTCGTCGGGCGACATGAGGATCTCCTCCTTGCGCGTGCCCGACGCGTTGACGTCCACGGCCGGGAAGACCCGCTTGTCCGCCAGCCGGCGGTCGAGCTTGATCTCCGCGTTGCCCGTGCCCTTGAACTCCTCGAAGATGACCGTGTCCATGGTGGACCCGGTCTCGACCAGCGCCGAGGCGATGATCGTCAGCGAGCCGCCGTGCTCGATGTTGCGGGCCGCACCCAGGAACCGCTTGGGCGGGTACAGCGCGGTCGAGTCGACACCGCCGGAGAGGATGCGCCCGCTGGCGGGGGCCGCCAGGTTGTAGGCGCGGCCCAGCCGGGTGATCGAGTCGAGCAGGACGACGACGTCGTGGCCCATCTCGACCAGGCGCTTGGCCCGCTCGATGGACAGCTCGGCGACCGTGGTGTGGTCCGACGGCGGCCGGTCGAAGGTCGAGGCGATGACCTCGCCCTTCACCGAGCGCTGCATGTCGGTGACCTCCTCGGGCCGCTCGTCGACGAGGACGACCATGAGGTGGCACTCGGGGTTGTTGCGGGTGATCGCGTTGGCGATCGCCTGCAGCACCATCGTCTTGCCGGCCTTCGGCGGCGAGACGATCAGCGCGCGCTGGCCCTTGCCGATCGGCATGACCAGGTCGATGACCCGGGTGGTCAGCTGGTGCGCCTCGGTCTCCAGCCGCAGGCGCTCCTGCGGGTAGAGCGGGGTCAGCTTGTGGAACTCCGGGCGCTGGCGCGCCTGCTCGGGGTCCAGGCCGTTGACCGTGTCGAGGCGGACGAGGGCGTTGTACTTGTCCTTGCGCTCGCCCTCGCGCGGCTGCCGGACGGCGCCGGTGATGGCGTCGCCGCGGCGCAGGCCGTAGCGGCGCACCTGCGACAGCGACACGTAGACGTCGTTCGGGCCGGTCAGGTAGCCGGACGTGCGCACGAACGCGTAGTTGTCCAGGACGTCGAGGATGCCGGCGACCGGCAGCAGGACGTCGTCGTCGCTGATGGTCGGCTCGGTCTGGTCGAAGCGGTCGCGCCCGCGCCGGTTGCGGTCGCGGTAGCGGCGCCCGCGGCGGCCGCGGCCGCCCTCGAAGTCGTCGTCGTCCTCGTCGCGGTCGTTGCGGCCGCCGTCGCGGTCGGTGCGGTCACCGCGGTCGGTGCGGTTGTCGCTCCGGTTGGCCGGGCGGTCGCCGCGGTCGGGGCCGCGGTTGCCGCCGTCGCGGCTCTCGGCACGGCCACCGTCGCGGCTCTCGGCACGGCCACCGTCGCGGCCCTCGGCACGGCCACCGTCGCGGCCCTCGGCACGGCCCTCGGCCCGGCCGCCGTCGCGGCTCTCGGCCCGGCCGCCGTCGCGGTCGCGGGTGCGGGCCGGACGGTCACCCTCGACGCGGTCGCCGTCCCGGTTGTCGCGACGGTTCCGGTCGCGGTCACGGGTGCGGGCCGGACGGTCGCCGTCGGTGCGTTCCTCGGCGGGGGCGGCCGTGTCGGCCGGGGCCGCGCTCTCGACGGGCGCGGGGGCCTCGGCGGCGGGCGCCTCGGGGGCGTCCTCGGCGGACGGGGAGCCGGCGGGCCGGCTGGCGCCGCGGCGCCGGCGGGCGGGAGCGCTCGTGGTGTCACCCACGACCGGACCGGAGTTGGCGCCGCCGCTGACCGGGGCCTCCAGCGGCTCGGCCGCGGTGGGGGCGCCGGTGCGCCCGTTCACGGTGCCCTCGGCGGGGGCGGCGGGTGCCGGCACGGAGCCGTTGGCCTCGCTCCCGACCTGGCGGGCGGAGATGGCGGCGACCAGGTCGCCCTTGCGCATCCGGCCGGTGCCGGTGATGCCCAGTTCGGCTGCCAGCTGCTGCAGCTCGGGCAGCAGCATCCCCGACAGCCCGCTGCCGCGGCGACGGGAACGTCCCGCCGTCCCAGAAGCGGCAGGTGCCCCGCTCGAGCCGGGCGCGTCCTGCGCGCCGGTCACGGCGAGGTCGGTGCTTTCACTCACGTACAGGTCCTTCCCTGCGGTGACCTGCGCCCACTGGCGCAGGGGGTGACCCGTCCTCGTCGGCTCCGTCGGGAAGAGGGGACACCGAAGAAGACGGATCTCATGGGTGCGAGGCGGATCAGCGGCGACGGATGGTGTTCGTCTGCAACGCCCCGCGCGAGGCTCGCCCCTGGGGGCGGCTACGTCGTGAGCCTAGACGCGACCCACGGACACGACAACACCGGTCGGTCCCGGCGTGTTCCTCGTTATCAGGACGATACCTCTGCTCCACGAGCGCCCTGCACCGAGAGTACGCCCGCGCCGGTCGGATCGACGTCGAGCGGCAGCGCCCGCCACCCCGCAGGGGTGAGTTCGGTCACCCCCACGACGGAGGGGCGCCGGGCGAGGACCAGCACGCTCGGGCCGGCGCCGGAGACGACGGCGGCGTGCCCGGCCGCCCGCAGCCGGTCGACGAGCTCGAGCGACGCGGGCATCGCGGCGCCGCGCTGCCGCTGGTGCAGCCGGTCCTCGGTGGCCTCGAGCAGGAACCCCGGCTCCCGCGTCAGCGCGTGCACCAGCAGCGCGGCCCGGCCCGCGTTGAACGCGGCGTCGGCGTGCGGCACGACCTCCGGCAGCAGGCCGCGCGCCACGTGCGTCGACAGGGTGGCGGCCGGCACGAACACGACCGGCGCGATGTCGGGGGCGACGTCGAAGCTGTCGGCGCGGGCGCCGTCCGCCGTCAGCCACGAGAGGGTGGCGCCGCCGAGCAGGCACGCGGCCACGTTGTCGGGGTGCCCCTCGAGCTCGGTGGTGAGCCGCAGGACCGCGTCGCCGTCGACGGTCTCGACGTCGGGGCACAGCGCCCAGGCGGCGTACACGCCGGCGACGACCGCGGCCGCCGAGGAGCCCAGCCCCCGCCCCTGCGGGATCTCGTTGGCGGCCGACAGCCGCAGCCCCGGCGGGGCCCAGCCGAGCTCGTCGCAGGCGGCCCGGAACGCACGGACCACCATGTGCGACTCGTCGGTGGGCAGCTCGCCGGCGCCGACGCCGGTCACCTCGACCGACAGCCCGCCGTCGGTGACGGTGAACTCCAGGACGTCGTGGAGCGACAGCGCCAGGCCGGCGCAGTCGAACGCCGGGCCCAGGTTCGCGCTGGTCGCGGGCACCCGGACCCGGACGCCGGCCGTCACAGGCCCAGCTGGACCGCGGCCGCGCCCGCGTCCACCGGGATCGACACCGGGGCGGGCGCGCCGGAGATGGCCCACTCCGGGTCCTTGAGCCCGTTGCCGGTCACCGTGCAGACCACCCGCGAGCCGGCGGGCAGCTCCCCCGCCTGGGCGACCTGCAGCAGCCCCGCGACCGAGGCCGCCGAGGCCGGCTCGACGAACACCGCCTCCTTGCGGGCGAGCAGCCGGTACGCGGCCAGGATCGCCCGGTCGGTGACGGCGTCGATCCGGCCGCCGGACTCGTCGCGGGCGGCCAGCGCCTTGGTCCAGGACGCCGGGTTGCCGATGCGGATGGCGGTGGCGATCGTCGACGGCTGCTCGACCACCTGGCCGGTGACGATGGGCGCGGCGCCGGCGGCCTGGAAGCCCCACATCCGCGGCAGCTTCGTCGCCGGCCCGTCGGCGGCGTACTCGCGGTAGCCCTGCCAGTAGGCGGTGATGTTGCCGGCGTTGCCCACGGGCAGGCAGTGGACGTCGGGGGCGTCGCCGAGGACGTCGACGACCTCGAACGAGGCGGTCTTCTGCCCCTCGATCCGGTACTGGTTGACGCTGTTGACCAGGCTGACCGGGTAGTCGATGGCCAGCTTGCTGGCCAGGGCCAGGCAGTCGTCGAAGTTGCCCTGCACCTGCAGCAGCTGGGCGCCGTGGACCAGCGCCTGGGCGAGCTTGCCGGTGGCGATCTTGCCCTGCGGCACGAGGACGGCGCAGACCAGGCCGGCGCGCGCGGCGTAGGCCGCGGCGCTGGCGCTGGTGTTGCCGGTCGAGGCGCAGATGACCGCCTGCGACCCCTCCTCGACGGCCTTGGTGATGGCCATCGTCATGCCGCGGTCCTTGAAGGAGCCGGTCGGGTTGGCGCCCTCCACCTTGAGGTAGACCTCGCAGCCGGTCAGCCGCGAGATCTCGGGCGCGGGCACCAGCGGGGTCGCGCCCTCCTGCAGCGTCACCACCGGGGTGGTGTCGCTGACCGGCAGCCGGGAGCGGTAGGCCTCGATCAGCCCCGGCCAGAACGGCGAGACGGTCCTCGGAACGGTCACGACAACTCCTCGCTGACGCTCGTCGTCGTCATGCCCGACGGTGCTCTGCCCCCGCGTGGCCTCGCACGCCCGGTCACGTCAGGCCCTCCACCCGAAGCACGCTGGTCACCCCGCGGACCGCGGGCATCTCCTGCAGCGCGGCGACCGTCGCCGACAGGGCGGCGTCCGGGGCGCTGTGGGTGACGATCACGAGCGTGGCGGCGTCGCCGTGCCCGTCCTGGCGGACGGTCGCGATGCTCACCCCCTGCTCGGCGAACTCGTGCGCGACCGCCGCGAGCACACCCGGGCGGTCGGCGACGTCGAGGCTCACGTGGTAGCGGGTCGGGGTCTCGGCGATCGGCCGCGCGGGCAGCCCCGCGTAGGAGGTGACGGCCGGGCCGGGCGCACCGGCCAGCCGGTTGCGCGCCACCGCGACCAGGTCGCCGAGGACGGCGCTGGCGGTGGGCTCACCGCCGGCCCCCTGCCCGTAGAACATCAGCTGCCCGGCCGCCTCGGCCTCGACGTACACGGCGTTGAACGCGCCGTTGACCCCGGCCAGCGGGTGCGAGGTCGGGATCATCGCCGGGTGCACGCGGACGGCCACCGAGTCGCCGTCCTCCCCCGCCACCCGCTCGCAGATGGCCAGCAGCTTGACCACGCAGCCGATCTCGGCGGCCCGCGCGACGTCGGTCGCGGTCACCGCCGAGATGCCCTCGCGGTAGACGTCGGTGCCGGAGACCGGGGTGTGGAACGCCAGCGAGGCGAGGATCGCGGCCTTGGAGGCGGCGTCGAAGCCGTCGACGTCGGCGGTGGGGTCGGCCTCGGCGTACCCGAGCTCGGTGGCCTCGGCCAGCGCCTCGGTGAAACCGGCGCCGGTCTCGGCCATGCGGGAGAGGATGTAGTTCGTCGTCCCGTTGACGATGCCGACGACGCGCCGCAGCTGGTCGCCAGCCAGCGACTCGCGCAGCGGGCGCAGCAGCGGGATCGCGCCGGCGACGGCGGCCTCGTAGTACAGGTCGACGCCGGCCTTGGCCGCGGCGGAGTGCAGCGCGACGCCGTCCTCGGCCAGCAGCGCCTTGTTGGCGCTCACCACGGGCTTGCCGGCCTCGAAGGCGGCCAGCAGCAGGGTGCGCGCCGGCTCGATGCCGCCGATCACCTCGACGACGAGGTCCACGTCGTCGCGGGTGACCAGCGCCTCGGCGTCGGTGGTGAGCAGCTCCGCCGGGACGTCGGGGTGGTGGTCGGGACGGCGGACGGCGACCCCCACCACCTCGACCCGGCGGCCGATGCGGGCGGCCAGGTCCTCCCCCTGCTCCGCGATCAGCCGCAGCACCGCCGAGCCGACGGTGCCGCAGCCCAGCAGCGCGACGCGCAGCGCCGGCGTCACGACCGCACCACCGCGTGCTCGGGCGCCGGCTGGGAGGGCGCGGGGGTGGGCGCGGGCACGTCGGCCAGGACCGCGTCGAGGGCGAACACGTCGGACAGTGTCTGACGCCGCACCACCTCGGTGGCAGTGCCGTTCCGCACAGCCACCACCGGGGGCTTGAGCAGGTAGTTGTAGTTGCTCGCCATCGACCAGCAGTAGGCGCCCGTGGCGGCGACCGCCAGCAGGTCGCCGGGCTGCACGTCGGAGGGCAGCCACAGGTCCCGGACCAGGATGTCACCGCTCTCGCAGTGCTTGCCCACCACCCGGCACAGCGCGGGCGGGGCGTCGGAGGTGCGGTTGGCCAGCACGCAGGTGTAGGCGGCGTCGTAGAGGGCGGTGCGGATGTTGTCGCTCATCCCGCCGTCGACGGACACGTAGTTGCGCACCAGCGGCGCACCCGGGGTGCCGCTGGCCCCGAGCCGGACCGGCTTGATCGTGCCGATCTCGTACAGGGTGACGGTGCCCGGCCCGGCGATGGCCCGCCCGGGCTCGACGGCCAGCCGCGGGACCGGCAGGTCGAGCGCCGCGCACTCGGCGGCGACGACGGCGCGCAGCCTCGCCGCGACGTCGTGCGGGCTCACCGGGTCGTCGTCGGAGAGGTAGGCGATGCCGAACCCGCCGCCGAGGTTGAGCTCGCCGAGCGCCTCGCCGGTGGCCTGGCGGACCTGCCCGAGCAGGCCGACGACGCGGTGCGCGGCGGCCTCGAACCCGGCTGTGTCGAAGATCTGCGAGCCGATGTGGCTGTGCAGGCCGGCGAGGTGCAGCGCCGGCTCGCGGATCACCCGGACCGCGGCGGTCAGCGCGTCGCCGGTGGCCAGCGAGAAGCCGAACTTCTGGTCCTCGTGCGCGGTGGCGATGAACTCGTGGGTGTGCGCCTCGATGCCGACGGTGGCCCGGACGAGGACGGCGACCGGGGCGCCCCCGGCGGCCACGCGCGCGGCGGCCAGCGGGACCAGGCGCTCGATCTCGTCGAAGGAGTCGAGGACGATCCGGCCGATCCCGGCCTCGACGGCCATGCGCAGCTCGAGCGGCGACTTGTTGTTGCCGTGCAGGGCGATCCGCGCGGCCGGGAAGCCGGCCGCCAGCGCCAGGGCCAGCTCGTTGCCGGAGCAGGCGTCGAGGTGCAGCCCGTCCTCGGCGATCCAGCGGGCCACCTGCCCGCACAGGAACGCCTTGGAGGCGTAGTGGACGTCGGCGCCGTCGAAGGCCGCGGCGAAGTCGGCGGCCCGGCCGCGGAAGTCGGACTCGTCGAGCACGAACAGCGGGGTGCCGTGCTCGCGGGCCAGCTCGGTCACCGGCCGGCCGCCGAGGTGCAGCTCGCCGTCGACCCGCTCGGCCGTGCGCGGCCACACGTGCGGGTCGACGACGCCGAGGTCGGCCGGCGGCGGACCAGCGGGCGTGGGCTGCTGCAGGTTCCCGTGCAGGGGACCCGCGGGGTGCGCCCTCACATCCGCTCCGGCGCGGAGACGCCGAGGACGCCCAGCCCGTTGCGCAGCACGACCGCGGTGGCGGCGCAGAGCCACAGCCGCGCGGTGTTCAGCGGGCCCACCTCCTCGTCGCCGCGGGGCAGCACGCGGCAGTTGTCGTAGAAGCGGTGGTAGGTGCCGGCCAGCTCCTCGAGGTATCGGGCGACGCGGTGCGGCGCCCGCAGCTCGGCCGCGGTGGAGAGCACCCGCGGGAACTCGCCGATCGCCCGCAGCAGGTCGCCTTCGCGCGGGTGCGACAGCTGCGCGGTGTCGACGGCGCCGGCCTCGCCCAGCGGCAGCCCCAGGTCGGCGGCGTTGCGCAGCACCGAGGCGATCCGGGCGTGCGCGTACTGCACGTAGAAGACCGGGTTGTCACTGGTCTGCCGGCTCCACAGGTCGATGTCGATGTCGATCTGCTGGTCGACCGAGGCCCGGGCCAGCGCGTACCGCGCGGCGTCGACGCCGATCGCGTCGACCAGGTCGGAGAGCAGCACGATCGTGCCGGCCCGCTTGCTCATCCGGACGGGCTCGCCGCCGCGGAGCAGGTTGACCAGCTGGCCGATGAGGATCTCGAGGTTCTGCGCCGGGTCGTCCCCGGTGGCGGCGACGAGGGCCTTGTAGCGCCCGACGTAGCCGGAGTGGTCGGCGCCGAGCATGATCACGGCCTTGTCGAAGCCCCGCGCCCGCTTGTCGAGGTAGTAGGCGCAGTCGGAGGCGAAGTACGTCGTCTCGCCGTCGGCCTTGACGAGCACGCGGTCCTTGTCGTCGGCGAAGTCGGTCGTGCGCAGCCACACCGCGCCGTCGGCCTCGTAGACGTGCCCCTGCTCCCGCAGCCGGGCCAGGGCCTTGTCCACCGCGCCGGTCTCGTAGAGCGACTTCTCGCTGAACCACACGTCGAAGTCGACGCCGAAGTCCTCCATCGACCGGCGGATCTCGTCGAGCATCAGCGCGACGCCGCGGTCGCGGAAGACCTGCACCTGCTCGGCCTCGTCGCGGGCGAGCAGGTCGGGCACCTCGGCCACCACGGAAGCCGCGATGTCGGCGATGTAGGTGCCGCCGTAGCCGTCCTCGGGCACCGGCCGGCCGTTGGCCGCGGCCTGCAGGCTGCGCGCGAACCGGTCGATCTGGGCGCCGGCGTCGTTGATGTAGTACTCGCGGGTCACCGCGGCCCCGCTGGCCTCGAGCAGCCGGCCGATCGCGTCGCCGACCGCCGCCCACCGGCTGCCGCCGATGTGCACCGGCCCGGTCGGGTTGGCCGAGACGAACTCCAGGTTCAGCCGCTGCCCGGCGAGTACGTCGGTGCGGCCGTAGGCCTCCCCCGCCGTCACCGCCCGGACGGCGATCCGGCCTAGGGCGTCCTTGGCCAGCACCAGGTTCAGGAAGCCGGGGCCGGCGATGTCGACCGACGCGATGCCCTCGTGCGCCCGCAGCTCGGCGGCCAGCGCCTCGGCCACCTCGCGGGGCGGGCGGCCGGCGGCCTTGGCCAGGCGCAGGGCCACGTTGGTGGCGTAATCGCCGTGCTCGGGGTTCTTCGGGCGCTCGACGAGGACGTCGTCGGGGACCTCGACCGACAGCGCGCCTCGGTCGACGGCCGCGGCCACGGCGGTCCGGACGACGTCGCGCAGCTGCTCGGGTGTCACCGGTCGAGCGTACTGAGCGGCCGTCCCGCCCCGGCCGCCGTGTGTCGGACGTCCCCCGCCGGAGGTCCTGCGGTTCCGCGGTCCGCACAGCATGCCGACCTAGACTCCCGCGCGGATGGAGGGCCTCTGCGCCCGACGACAGCGGCGCGACCGCGCCCAGCACGAGGAGTGGCCTTGGCCAAGGACCGCAAGCCCGACAACGCCCGCGCGACGCGCGGCGAGACCCGCGGGGGGTCGAGCCGGTCCGGCAGCTCGAGCGGCTCCCGGCCCGCGGGCGCCGGCAGCGGCACCGCGCGCAAGGGCGGCCGCACCCGGCCGCCGACGCAGGTCGTCACGGCGCAGCGCAAGCCCTGGGGCCTCATCGCCGCCGCGGTCGCCGTCGTCGTCTTCGCCGCCGCGGTCATCACCTACGCGACCATCCGGGTGAACAAGGCCAACGAGGGCCGCGTGACGTCGATCGACGAGATCGAGGGCGTGCAGGCCTTCGAGTACGCCGCCGGCCAGCAGCACGTCACCACCCCGGTCGAGTACACCGAGTCGCCGCCGGTGGGCGGGCCGCACGACGGCGTCTGGGCCGACTGCACCGGCACCGTCTACACCGTCGACGTCCGGCACGAGAACGCGGTGCACAGCCTCGAGCACGGCGCCGTCTGGATCACCTACAACCCCGACCTGGTCAGCCAGGAGGACATCGACCGGCTGGCCGAGCTGGTCGACGGCGAGGCCGGCCGCATGCTCTCGCCGTACGCGGGCCTCGACACCGCCGTGAGCCTCCAGTCCTGGAACCACCAGCTGAAGGTCGACTCGGCCACCGACGAGCGCGTCGAGCAGTTCGCCGATCTGATGACCTTCAACTCCGAGGTCGACAACGCCTACCCGGAGATCGGCGCCAGCTGCGAGAACCCGCAGTTCGCGGCCAGCCCGCTGGTCGCCGGCCAGGAGAGCGCGCCGGTGGGGTCCAGCGACATGGCGACCACGCCGACCGCCGAGAGCAGCAGCGGCACCCCCTGAGATGACGATGACCGCCGAGCCGACCGAGACCGCCGAGCAGCCCCCCGCCGCCGCGCCGGGGCGCAGTCCCCTGCGGACCGCCCTGCTGGCGGTGATCGGCGCCGCGCTGCTGCTGCTCGGCGCCGGCGGCGCGGTCGCGCTCGGCGTCGGCCGCGACGAGCCGCCGGCGGCCGACTCCGTGGAGGCGGGCTTCGCGCGCGACATGTCCCGCCACCACCTGCAGGGCGTGGAGATGGCCAACCTGGCGCTGAGCCGGACGTCCGACCCGGAGGTCCGGCAGCTGGCCTTCGACATCTCGTCCACCCAGACCAACCAGGCCGGCCGCATGCAGGGCTGGCTGTCGCTGTGGGGTCTGTCGCAGAACAGCGACGAGCCCATGGCCTGGATGGGCGCGTCCGGGCACGACCACGACGCCGCGGACGGCGGTCTCATGCCCGGCATGGCCACCGAGGAGGAGCTGCGCGAGCTCGGGTCGCTCACCGGGACGGCGTTCGACGTCCGCTTCCTGCAGCTGATGATCCGGCACCACCAGGGCGGCTTCGAGATGGCGGAGTACGCCGCGGAGCACGCCGAGGTGCGGGCCGTGAGCACGCTGGCCGGCCGGATCGCCGACACGCAGGACGCCGAGACGACGACGATGGCGGCCATGCTCACCGCGCGCGGCGGCAATCCGCTGCCGGCCCCGTGACGGGCGCGCGCAGGTCGGTCCGGGGCGGCTGGTAACTTCTCCCCTGCCCCACCGACACGAGCCCCCGTAGCTCAGGGGATAGAGCACCGCCCTCCGGAGGCGGGTGCGCAGGTTCGAATCCTGCCGGGGGCACCCACCGGTCCTACCCGTCGGTCCCTCGAGGGCTGACCGTGGGTCACCTGGAGCGTCACGAGAGGCCCCGCCGGCTCCCGGCGGGGGCCTTTTGCTTCCTGGAGGCAGTCACCGCGGTCTGCGTGCGCGCCGGTGCTGGGTGCGCGGACCTCCCGCTGGTCGCCCGACCCCGCACCACCTGCCGGTGCAGGGACCTCTCGCCCCGTGGGGGTGGTTGGGCTGCAGCGCGGAGGGGTCCGCGCCGATGGTGCTTGCGAGGAGGCGCCGGTTGAGTGCGGCACTCCGGCGCGCACGCCCGCTGAAGGCGTCCCGCGCACGCACAGGGAGAGAGACGACATGCACACCCCCACCGTCCGCCGCCTCCGTGGAGCCGCAGGCCTGCTCGCCGGGGCGCTCGCGCTCGCCGCCTGCGGGGGCACCGACCCCGCCGACCGCCCCGCGTCCGCCAGCAGCCCGTCGACGATGACTGCCGCGCCGAGCAGCCCCGCGCCCGCCGTCCCGTCACGGGTCGAGCCGGCCACGGTCGCCCCGGCGTCGTTCTCCGGTCCGGCGGTCGACCAGTTCGGCGCGGAGCCGGTTCGAACTGCCTACGCCGAGGTGGCCGAGTACCTCGACCAGGCGACATTCAACGAGGACGCGATGCCGTCGGACCCCGAGCCGACCGCGGAGGCGTTCGAGGGACTCACGGCCTACATGACGCCGAGCATGGCCGCGGACTTCCGGGAGACAGTGCGCGAAGCGGTTGCCGACCACCAGGCCGCGATGGACGACCTCAACAGCATGGTCTTCAACCACATGGAAGGCGACGGCCTCGAATTCGGTGACGGCCAGTGGGTCACCGATCACACCATCGGCGATCCGCAGGCCGAGGTGAGCCCCGATGGCAACCTGAAGCTCGTCGTGGTCGAGAAGGCCACGGTGCACATCGACCAGGGCGGCTCGCCGGTGCTCGTTCCGATCACCAAGACGTCCACCTTCTTCCTGGTGCCGACCACCGACGGGAACCGTCCCTGGCTGATCAACGGCATCACCGGCCAGTGGGAGACCGGCAGCATCACTCCTGACACGTCGACGAACTAGCTGTACTGCCCAGACAGGTTGGTCAGGCGGGCGATCGGTGGGCGTCGTCCGATAGCGGTGTGGGGCCGGTGATGGTTGTACTCGTGTAGCCATCCCGGCAGGGCCTGGCGGCGGGCGGTCTCGCTGAG
>NZ_JBJGZV010000075.1:0-12341 GCF_054050715.1 Blastococcus sp. SYSU D00669
CCCCCCCGCGGGGCTATGGCCCCGAATGGGCCCCGGCGCCGCCGTGCCAAAAAACCGGCCCCCCGGCGGCGCGCCCCGCAACGGCGACGGGGCCGTGCGGACGTCGTCGTCCGCACGGCCCTGTCGTGATCGGTCCGATCAGTAGTGGAAGCGACCCACCGTCCCCCGCAGGTCCGCCGCCATCCGCGACAGCTCGTCGACCGCGGTGCGGGTCTGCGTCAGCGCCTGCGTCGTCGACTCGGCGGCGGTGGACACGCTGCCGATGTTGTCGGCGATCTGGCCGGACCCGCCGGCGGCCTCCTGCACCGAGCGGCTCATCTCCGTGGTGGTGGCCGTCTGCTCCTCCACCGCGCTGGCGATGGTGGTCTGCCGGTCGCTGATCTGCGCGACGATCGCGCTGATCTCCTCGATGGCGGCGACGGCGGCCCCGGTGTCCTGCTGGATCGTCTCGACGCGGCGGGCGATGTCCTCGGTGGCCTTGGCGGTCTCCTGGGCCAGCTCCTTGACCTCGTTGGCCACCACGGCGAAGCCCTTGCCCGCCTCGCCGGCGCGCGCGGCCTCGATGGTGGCGTTCAGGGCCAGCAGGTTGGTCTGCTCGGCGATGCTCGTGATGACCTTGACGACGTTGCCGATCTCGGCCGACGAGTCGCCCAGCTTGGCCACGGTCGCCGTCGTGGTCTCGGCGGCGGTCACG
Organism: Blastococcus sp. SYSU D00669; assembly: GCF_054050715.1. NCBI lineage: Bacteria > Bacillati > Actinomycetota > Actinomycetes > Geodermatophilales > Geodermatophilaceae > Blastococcus > Blastococcus sp. SYSU D00669. The sequence goes on from NZ_JBJGZV010000075.1 coordinate 695, forward strand.
GCCCGCGCGGCGACCTCGCTGGCCTCGGCCGCGTTCGACGCGATCTCGCGGATCGACGCGCCCATCTGCTCCGCGCCGGCGGCCACGGTCTGCACGTTGCGCGAGACCTCCTCCGCGGCCGCCGACACCACACCGGACTGCGCCGAGGTCTCCTCCGCCGAGGCCGAGATCTGCGCGGACGAGGCCGACAGCTCCTCCGACGACGCGGCGACCGCGTCGGCGGACGCGACGACGGAGGACATGACCTGCCCGAGGCTCTCCTGCGCCTGGTCCAGCGCCGCCGCCATCCGGCCGAGCTCGTCCCGGGACGCCACGCCGGTGCGGACGGTCAGGTCGCCCTGGGCCAGCGCCTCGGCGGTCCGCTGCACCGAGCGGACGGTCCTGGTGATGCGCCGGATGATGAGCACGGTCGCGACGCCGGCGACGACGACCGAGCCCAGTGCGGCGACGACGAGCGTCAGGACCGCCGCGCTCGCCGCGTCGGCCGCCTCCGCGTTGCGGGCCGCGGCCTGCGCGGACTGGGCGACGCCCTCCTCCTCGAGGCCGTCGGCGATGTCGGTCAGCAACGGGCTGGAGGCCTCGCGGTAGATCTGCGCGTAGGCGGTGAGGTCGTTCCGGTCGGCGGCGGGGAACAGCTGGCTCTCGTTGGTGGCGAGGAACTGCTCGCGCGCGCCCAGGTACTTGTCCATCGCCGCCTGGTCGACGACGTACGGCTCGTACTCGGCCAGCGCCGTCTCGACGTCGGCCTGCTTCTCGTCCATCTCGCCGCGCAGCTCCTCGCGGCGCGCCGGGTCGGAGACGGCGTACTCGAGCACGCGGGCGCGGTGCGCGGCGGTCGCCCGCTGCACGGCGGACAGCGCGTTCAGCGGCTCCAGGTTCTCGGTGTAGATCCGCTCCTGGCCGTCGCGCAGCTCCTGGATCCGCAGGATCGCCAGCGCGTTGGTGGCCAGGACGACGATCGCGAGCAGCGCGACGGCCGCCCCGATCTTGGCGCCGACCGGCCGGTCTGCGAACCAGCCTCCTCGTCGGCGGGAGGTGGTGCGCTGGGACATCGGTTCTCCATGGGGTCTCGGTGCAGGAGAGGAACGCGATGATGGTGGGGCCGGAGCGGCTGCGCCGGCACCATTGGCCTGTCCATTCCGCGCAATTGTTACGGGCACTCGGGGTCACCGTTCCGGACGGCGTGATTTGTCGACACGGCGGAGATGGACCGGGCCGTGCGGACGGTGTCCGCACGGCCCCGGAATGGCTCGGGAGTGCGGTCGGCACGTGAAGCGGCCCACCGTTCCGCGCAGTTCCGCGGCCATGCGGGACAGCTCGTCGACGGCGGTGCGGGTCTGGGTCAGGGCGTGGGTGGTCGAGTCGGCCGCGGTGGAGACGCTGGTGATGTCCTCGGCGATCTGGCCGGACCCGCCGGCGGCCTCCTGCACCGAGCGGCTCATCTCCGTGCTGGTCGCCGTCTGCTCCTCGACGGCGCTGGCGATGGTGGTCTGCCGGTCGCTGATCTGGGCCACGATCGCGCTGATCTCGGCGATGGCGGTGACGGCGGCCCCGGTGTCGGCCTGGATGGCCTCCACCCGGCGGGCGATGTCCTCGGTCGCCTTCGCCGTCTCCTGCGCCAGCTCCTTGACCTCGTTGGCCACCACGGCGAAGCCCTTGCCGGCCTCCCCGGCGCGGGCGGCCACCTCCGACGCCTCGGCGGCGTTCGACGCGATCTCCCGGATGCTCGCGCCCATCCGCTCGGCACCGGCCGCCACCGTCTGCACGTTCCGGCCGACCTCCCCCGAGGCCACCACCGAGGTCATCAGCTCGCGCAGCTCGTCCTGCGCGTGGGCCAGGGAGCGGGCCATCCGGCCCAGCTCGTCGTCCGCGCGCACCTCGGGGCGTGACCGTGAGGTCGCCGGCCGCCAGGGCCTGGGCGCTGCGCCGGACCGACCGCACGGTGGAGGTGATGGTCCGCACCACGGCGACGGCGAGCCGGGCGACCAGCGCGATGCCGGCCAGCAGTGGCGCGACGACCTGCACCACGACGCGCTCGGCCAGCGCCTCGCCGGCCGCGGTCTCCGCGCGGCCGCGGCGGCCGCCTGTGCGTCGCTCTCGGCGGCGTAGGGGTCCATCACCGCGGTGGCGAGCGGCTTCTCGTCGCCGGAGCGGAACGCGGCGCCCCGGTCCATGGCGAGCCGGGCCCGGTCGGTGGCTGCGTAGTAGGCGGTGACGCCCTCGGTGAAGGCGCCCCAGGCGGCGTCGTCGGCCTGGCTGCCGTCGTGCTCGCCGATCAGCGCCTGCAGCTCGGCCTGCCGCTGCTCGAGGTCGGCCCGCAGGTCGGCGCGGGTCGCGGGATCGGCGACGTTGCAGGAGAGGGCGCACGCGGTTTCCCTGGAAGCTGCGCTGGATCGCGCCGAGGATGACCAGCGGCTCGACGTTCTGCTGGTGCAGCCGCAGCTCGCCGTCGCGGAGGGACTGGGCACCGCGGACGGCGAGCACCGCGGTGACGACGGCGACCAGGGCCATCAGGGTGACCAGGACGCCGATCTCGACGGCGACCGGCCGGTCGGTGGACCAGCGCGCACGGCGGGCTGGCGGTCGAGCAGAGGCGGACATGCGGGGACCCCCGTGTACGGACCGACGAAGTGCGCTGCGCGGTGTCCCTGAGACTCAGGAGTCACAGGCGTTGCACCGACGAAAACAGGTCGGTCCGGAACGGCTCCCCGCTGTTGCGCGGGCGTGTCGAATTCAGCCGTTGAAAGTAGTTCGCTCACCTTCCTGCGAATGTCGACAAGACGTCCGGAATGGTCGGAGACCATTCTCCCGCCGCTGCGGCGGGGGTGGCGCGCCCTCGCGCCACCCCCGCCCGGGACCGTTCCCCGCGAGCGGGCCCGTCAGTAGGTGAAGCGGCCGACCGTCGTCCTCAGCTCCGCGGACATGCGCGACAGCTCGTCCACGGCGACCCTCGTCTGGCTCAGCGCCTGGGTCGTGTCGCCGGCGGCGGCGGACACGCTGGTGATGTTCTCCGCGATCTGGCTCGACCCGCTGGCCGCTTCCGTGACCGAGCGCGACATCTCCTGCGTGGTGGCGGTCTGCTCCTCGACGGCCGAGGCGATCGTGGCCTGGCGGTCGCTGATCTGCGCGACGATCTCGGAGATCTCCTCGATCGCGGCGACGGCCGCGGAGGTGTCGCCCTGGATCGCCTCGACGCGGCGGGCGATGTCCTCGGTCGCCTTCGCCGTCTCCTGGGCCAGCTCCTTGACCTCGTTGGCGACGACCGCGAAGCCCTTGCCCGCCTCCCCGGCCCGCGCCGCCTCGATCGTGGCGTTGAGGGCCAGCAGGTTCGTCTGCTCGGCGATCGAGGTGATCACCTTGACCACGTTGCCGATCTCGGTGGAGGACTCGCCGAGCTTGGCCACGGTGGCGGTGGTCGCGGCCGCGGCGTTGACCGCCTTGTTGGCCACCTCGCTCGCCTCGGCGGCGTTGGAGGCGATCTCGCGGATGCTGGCGCCCATCTGCTCGGCGCCGGCGGCGACCGTCTCCACGCTGCGCGAGACCTCCTCGGCCGCGGAGGAGACGACGCCGGACTGCGCGCTGGTCTCCTCGGCGGAGGCGGCGATCTGGGTGGCCGAGGCGGAGAGCTCCTCGGCGCTGCCGGCGACGGCGCCGGCCGAGCCGGCCACCAGGGCCAGCACCTCGCGGAGGCTGGCCTGGGCGGCGTCGAGCGCCGCGGCCATCTGGCCGACCTCGTCGGTGCTGCGGATGCCGGTGGTCACGGTGAGGTCCCCGGTGGCCAGCGCCTCCAGCGAGGCCTTGACCCGGCCGACCGGACCGGTGATCGAGCGCATGGTCAGGACGGCGATGACGACGAGCAGCGCCAGGCCGACGACGGCGGTGACCACGCTGATCACCTCGGTGCGGGCGATCGTGTCGTCGAGGGCGACCTGGGCGGCGTCGGACTCGGCGGCGAGGGCGTCCTTGGCGGCGGAGACGGCTCCGTCGGTCAGGTCGTTGGCCGCCTGGATCTGCTCCCACTGCACGCGGGCGGCGGCCTGGTCGGCGACGGCGCTGTCGACGAAGGCGCTGATGGCGGCGGTGTAGTCGCCGTAGGTGGCCTGCAGGTCGGCGACGGTGGTGGCGCTCGCGCCGGTGAGCTCGATCGTGCCGAGCTCGGCGAGCAGGGCCTCGGGGGTGGCGATGTCGTCGGCCAGCTCGCCGAGCTGCTCGGCCGGGTCCTCGCGGACGATGGCCTTGAAGCCGTCGACCTTGAGCTCGCTGGCCCGGGTGTCGAGCTGGAGGACGAGCTCCTGGGCGTGGTTGAGGCGCTCCAGGTCGCCGTTGGCGTCCTGGATGTTCGTGATGCCGATCAGCATGGCGCCGAGCAGGCCGCCGAAGGCGAGCACGACGACGGCGATCAGCGAGCCGAACTTGACCGCCAGCGGCCGGTTGGCGAACCAGCCGGGCGGCCGCGCGGCCTTCTGCGGGGTGGAGGCGGAACTCATGACGGAACTCCTGGGAATGCGAGCGGGGAATGGCGCAGGCAGATTGTTGCCACTCCAGTCACACGCGTCGGGCTGATTCCACCCGGGAGACGGAATCGTGTCCGAGGCGCGGTACCGCCGTCCCGTAGCGACCATCTTGTCGACATCGGGAATTGGTCGCGGTGCGCGGATCGGCGTCGGACGGGGAGGACGTGCAGGTCGGCCGGGCCGCGCCCGCCGCATGTCGATCCGGGGAGGGCGGTCGCCGTCGAAGGACCGGCCGGCCACCGGGCGGCCGGGGACGCCACGCCCGGCGCGGGGGCGCGGCGCGCCTCAGCCGAGCAGGTCGGCGAGCTCCTCCAGCACCGCCACGACGGCGGCGGGGTCGGTCACCCTGTGGGCCGCGACGGTCGGGCCCTCGCCCACCTTGATCGCCACGTCGTCCGGCCCGAGCGCGCGGAACCCGTCTTCGTCGGTGACGTCGTCGCCGAGGTAGATCGCCGCCGCCGCCCCCAGGTCGGTTCGCAGACGGCGCAGCGCGCTGCCCTTGTCGGCGTCGGTGACGGCCAGCTCGAGCACCGCCTTGCCCGGCTTCATCGTCAGTGACGGATCGGCCAGTGACCTGGCGCGCTCGAGCAGGGCCGTCCCCACGGCCGGGTCGGGGACCTGTCGCACGTGCACCGCGACGCTGGCGGGCTTGACCTCCAGGCGGGCGCCGGCGACCTCCGCCACCACGGGGGCCAGCCGCTCGGCGAGCGCGTCGCGCCGCTCGGCGAGCTCGCCGGTGAGGGGCCCGTCGAACTCGGCCCCGTGGCTGCCCACCCAGCGGTAGGCACCGGTGAAGCCGCTGGTGCGCTGCAGGTCGGCCACGCCGCGACCGCTGACCAGCGCGACGGTCACGCCGTCGGCGGCGGCCACCCGTGCCAGCGCCTCCGCGGCGCCGGGCTCCGGCACCGCGGCGGAGGGGTCCCCGACGAGCGGGGAGAGCACGCCGTCGTAGTCGCTGGCCACGAGCAGTGGGCGGCGCGGGGCGACGGCGGCGAGCGCGGCGCGCAGGCCGGCCGGGACGGCGGTCACGAGGTGAGCGCGTCGAAGAACGAGCTGGCCCAGTGCTCGAGGTCGTTGCGGGTCAGGTGCCGGCGCATCGCCCGCATGCGCCGGCGGCCGTCGGCGGGGTCCTGCCGGAGGGCGCGCACCAGCTGGCTCTTGACCCCGGCGATGTCGTGCGGGTTCACCAGGTAGGCCTGCTTGAGCTCGGCGGCGGCGCCGGCGAACTCGCTCAGCACGAGCGCCCCGCCGAGGTCGCCGCGCGCGGCGACGTACTCCTTGGCCACCAGGTTCATGCCGTCGCGGTAGGGGGTCACGAGCATGACGTCGGCGGCCCGGTAGAGGGCGGCGAGCTCCTCGCGGGGCATCGACTGGTTGAAGTAGTGCACCGCCGGGCCGGCGATGGAGCCGAAGACGCCGTTGATGTGCCCGACCTGCTGCTCGATCGTCTCCCGCATGTGCACGTAGTGCTCGACCCGCTCGCGGCTGGGCGTGGCCACCTGCACCAGCACGGTCTCCGGCGCCGCGATGACGCCGTCCTCGAGGAGCTCCTGGAAGGCGTTGAGCCGGACGCTGATGCCCTTGGTGTAGTCGAGCCGGTCGACGCCCAGGATCATCTTGTCGGGGCTGCCGAGCTCGGTGCGGATCTCCTTGGCCCGGGCGATGACCTCCTCGGATGAGGCGAGCCGGTCGAACGACGCGACGTCGATCGAGATCGGGAAGGCCCGCGCCGCCACGGTGCGGCCCTCGTACTCGATGAGGTTGCCGCGGGTGGGGAGGTCGTGCAGCCGGCGGGCCAGCTGCACGAAGTTCGCCGCGGCGGCCGGCCGCTGGAAGCCGACGAGGTCGGCCCCGAGCAGGCCCTCGATGATCGCCTGCCGCCAGGGCAGCTGGGTGAACAGCTCGTAGGGCGGGAAGGGGATGTGCAGGAAGAAGCCGATCGTCAGGTCGGGGCGGCGCTGCCGCAGCAGCGCCGGGACCAGCTGCAGCTGGTAGTCGTGCACCCAGACGGTGGCGCCCTCGGCCGCGACCTCGGCCGCGCGGGCGGCGAAGCGCTTGTTGACCTGCACGTAGATGTCCCACCAGCGCCGGTGGTACTCGGGCTTCTCGACGACGTCGTGGTAGAGCGGCCACAGCGAGGCGTTGGACATGCCCTCGTAGTAGCCGTCGACCTCGTCCTCGGAGAGCGGCACCGGGATCAGGGACATGCCGCCGGACTCGAACGGCTCCGGGGCGTCACCGGCCGAGCCCGACCAGCCGACCCAGGCGCCGCCGCGGCCCGCGACGAACGGCTCGAGCGCCGTCACCAGTCCACCGGGGCTGCGCTGCCAGCGCGTCGTCCCGTCCGGGTCGGTGACCTGGTCCACCGGCAGCCGGTTGGCGACGACGACGACAGGGCTGTCCGCCCGCACGTGTCCTCCCTCGGTGCCCGCCATCGCTGCCGACCCTATAGATCGCCCGGGTCGACGGCACCCGGGGCCTCAGGCGAGGGCCGCGCCCAGGGCCCAGCCGAGCACCACCGCGGCCAGCCCCGCGACCAGCGACACCGCCACGTTGGCGGCGGCGAGGACCCGGGCCCGGGTCTCGAGCAGCCGCAGCGTCTCGTAGCCGAACGCGCTGTACGTGGAGAGAGCACCGCAGAACCCGGTCCCCAGGGCGAGACCGACCGCGGGGTGCAGCGCGTGCGCGGCGCCGGTGAGGAGGCCCAGCAGGAAGGACGCCACCACGTTGACCGTGAGCGTCCCCCACGGGAACACGCTGTCGTGCCAGGACTGCACCCAGCGGTCGGTGACGTACCTCGCGGGCGCGCCGACCGCGGCACCGAGCGCCACCCAGAGCCACGTCACGGGGCGGCTCCCGCTCGCCCGCGGACCGCCCAGAGCCCCGCGGCGGCCCCGCCGAGCGCGGTCACGGCGGAGCCGGCCAGGTAGAGCAGCGCGAGACCCGGCCGGCCGGCGGACAGCAGTGGGGGGACCTGGACCATCGCCGTGGAGAACGTGGTGAACCCGCCCAGGAACCCGACACCCAGGAACGGCCGGGCCAGCGGGTGCGGGCGGTCCAGCCGGCCCAGCACCCCCATGAGCACACCGAGGAGGAGCGAGCCGACCACGTTGACGGCGAACGTCGCCCACGGCCAGCCGTCGGCGGGGGAGCCGACCAGCCGCTCGAGGGCGTAGCGGGCCTCGGCGCCGAGGACGCCGCCGACCGCGATCACCGCGAGGAAGGAGGGGGCGAGGGCCCGCTCCCGGCGCTGTCCCGGGTCGTGCAGGTCGACGTCCGGATCCACCACCATGGCGTGGGAACGATAGACCGCCTACCCGCGGGTCTCCGGGAAGAGGAGGTCGACGAACCGGGCGACGGTGGGTTGCGGCTCGTGGTTCGCCAGGCCCGGCCGCTCGTTGGCCTCGATGAAGACGTGCTCGGGCCCCTCGACGTCGGGGACCATGAAATCCAGGCCGGTGACCGGGATGCCGAGCGCCCGGCTCGCGCGTACCGCCGCCGCCGCGATGTCGGGGTGCAGCCGGTCGGTGACGTCCTCGATCGTGCCGCCGGTGTGCAGGTTCGCCGTCCGCCGCACGCGGATGCGCTCGCCGGTGGGCGGGACGTCGTCCATGGCGTACCCGGCGTCGGCGACCACCTCGGCGGTCGTGTCGTCCAGCGGGATCGAGGACTCGCCGCCGGTGGCCCGTTCCCGGCGGCGGCTGGTGGCGCGGACCAGTTCGGCCACCGTGGACCGGCCGTCGCCGATCACCTGGGCCGGCCGCCGGACGGCGGCGGCGACCACCCGGTGGTCGATGACCACCACGCGCAGGTCGTCGCCGGCGACCAGCTCCTCGACCAGGACGTCCGGGCAGTGCTGCGCGGCCAGGGCGACCGCGCGCTCCAGGCCGTCCCGGTCCCGCACGCCGACGGTGATGCCCTTGCCCTGCTCGCCGCGGGCCGGCTTGACCACCAGCTCGCCCAGCTCGTCGAGCAGCGCCGCGGCGGCGTCCAGGTCGCCCTCGGCGGCCACCGCGCCGCGGGGCACCCGCACCCCCGTCCGCTCCATGACCCGGCGGGAGACGCGCTTGTCGTCGCAGCGGCTCATGGCCACCGCGGAGGTGAACTCGGACAGCGACTCGCGGGTCAGCACCGAGCGGCCGCCCAGCGAGAGCCGCAGCTCGCCGAACTCGGCGTCGGTCACCTCGACCCGGATGCCCCGGCGCAGCGCCTCCTCGGCGATGATCCGCGCGTAGGGGTTGAGGTCGGTCAGCTCCGGCGGGCGCGCGGCGAACAGCGGCGAGTTGATCGGGTTCTTCCGCTTCACGCAGACGGCGTTGACCTGGGTGAAGCCGAGCTTGCGGTACAGGGCGATCGCCGGCGCGTTGTCGTGCATGACCGACAGGTCCAGGTACGCCCGGCCCCGGGCCGCGTAGCGCTCGGCCAGCACGCGGACCAGCGCCTCCCCCGTGCCGGGCGGGGCGTCCTGCGCGTCGACCGCGAGGCACCACAGGCTGGTGCCCCCCTCGGGATCGCCGAAGGCGAGCGCGTGGTCGACGCCGGTGACCGTGCCGACGATCTTCCCGGTCCGCCGGTCCTCGGCCACCAGGTAGGTGAAGTCGCGGGTGCGGTGGTTGGCCCACATGGTGATGCCGTCGCCGGTCACCATGCCGTTGCGGGCGTAGATGTCGTTGATCGCCTCCATCTCCGCACCCGAGGTCACCGTGCGGACGAAGACGCCGCGGATCAGCTCGCCGCGCGGCCGGTAGCGGTTGAGGTGCAGCCGGAAGGTCAGCGACGGGTCGAGGAACAGCTCGTCGGGGGCCAGCCCGATGAGCACCTGCGGATCGCGGGGGTAGACGCAGATGTCCCGCCGGCCGGACTCCTCGGCGCGCAGCGCGGCGAGGACCCCCCGCAGGTCGGCGAAGGTGTGCCCGAAGACCAGCCGCCCCCAGCCCATGTCGAGGACGACGTCGGTCTGCATGCCGCGCCGCTCGTGGGCGGAGGGACGACGTGTCGAGCGGTCGGTGAAGCCGCGGTCGGCGGCGCGGCGGCGCGCGCCGGCGATCCGGGTGGGCGAGCCCACGGCGGTCACACCCCGTGGGCCTGCAGCCACAGCTCCAGCAGGCCGAGCTGCCAGAGCTTGTTGCCCTTGAGCGGGGTGAGCTCCCCGTTCGGGTCGGCCAGCAGGGCGTCGACGTAGCCGTCGCGGAACAGGCCGCGCTCGCGGGCCGGAGCGCTGCTCAGCGCGTCGCGCACCAGCGTGAGCACCTTGCCCTCGAGGTGGGTGATGGCCGGCACCGGGAAGTAGCCCTTGGGCCGGTCGATGACCTCGGCCGGGATGATCCGCCGTCCGATCGCCTTGAGCACGCCCTTGCCGCCGTCGGCGAGCTTGAGCTCCGGCGGGCAGGCCGCCGCCAGCTCCACCAGGTCGTGGTCGAGAAAGGGCACCCGGGCCTCGAGCCCCCAGGCCATGGACATGTTGTCCACCCGCTTCACCGGGTCGTCGACCAGCATGACCTCGCTGTCCAGGCGCAGCGCGGCGTCCACCGCCGTCGCGGCGCCGTCGGCACCCATGTGCTCGCGGACGAAGGCCAGCGACGGGTCGTGGTCGGGGGCGTACCGGTCGGCGACCAGCCGCCGCATGTCGGCGGCGTCGCGGTCGAAGAACGCGGCGGCGTAGCGCTCCGGCGCCTGCTCCCGCGGCACGCCGGCCAGCGGCGGGTACCAGTGGTAGCCCGCGAAGACCTCGTCGGCGCCCTGGCCGGACTGCACCACCCGGATGCTCTGGCTGACCCGCTCGCTGAGCAGGTCGAAGGCGACGACGTCGTGGCTGACCATCGGCTCGCTCATGGCGCCGATCGCGTGGTCCAGCGCGCCGGCCAGCTCGTCGGAGCTGACCCGGATGCGGTGGTGGTCGGTGGCGAAGCGCTCGGCGATGACGTCGGAGTAGACGAACTCGTCGCCCTCCCGGCCGCCGGCCGCCTCGAACCCGATGCTGAAGGTGGCCAGGCCGGTCTGCCCCTCCTCGGCGAGCAGGCCGACGATCAGGCTGGAGTCCAGCCCGCCGGAGAGCAGGACGCCGACCGGGATGTCGGCCACCAGCCGGCGGCGGACGGCGACCCGCAGGGCCTCCTCGACGGCGTCCTCCCAGTCACGGGCCGACCAGCCGGCGTGCTCGGGACGGCGCTCGTAGCGCGGCTGCCAGTAGCGGTGCTCGCGGCTGGTGCCGTCGGCCTCGACCACCCGCACCGTGGCCGGCGGCAGCTTGCGGACGCCGGCCAGGATCGTCCGCGGCGCCGGGACGACGGCGTGCCAGGTCAGGTAGTGGTGCAGCGCCACCGGGTCGATCGAGGTGTCGACGTCGCCGGCGCGCAGCAGCGCGGGCAGCGACGAGGCGAAGCGCAGCCGCCCCGGGGTCTCGGACAGGTAGAGCGGCTTGATGCCGAGCCGGTCGCGGGCCAGGACGACCCGGCCGGTGTCCCGCTCGTGGATCACCACGGCGAACATGCCGTGCAGGTGGTCGACGAAGTCGGTGCCCCAGTGGTGGTAGCCCTTGATCAGGACCTCGGTGTCGCTGGTGGAGAAGAACCGGTAGCCGTGGCCCTCCAGCTCGGCGCGCAGCTCCTGGTAGTCGTAGATGCAGCCGTTGAAGACGGCGGTCAGGCCGAGCTCGTTGTCGACCATCGGCTGGCCGCCGGCCGTGGAGAGGTCGATGACCGACAGCCGCCGGTGGCCGAACGCGACCCGCCCGGCGCTCCAGGAGCCCTGGCCGTCGGGCCCGCGCGGCACCAGCTCGCAGACCATGCGGTCCACGGCCGCGGTGTCGGCCAGGGAGCCGTCGAAGGTGATCTCGCCGGAGAGGCCGCACATGCGCATTGATCTAACCCTCTCGATCGGCGCCATGCCTCCGGACGGGGAAAGTCACACCTCCGCAACGCGGCTGTTCCACGTGGAACCGCCCCGGTCGTGGACGGCCACGACCAGCCCAGGCCACAGCTGAGCTGATCGTGGCCGAGACGGCTATGCCGATGCTCCTATGGATCGTCAAGCGGCTTGGGCCGGTGGTGGTGAGGTGAGCAGGTAGTAGAGCTCGCGGGCGATCAGTCGTTTGAGGCATCGGATGATGTCCTTCTTCGACAGCCCTTCTTCGG
>NZ_JBJGZV010000076.1:0-8840 GCF_054050715.1 Blastococcus sp. SYSU D00669
CCCCCCCCCCCGCCCCCCCCCCCCCGCCCGCGCCGGCGCACCACCCCCCCCCCCCCCCCCCCCCCCCCCCCCCCCCCGCCGCCCCCCCCCCCCCCCCCCCCCCCCCCCAGGACAGGTTCCTGACTGCACGACCGCCCGCACGGGCGGGTACGACCGCGGCCCCCGGCGCAGTTGCCCCGGGGGCCGCGGCGTACGACCCTCGATCCATCACGATCGCGATCGCAGCGACGGATCGCCGACCCGCTCCGGCAGCTGCGTGGCTCGTCCGAGCGGTCCGCTCTCCCACAGGAGGGTGTCCGCTCCCGACGTAAGGTGCCCCGGTGCTCTTCTTCACGATCAGACGGATCATCGGATCCGTTTTCGTGTTGCTGGCCAGCTCGTTCCTCGTCTTCGCGCTCTGCGCGGCCAGCTTCGACCCGCTGGCCAGGTACTACACGATCCAGCCCCGCCCCCCGGAGTCGTTCTTCGACAACCTCCGCGAGGAGCTCGGGCTCAACGACAACTTCTTCGTCCGCTACTGGAACTGGCTGACCGGGGTCGTCCAGGGCGACTTCGGCCAGACGGTGAACAGCACCCCGGTGGCCAACGAGCTGCCCGGCCGGCTGCTGGTCACGGGCCGGATGATCCTGCTGGCGATCGTCATCGCGATCGTCCTGGCGATCGTCGTCGGCGTCATCGGCGCCGTCCGCCAGTACCGGCCCTCGGACTACGCCTTCACCTTCCTGGCCTACCTCCTCATCGCGCTGCCCACGTTCTGGTTCGCGGCGCTGCTCAAGGAGTTCGTCGCCGGCGGCATCAACGACCTGTTCGGCAAACAGGTGCTGTTCACCATCGGCGAGCAGACACCGGGCATCGAGCTCTACGCCACCGGCAGCGAGATATGGATGGACCGGCTGGGGCACCTCGTGCTGCCCACGCTGAGCCTGGCGCTGCTCACCTTCGCGGCGTGGAGCCGGTTCCAGCGCGCGGCCATGCTCGACGTGCTCGGCTCGGACTACATGCGGCTCGCCCGCGCCAAGGGCCTGACCTACCGGCGGACCGTCGTCCGCCACGGACTGCGTAACGCGCTCATCCCGCTCACCACCGTCGTCGCCCTGGGCATCGGCACGCTCTTCGGCGGCGCCGTCATCACCGAGCAGGTGTTCGTCTGGCACGGCATGGGTGAGTACCTGCTCAACAACGGCATCGGGAACAACGACATCAACGTGGTGCTCGGCTGGCTGCTGGTCAGCGCCGCGTTCGTCGTCCTGTTCAACCTGATCGCCGACATCCTCTACGCGGTCCTCGACCCGCGCATCCGTCTCGCCTGACGCGCCGCGGACCAGAGAGAGAGGCAGACATGGCCACCACCCAGGCCGCCACCGACTCGGCCGGCTCCGCCCTCCCGGCCGAGCCCGGCCTGCCGCCGGACCGCGACGTCGACCGGGAGTTCACGGTCAAGGCGCGCAGCCAGCGGCAGCAGATCGTCCGGCACTTCCTGCACAACAAGGTCGGCATGACCGGCCTGGTCATCTTCGTGCTCATGCTGCTGTTCGGGTTCGTCGGACCGCTCATCCACGGCGTCGAGTACGGGGCGCAGAACCGCGACGCGCAGTCCGTGCCGCCGGGGACGGCGGGCTACCTCCTCGGCAGCGACGAGATCGGCCGCGACGTCCTGGCCGGGCTGATGCAGGGCGTGCAGCGGTCGCTGTTCATCGTGCTGCTGTTCGTGGCGATCGCCCTGCCGCTCGGTGTCCTGATCGGCTCGCTGGCCGGCTACTTCGGCACGTGGATCGACAACGTCCTCATGCGGATCGTCGACCTGATCCTGACCGTCCCGCTGCTGGTCGTCCTGCTGGTCGTCGCCAGCAACTTCCCCGGCGCGCGCACGCCGCTGGGCGTCGGCATCATCCTCGGCCTGTTCGGCTGGCTGGACCTCGCCCGGATCGTGCGCAGCCAGTTCCTCTCGCTGCGCGAGAAGGAGTACGTGGAGGCCGCGCACGCGCTCGGCGCCTCGAACAAGCGGATCATCTTCAAGCACCTGATCCCGAACTCGCTCGGCGCGCTCATCGTCTGGACGACGTTGGCCGCGGCGACGGCGATCATCCTCGAGGCGTCGCTGACCTACCTCGGGTTCGGCGTCAACGGGGCCAACCAGACCTCGCTCGGCCGGCTGGTGTCCGACGGCGTCCAGGCCGCCAGCACCCGGCCGTGGCTCTTCTACTTCCCGGGCATCACGCTGCTGGTCATCGTGCTGTCGATCAACCTGATCGGCGACGGCATCCGTGACGCCTTCGACCCGAGCAACCGCCGCGTGCGGGCCTGAGAAGGAGCTCCATGGTTACCCAGGACGGCGCGTCGACCGGCGCGACCTCCGTCGGCACCCTGCAGCCGGAGCGGGCGCACAGCCTGCCCGGCTTCGACCCGGGCGCACCCCTGCTCGACGTCAGCGACCTGCGGGTGTCGTTCCCGACGCAGGACGGCCTGGTCAACGCCGTCCGGGGCGTCGACTACACGCTGCGCTCCGGTGAGGTGCTCGGCATCGTCGGCGAGTCCGGCTCCGGCAAGTCGGTGACGTCGCTCGCGGTCATGGGTCTGCTGCCGAGCAACGCCCGGATCACCGGGTCGGTGCGCTACCGCGGCCAGGAGCTGCTCGGCCAGAAGGACCCGGCGATGTCCCGGGTCCGCGGCAAGGGCATCTCGATGATCTTCCAGGACCCGATGACCTCCCTGGACCCCGTCTACCGCGTGGGCTACCAGATCGAGGAGACCCTGCGGGTCCACGACAAGCGGCTGTCCAGGCAGGCCGCCGGTGCCCGGGCCACCGAGCTGCTCGAGCTGGTCGGCATCCCGAACGCCGCCGCGCGCACCCGCTCCTACCCGCACGAGTTCTCCGGCGGCATGCGCCAGCGCGTCGTCATCGCGATCGCCATGGCCAACCAGCCGGACGTGATCATCGCCGACGAGCCGACGACGGCGCTCGACGTGACCGTCCAGGCGCAGATCCTCGAGGTGCTCGACACGGCGCTGGAGGAGACCGGCGCCGCGATGGTGCTGATCACCCACGACCTCGGCGTCGTCGCCGGCGTCGCCGACCGCGTGCTGGTCATGTACGCCGGCCGGCCGGTGGAGGTCGGCAGCGTCGAGGACATCTACTACGAGCCGCGGATGCCCTACACCCTCGGCCTGCTCGGCTCGCTGCCGCGGCTGGACAGCTCCACCCGCGAGCGGCTGACGCCGATCGTCGGCTCCCCGCCGTCGCTGGTGAACATGCCGCCGGGCTGCCCGTTCGCCCCGCGCTGCCCGCTGCACATCCCCGAGTGCGACGCCGCCGAGCCGCCGCTCTACGACGTCGGCCGCGACCACACCGCCGCCTGCATCCGCACCGAGATCGTGGAGCAGGCGCACGGCCACGCCGCCGAGGTGTTCGAGGAGACCAGCGCCGACACGTTGCTCGGCGACGGCGCCTACCCGGTGGACGCCGCGACCTCGCCCGAGGCGGGCCGGGACGGCGACGTCCGCGGCACCCCGCCGCACGACCAGACCGAGCCCGCGGCGCACGCCGGCGGCGAGACCGGCACGGTGACCACCCCGAGAGGAACCCAGGAGTGACCGCCCCCACCACCGACCGCGCCGCCGCCCCGCTCCGCGACGGCGAGCCGATCCTGTCGGTGCGCGGCCTGGAGAAGCACTTCCCGATCAAGGGCGGCGGGCTGATCAAGCGCACGGTCGGCGCGGTCCGCGCGGTCGACGGCGTGGACCTCGACATCTACCCCGGCGAGGTGCTCGGGCTGGTGGGCGAGTCCGGGTGCGGCAAGTCCACGACCGGGCGGGCGATCCTCAACCTGCAGCCGGCCACCGGCGGCTCGGTGAAGTTCCAGGGCCGGGAGATCGTCGGCCTGGACCGCAAGGCGATGCGGCCGCTGCGGCGCGACATCCAGATCGTCTTCCAGGACCCCTACGCCTCGCTCAACCCGCGGCTGCCGGTGTTCGACATCGTCGCCGAGCCGCTGATCATCCACGGGCTGACGAGCAGCAACCAGGAGCTGCGGGCCCGCGTCCGCGAGCTGGTCGAGCAGGTCGGGCTCAACCCGGAGCACACCAACCGCTACCCGGCCGAGTTCTCCGGCGGGCAGCGGCAGCGGATCGGCATCGCCCGCGCGCTGGCCCTGGAGCCCAAGCTGCTCGTGCTCGACGAGCCGGTGTCGGCGCTGGACGTGTCCATCCAGGCCGGCGTCATCAACCTGCTCGAGGACCTCAAGAACCGCCTCGGGCTGTCCTACCTGTTCATCGCGCACGACCTGTCGGTGGTCCGGCACATCTCCGACCGGGTCGCGGTGATGTACCTCGGCCGGATCATCGAGGTGGCCGACCGCGACGAGCTGTTCGAGCGGCCGGCGCACCCCTACACCCAGGCGCTGCTCTCGGCGATCCCGCTGCCCGACCCGCGCCGCGAGCGCCAGCGGCAGCGGATCATCATCGGCGGCGACGTCCCCAGCCCGGCCAACCCGCCGTCGGGCTGCAAGTTCCGCACCCGCTGCCAGAAGTTCGCCAACGTGCTCAGCGACGCCGAGCGGCAGCTGTGCATCGACCAGGAGCCGGTCCTCGAGGACCGCGGCGTCGGCCACGACAACCGCTGCCACTACGCGGAGGCGCTCAAGGTCCTGTAGCAGGGGACCGCGCCCGGCACCGCGGTGCGATCCGGCAGGATCGCGCTGTGAAGAGCATCCTCCTCGTGCACGCCCACCCCGACGACGAGTCGATCAACAACGGGGCCACGATGGCCCGCTACGTCGCCGAGGGCGCCCGCGTCACCCTGCTCACCTGCACGCTGGGCGAGGAGGGCGAGGTGCTGGTCCCGGAGCTCGCGCAGCTGGCCGCCGACCAGGCCGACCAGCTCGGCGGCTACCGGATCTGGGAGCTGCGGGCGGCGATGGACGCGCTCGGCGTCACCGACGTGCGGTTCCTCGGCGGGGCCGGTCGCTACCGGGACTCCGGGATGATGGGCACGCCGGCCAACGAGAACCCGCGCGCCTTCTGGAACGCCGACCTCGACGAGGCGGCCGCGCACGCGGTCGCCGTCGTCCGCGAGGTGCAGCCGCAGGTCGTGGTCACCTACGACCAGAACGGCGGCTACGGCCACCCCGACCACATCCAGGCCCACCGCGTGGCCATGCGCGCGGTCGAGCTGGCCGGCGACCCCGGCTACCGCCCCGACCTCGGCGAGCCGTGGGACGTCGCGAAGGTCTACTGGTGCGCCATGCCGCGCTCGGTGATCCAGCACGGCATCGAGGCGATGGCCGCCCTCGGGCAGGACTCGCCGTTCGAGGGGCTGGGCGACATCGAGGAGGTCGACTTCGTCGTCGCCGACGAGGTGGTCACCGCCGCCGTCGACGCGCGGCAGTACGCCGGGCAGAAGGACGCCGCCCTGCGCGCCCACCCCACCCAGATCACCGTCGACGGGCCGTTCTTCGCGTTGTCGAACAACCTCGGCCTGGAGGTGCTGGGCACCGAGTACTACCGGCTGGTCCGCGGAGAGCGCGGGCCGGCCGGGGACACCCCTCAGGGCTGGGAGGACGACCTCTTCGCCGGTCTCACCCCGTGAGGGCGCTCGCGCTGGTCGGCTGGGGGCTGCTCGTGGTCGCGGTCGCCGGCTGGCTGGCGCTGGTGGAGGTCTTCTGGCTGCCGCTGCGGGTCGGCGGCGTGCTCGTGCCGGTGTCGCTGGTCGCCGCAGTCGTCGGCAACCTGCTCCTGGTCGCCGCCGCGCACCGGCTGTCCGGCTCCCGCGTCGTCGCCGTCCTGCCCGCCCTGGTGTGGGGGACGGTCGCGCTGGCCGCCGCCCAGCGGCGACCCGAGGGCGACCTGGTCCTGACCGGCGGCGGGGCGCTCGGCGTGCTGAACCTCCTGTTCCTGCTGGCCGGCGTCGTCGCCGCGGCGTTCGCCGTCGGCCGGGTGCTGACCATGCCGCCGCCACGACCGGCGGTCCCGGACGCCGCCGAGGTCCAGCCGGCCGCCGAGCGGTGAACGCGCCCGCCGCTCAGCGCGGCGCGGCGGCGGGGACGGCCCCGGCGACCAGCCAGGCGAGGAACTGCTGGGCCGGCATCGGCCGGGCGACGTGGAAGCCCTGCGCGACGTCGCAGTCCCACGCGGCCAGCGCGGCGAGCGCGTCGGCGTCCTCGACGCCCTCCGCGACCATGGTCATCCCGAGGTCGCGGGACAGCTGCAGGGTGCTGCGCACGATGGCCGCGGCCCGCGGGTCGGAGGTCAGGTTCCGCACGAAGCTGCGGTCGAGCTTGAGCTCGTGCACCGGCAGCGCGCGCAGGTAGGCCAGCGAGCTGTAGCCGGTGCCGTAGTCGTCGATCGACAGCCGCACGCCCAGCGCGCGCAGCCCGGTGAGCACCTGCTGCGTGCGGGCGGCGTCGGACATCAGCACGTCCTCGGTGATCTCCAGCGTCAGCGCCGCGGCGGGCACGCCGAGCGTGTCGAGCAGCAGCGCCACCTGCTCCGGCAGGGCGACGTCCTGCAGGTTGGAGACCGAGAGGTTGACCGCCAGCGACAGGTCGTGCCCGGCCGCCCGCCACGCGCGCAGGTCGGTGAGCGACCGCTCGAGGACGCGCATCGCCAGCCGCCGCATCAGCCCGGCCTGCTCGGCCAGCGGCAGGAACACGTCGGGCGTGAGCAGCCCGCGGGTCGGGTGCTGCCAGCGCACCAGCGCCTCCACCCCGACGACGGTGCCGGTGCGCAGGTCGAGCTGCGGCTGGTAGTGGGGGACCAGCTCCTCGGTGTCGAGGGCGGCGCGCAGCTGCTCGAGGGTCTCCAGCCGGTCGCGCGAGTCGGGCGTGCCGTCGGGCGCCCACACCTCGAAGCCGCGGCGGTCGCGCTTGGCGGCGTACATGGCGGTGTCGGCGCGGGCCAGCAGCAGCGAGCGGTCGCGGCCGTGGTCCGGGCACAGCGCGATGCCGATGCTGGCGTCGACGTGCAGCGGCATGCCGTCGAGCACGAACGCCTCGCGCAGCGCGGTGGCGATGCCCTGGGCGACCTCGACGGCGCGGCAGCGGTCGGCGTCGGGCAGCAGGACGGCGAACTCGTCACCGCCCATCCGGGCCAGCAGGTCGCCCGCGCCCAGCGCCTGCTCCAGGCGCGGGCCGACCAGGCAGAGCAGGTCGTCGCCGACGCTGTGCCCGAAGCTGTCGTTGATCTCCTTGAACCGGTCCAGGTCGATCATCAGGACGGCGCTGCGCCGGCCGGCGTCGCCGTAGACGCTGCGCTCCAGCTCCTCGACGAACCGGCGGCGGTTGGCCAGCCCGGTGAGCGCGTCCTGGTGCGCCTCCTCGGCGAGCTGCTGCAACCGCTGCTGCTCGACCGCGCGCAGCACCGCGTTCTCGATCACCAGCGAGCCCTCGAGGGTCACCTGGCGCACGGCCTCGCGGACCTCCGGCGACCAGTCGCCGGTCGCGCTGGTCGACCCGGTGATGACCAGCCCGAGCAGCCGGTCGCCGGCGAGCAGCGGGATGGAGACGTAGGAGCGCAGGTCCAGCGCCCGCGCGAGGGGCGCGGGGATGAGGTCGCAGGTGGCGACGTCCTCGACGAACACCGGTGCCCGGTGCTCGACGGTGTGCCGCCACAGCGGGACGTCGGCCGCCGGGCGGCCGAGCAGCCGCTCCCGGACGACCAGCTTGTGCTCGTCGGCCCAGCCGACGTGCCGGACGTCCTCGATGAGGCCCGCCGCGTCCACCTTGTAGGCGGCGCTGCGCTCGGTCCCGACCAGGTGCCGCACGGCGCGGGCGAGCACCTCGGCGGCGTCCGGGACGCTGGTGGCGGAGGCGCCCTCCACCAGCAGCCGGCGCACCACCCGGGCCGTGCGCAGCGACGCGTCACGTGCCTGCGCGGCGCGGGCCTGCTCGAGGGCGCCGCCGAGGTAGGCGCCGGCCGCGGCGGCCATGCGCCGGACCTCCTCGGAGAACGGGCGCAGCCGCGGGCTGTCGAGGGTGAGGACGCCCACCGGCTCCGGTCCGCGACCGAGGGGCACGGCCAGCGCCGAGGCGATGTGGAAGGTCTCCGCCCACCAGCCGGGGAGCTGGTCGGAGTCGCGGTCGGCGGCCCGCGGTTCGCCGGTGCGCAGCACGGTCTCGACCAGCGGCAGCGGCTCGGGCGCCGTCCGGAACCGCTCGAAGCTGGCGCGATCGCGGCGGCCGTCGGCGAACCCGGCCATGCGCGGCACCAGCCGGTCGTCCTCGACCAGGAAGACGCAGGCGCGCTCGACCTCGCCGAGCTCGGCGAGCTGGCGGCACGCGGTGGCGAGCAGCGCGTCCACGGTCGGCGCGGAGGTGACCTGCTCGACCAGGGCGAGCAGCACCTCGGCGGTGTGCAGGCGGCGCCGCTCGCTGCGCCGTCCCCAGGCCTCGACGAGGGCCTGGCCGAGCGCGGGCAGCGCGCCGCGCAGCGGCACCGGCGCGACGGCCGCGGCCGGCTCGACGGTGAGGACGCCGACCACCGCGCCGTCGCGGACCAGCGGTTCGACGTGCGCGGACCGGATGCCGTAGCCGGCCGCCTCCCGGTCGGCCGCCCGGCGCCCGCCCTCGCGGACGACGACCGGCTCGCACCGGCCGACGACGGCGGACAGCAGCGCGGAGCGGGCGATGGTGACCGGGCTGGTGAGGCCCGCGTGGTCGGACACCTCCGCCCCGGGAGCGAGGGAGCGCCGGAACGGGACCGCGGTCCCGGTGGTCTGCTCGTGCACCCACACCGAGAGGCGGGGGGGGGCCCCCCCCCCCCCCCCCCCCGGGCGCCCCGCGTGCCCCGCCGCCCGCCCGGCCAAACCCCCACCCCGCCCGCCCGCCCCCCGGCCCCGCCCGGCGGGC
>NZ_JBJGZV010000077.1:0-8816 GCF_054050715.1 Blastococcus sp. SYSU D00669
CCCCCGCCCCCCCCCCCCCCCCCCCCCCCCCCCCCCCCCCCCCCCCCCCCCCCCCCCCCCCCCCCCCCCCCCCCCCCCCCCCCCCCCCCCCGGGAGCTGTCGGGGGTCGGGTGTAGACCGGCGGGCATGCAGATCGCCGCCGTGGGCGTGTGCGCCACCGACCTGGCCCGGACCGTCGCCTTCTACGAGCTCCTGGGCTTCTCGTTCCCGCCCCTCGAGGCCGACACCCAGCACGTCGAGGCCGACGCGGGCATCCGGCTGATGATCGACAGCGCCGCGCTCATCGAGGGCATGTTCGGCGAGAAGCCGCGGGCGGGGAACACCTCGGCGTTCGCCGTGCTGTGCGACTCCCCGGCGCAGGTCGACGAGGTGGCCGGGCGGGTGCGCGACGCCGGGCACACCGTCGACCTGGAGCCGTTCGACGCCCCGTGGGGGCAGCGCTACGCGACCGTGGCCGACCCCGACGGCTACCGCGTCGACCTGTTCTGCCCGCTCGCATAGGAACCGGGCAGCAGGGCGTCGATGCGGCGGGCGAGCTCGAGGTCGTTCGCCGTCACGCCGCCGGCGGAGTGGGTGACCAGGTGCAGGTGCAGCGTGCGCCAGCGCAGGTCGACGTCGGGGTGGTGGTCGAGCTCCTCGGCCACGTCGGCGATCGCGGTGATCGCGCCGACGGCGTCCCGGAAGCTCGGCAGCTCGACGGTGCGGTGGATGCCCTCGCCGTCGCCGGACCACAGGGGCAGGCCGTGCAGGGCCGCCGACAGCTCGTCGGGGGAGAGGCGCGGAGGACGGGCCATGCGGCCATCCTGCCGCTGCTCAGCTCAGGTGTGGAGGCCGCACTCCGTCTTGCCGCGGCCGGCCCAGCGCCCGGCGCGGGCGTCCTCGCCCGGCGCCACCGGGCGGGTGCACGGCGCGCAGCCGATCGAGCCGTAGCCGAGCTCGAACAGCGGGTTCACCGGCACCTGGTGGCGCTCGACGTAGCCGTCGACGTCGTCCTGGGTCCAGGCCGCGATCGGGTTGACCTTGACCATGCCCCGCTTGGCGTCCCAGTCGACCAGCCGGGTGCCGGCGCGGGTCGGCGACTCGTCGCGGCGGATGCCCGAGCCCCAGGCGGCGAAGCCGGCCAGGGTGGCGGCCAGCGGCTGCACCTTGCGCAGCGAGCAGCACAGGTCGGGGTCGCGGTCGTGCAGCGCCGCGCCGTGCTCGGCGTCCTGCTCGGCGACGGTCTGCGGCGGGGTGACGTTCACCAGCGTGATGGGCAGCGCGCTGGCGATCCAGTCGCGGGTGCCGATCGTCTCGGCGAAGTGGTAGCCGGTGTCGAGGAAGACCACCCGGACGCCCGGGATCGCGGTGCTGGCCAGGTGGGCGAGCAGCCCGTCGGCCATCGACGAGGTGATCGCGAAGTCGTCGCCGAACGTCCGCCCGGCCCAGGAGAGGACGGCGAGCGCCTGCTCCACCGGGTCGGCGATGCCCTCGAAGCGGGCGTTCGCCTCGTCGGCCAGCTCCGGCGTGGGCCGGACGGCGGTCGTCATCGCTGCACTCCCGTGTCGATCAGTCGGACGGCGAAGGCGCGCAGGCACGCCTCGCACTGCCAGGCGCCGGGCTCCTCCTCGTACGGCACGAGCTCCTCGTCCCCGCAGTACGGGCAGTGGAACACCGGCAGCTGCCGGCTCCTTCCCCCGCCCGTCCCCTCCGTCACAGCAGCCAGGCCTCCTCGGCCCGCGCGACGTAGGCGGCGAAGCTCTCGCCCGGCTCGCGCCGCTCCTGGAAGCCGCGCAGCACCCGCTCGCAGTAGTCCGCCGTCTCGGCCTTGGTGACCTTGTGCCCGCGGAACTTGCGGCCGAACGCCGCGTCGACACCGAGGTGCCCGCCGAGGTGCACCTGGAAGCCCTCGACCATCTCGCCGTTGTCGTCGCGGACCATCGAGCCCTTGAAGCCGATGTCGGCCGTCTGGAACCGGGCGCAGGCGTTCGGGCAGCCGTTGACGTTGATCGACAGCGGGGTGTCGAACTCCGGCAGCCGCTTCTCCAGCTCGGCGTAGAGGTCCTGGGCGTGCTGCTTGGTCTCGACGATGGCGAGCTTGCAGAACTCCAGACCGGTGCAGGCCATGGTGCCGCGGCGGAAGGCGCTCGGCCGCACCTGCAGGTCGTGCGCGGCGAGGGCCTCGACCAGCGGCTCGACGTTCTCGTCGGGCACGTCGAGGATGACCAGCTTCTGCTGCGCGGTCGCCCGGACCCGGCCCTCGCCGAACTGGTCGGCGAGCTCGGCGACGCGGGTGAGCAGCGAGCCGCTGATCCGGCCGGTGCGCAGGGCGAAGCCCAGGGCGTTGCGCCCGTCCTTCTGGCGCAGGACGCCGACGTGGTCGCGCTGGTCGTTCTTCGCCGGCGCCGGCGCCGGGCCGTCGGGCAGCTCGCGGCCCAGGTACTCGTCCTGCAGCACCTGGCGGAACTTCTCCGGGCCCCAGTCGGCCATGAGGAACTTGATCCGGGCGTGGTTGCGCGAGCGGCGGTAGCCGTAGTCGCGGAACACCGCGGTGCAGGCGGCCCACACGTCGCTGACCAGCTCCGGCCGGACGAAGACGCCGATCCGCTGGGCCAGCTTCGGGTTGGTCGACAGGCCGCCGCCGACCCACAGGTCGTAGCCGGCCTCGCCGTCGGCGTTGACCACGCCGACGAAGGAGACGTCGTTGATCTCGTGCCCGGTGCAGTGGTCGACGCAGCCGGACATCGACGTCTTCCACTTGCGCGGCAGGTTGCTGAACTCGCGGCTGCCGATGTACTTGGCGACCGTCTCCTGCACCGCCGGCGTCGCGTCGATCACCTCGTCCTCGAGGATCCCGGCGAGCGGGCAGTTCAGCATGACGCGCGGGGTGTCGCCGCAGGCCTCGGTGGTGGAGAGGCCGACCTCCTCGAGGCGGCGCCAGATCTCGGGGACGTCCTCGATGCGGATCCAGTGCAGCTGCACGTTCTGCCGGTCGGTGACGTCGGCGACGTCCCGGCCGAACTCGGTGCTGATCGCGCCGATGACCCGCAGCTGGTCGGCCGAGAGCTGCCCGCCGTCGATGCGCACGCGGAGCATGAAGTACGGGTCCTCGAGCTCCTCGGGCTCCAGGACGGCGGTCTTGCCACCCGGGATGCCGGGACGGCGCTGCGTGTAGAGGCCCATCCACCGCATGCGGCCGCGCAGGTCGGTCGGGTCGATGCCGTCGAACCCGGTGTGCGCGTAGATGTCGAGGATGCGCTGACGGACGTCGAGCCCGTCGGAGTCCTTCTTGAAGCGCTCGTTGGGGTTGAGCGGCTCGCGGTAGCCGAGCGCCCACTGGCCCTGGCCGCGCTCGGGCCGCTTGCTGGTGCGGGGAGGGGTGGTCACGAGGGAGCTTCCTTCTGCGCCGGTCCGCGCGCGGGTGTCACCGCCCGGGCGGAGTGGGGCGCTGTGGCCGGAGGGGCGCAGCCGCGTCGCTGCGAGGGGGGACCGGTGTCAGCGCGCGGCGCGACAACCGGCGCTGGACACGAGCGCCAGATCGATGTGCAGACGCGCGACGAGGAGGGCGCCACGGTCCGACATGGGGACCATGGTGTCACACCCGCGCAACACGACCGGCGTGGTTCAGCTCACTCCGCCGTCCATGGCCGCGCGGATGCGGGCCACGGACTCCTCCAGCGGGGTGACGCTGGTGTCGATCGTGAGCTCTGCTCGGGTGGGCACCTCGTAGGGGTCGGAGATCCCCGTGAACTGCGGGATCTCGCCCGCGCGGGCCTTGGCGTAGAGGCCCTTGACGTCGCGCCGCTCGACCACCTCGAGCGGCGTCGACACGTGGACCAGCAGGAACCGGCCGTGCTCCTCGACCAGCGCGCGGGCGTGCGCGCGGGCCTCCTCGAACGGCGCGATCGCGGCCACCACGACCGTGCCGCCGTGCTTGACCACCTCGCCCGCGACGAAGCCGATCCTGCGGATGTTGAGGTCGCGGTGCTCGCGGCTGAAGGTCAGCTCGCTCGACAGGTGGGTGCGGACGACGTCGCCGTCCAGGACCGTCACGGGGACGCCGTCCTTCTCCAGATCGGCCACGAGGGCGTCGGCGATGGTCGACTTGCCGGCCCCGGACAGGCCGGTGAGGAACACGGTGACGCCGCTCGACATGGCGTCAGTCTCCCCGAGCGGTCCCGCCGGTGGTCAGCCGGTGGTGCCCTCGTCGCCGAAGGAACGCCAGGCGCTCTCCATCGCGATGAGGTCGGCGACGTGGCCGGGGAACTTGCCGGCGACGACGTCGGCGAGCGTGACGTCCTCGAGCACCCGCCGGTACGCCTCGCGCGCGGCCACCCAGACGCCGGCCAGCGGGGCCGCCGGCCCCGGGTACTCGACCTCCTCGGGCCGCCGGCCGTGCACCTCGGCGAGGAAGCCCTGCTCGACGCGCATGACGCGGGCGACGGAGATCTCCGACGGCGGCAGCGCCAGCCGGTAGCCGCCCTCGCGGCCGCGCTGGCTGGTGACCAGCCGGGCGTGCTGCAGGTCGCCGAGGATGGCCTGGAGGAAGCGGTTCGGGATGTTCTGCGACGTGGCGATGCGATCGCAGGTCAGCGCGTCCGGTGCCACCGCGGCGAGCTCGAGGGCGGCGCGGACGGCGTAGTCGACCCGGGCGGTGATGCGCACTGGAGTCCCTTCTGCCGAGTCCTGCCGCCCCATCCTGCCCTGTTTGGCACAGTGTTCCGGTGTACCAGCTGCGATTCACCACTCTGGTGGAGGCGCCGCTGACCGTCGCCTTCGATGTGGCACGCGCCCTCGGCCGGCCGTGGCGACGCCCGCTGGAGGAGGTCCTGTCGGTCCGGCCGGAGCGCGACGTCTACGCCGTCCGGTGGGGCCGGGGCTGGCTGACCCACTCCCGCCGGTACTCCGCGACCGGCGCCGGGACGCTGCTCCTCGAGCAGGTCGACTGGGAGTCGGGGCTGCCCGGCCCGCTCGGCGCGTTCGTCGACCAGGTGCTGCTGCGCCCGCGGGTGCTGCGGGCGATGCAGGCCCACCTCGACCTCTACGCCGCCGCGGCCGCACGGCGGGCGCTCGACGTCGTGCAGGTGGTGGGCGCGGCGATCGTCGACGGCCCGCGCGTGCTGGTGGCCCAGCGCTCGGGCGGGCCCTACGACGGCTGCTGGGAGTTCCCCGGCGGCAAGGTGGAGCCGGGGGAGTCGGACCTGTCGGCGCTGGTTCGCGAGCTGCACGAGGAGCTCGGCGTCGACGTCGTCCCGCAGGCGTTCGTGGGGGAGGTGCTGCTCGACGGCGTCGTCGCGGGCGGCGAGCCCGGCGCCTCGACGCTGCGGGTGTGGTGGGCGCGGTTGGCCGCGGGGGGCGAGCCGGTGGCGCTCGAGCACGCGGAGCTGCGCTGGGTCCCGGCCGACGAGCTCGACGCGCTCGAGTGGATCCCCGCCGACCGCCCCCTCCTCCCCGCCGTCCGCGCCCTCCTCACCCGCCTCTGAGAACCTGACTTCCGCTTTCGGCGCCGAAAGCGGGACCGCTTTCCGCGCCGAAAGCGGGGGCTGTGGACGACGGCCGCGGCATCCGAGCGTTCTGCGCCAGGCTGCCGCGATGCCTCCCCTGCGCCGTCCCCCCGAAGGCCTCTTCGTGGGCTCCCACGCGGTGGCCGAGGGGCTCCTCCACCGCGATCAGCTGCAGACGGGTCCGTACCGCCGCGTCCTGCGGAACGTGTACGCGGACCCGAGGCTGCGGTTCGACCACCAACTGCTCTGCCGCGCTGCCGCGCTGCTCATGCCTGCGGACGCCGCTCTCGGGTCGCGTTCGGCGGCCGTCTGGTGGGGCGCGCCCACGGCCGGCGTGCGGGATGCGGTCACGGTCGTCGTCCCGCCGAGCTGTGCGTGGAGAGGACCGAGGGGCGTGCGGGTGCACCGCAGCGAGCTGAGCCCGACCGACGTGGAAGAGGTGGAGGACGGCGTCCGCATCACCACCGTCGAGCGAACTGTGCGGGACGTCGCGACCCTGGAGAAGCTCGCGGACGCGGTCGCCTGCCTCGACGCGATGGTCGCCGCGGGCGTGCTCACGGACGAGATCCTCGGGCGGGTCGAACGATCTGTCACCGGGCGGTGGGGCTCACGGCGGGTGAAGCGGGCGTTGCCCCTGGTCGACGGCCGCGCCATGAGCCCGCCGGAGTCCTGGCTGCGGGTGGCGATCCACCTGAGCGATCTGCCGCACCCGGTGCCGCAGTACGAGATCCACGACAGCGGCATGTTCTTGGGGAAGGGAGATCTGGCCTGGCCGGAGGCGAAACTGATCGTCGAGTACGAGGGCGCGTACCACTTCGACGACCTGCAGATCCCCCGCGACGACCGGCGTTACGCCCGGTTGGTCGCGGCCGGTTGGCGGGTCATCCGGGTCACCGCTGCCGACCTCCACGACCTCGACGCCGTCGTGGCGCGCATCCGCGACGCGCTGGCGGTGACGGCGCCCTGACTGCTTCCGGCGCCGAAAGCGGAACTGCTTTCGGCGCCGGAAGCGGTAGGAGGGTGGGCCTACTTGAAGGCGTCCTTGACCTTCTCGCCGGCCTGCTTGAGGCTGCCGGCCGTCTTGTCCTTGGTGCCCTCGGCCTGCAGGTCGCGGTTGTCGGTGGCCTCGCCGACGCGCTCCTTGCCCTCGCCGGACAGCTCTTGCGCCTTGTTCTTCAGCTTGTCCATGTCGCTCATCCCGAAGACCTCCTCTGGTCCACCCCGTGCCAGGAGGCACGTACCCGCAGGTGGGCGCTGTGACACCCAACCGGAACCGAAAGGTCTGCGGGCAGGCGGGCCCGAGGCCGCAAGGGGTCTCGCCAGGCGCCTGTTACCGCTGGGTATGTTGTGCGCTCGCGGGACGATCGTGAGCCCAGGTCACAAATCGGTGTCGGTCGTGGACGCCTCTTCCAGGCCGTGCCTAGGGTCGCCCCGACGCGCGGAGCAGGCGTCAGTCCGCTCTGCGCGCCTTTCCGATCATAGCCAGCGACGGGTCAGGCAGGCCCGGCTCTGGTCGACCAGTCCGTTCCCCCCGCGACCGCGGGACGAGGGAGGCATCGCACGTGAAGTTGAGCAAGCGCTCCTCCGCGCTGATCGCGACCGGCATCGCCGGCGCGATGGCGCTGACCGCATGTGGCGGAGGCGACGGTGGTGGGGGTGACGAGGGCGGCGAGGCCGCGCAGGGCGGTCGCGTCGTCTTCGGTGAGTCCACGGACTTCCCCGAGAACCTCTTCCCCAACATCGCCTCCGGTAACGCGACCTCGACGGCGAACATCCTGTCCGGCATCCTCCCGGGCGCCTTCATCGTCGAGCCCGACTTCACCGTCGTGCACAACCCCGACCTGCTCACCGAGGAGCCGACGCTCTCCGAGGAGGGCGGCACCCAGGTGATCACCTACTCGATCAACCCGGACGCGGTGTGGAGCGACGGCACCCCGATCACGGCCGACGACTTCGAGTTCACCTGGCGCTCGAGCCGCAGCACCGACCCGGCCCAGGGCGGCTGCGCCTCGCTGCTGTCGACGACCGGCTACGAGAACATCTCCTCGGTCGAGGGGTCCGACGAGGGCAAGACCGTCACGGTCACCTACGAGACGCCCTTCGCCGACTGGCAGTCGCTGTTCAGCGGTGACTTCGGTGGCGGCATCCTGCCGGCGCACCTCATGGACAACGAGGACCCGGTCGCGCTCTGCGAGACCATCACCACCGGCTGGCCGATCGCCGAGGGCCTGCCCGAGGACATCTCCGGCGGCCCGTGGCAGCTCAAGGCCGAGAACATCGACGTCGGCGGCCAGATCGTCGTCCTGACGCCGAACCCGGAGTGGTGGGGCGAGGGCCCGAACCTGGACCAGCTGATCATCCAGAACATCGGCAACGACCCGACCACCGCGGTCCAGGGCATGCAGAGCGGCGAGCTCGGCGTGATCTACCCGCAGCCGCAGCTGGACCTGGTCGACCAGATCGAGGGCCTCGAGCCGAACGTCGGCAGCGACATCACCTTCGGTCTGTCCTTCGAGCACGTCGACCTCAACGCCCAGGACCCGCACCTGGCCGACATCAACGTCCGCAAGGCGTTCGCCATGGCGCTCGACCGCCAGGAGATCGTCGACCAGACGGTGGGCCAGTTCTCCTCGGACGCCGAGGTCCTGCAGAACCGGATCTACTTCAACAACCAGCCGCAGTACGAGGACACCGCTCCTGAGGAGTACAAGGAGCAGAACATCGAGGAGGCCAAGGCCCTGCTCGAGCAGTCCGGGTACACCCTCGGTCCGGACGGCGTGTACACGCACCCGGAGCGCGGGCGGCTGGCGATCCAGATCGACACGACGGCGAACAACCCGCTCCGCCAGACGACGATCGAGGTCATGATCCCGCAGCTGGCCGAGGCGGGCATCGAGGCCACGTTCAACGCCAACCCGGACATCTTCGCCGGTGCCGAGCAGCCGACCTCCCTCGAGGCCGGTGGCTTCCAGGCCGCGCTGTTCGCCTGGGTCGGGTCGCCGTTCCGGTCGGCCACCCAGTCGATCTACTGGTCGCCGGCCAACGGCCTCGGCCAGAACTACTCCCGCCAGGGCACCCCGGAGATCGACGCGCTGTTCGAGCAGTTCGTCGCCGAGCCGGACCCCGACGCGCAGGCCGAGCTGGGCAACCAGATCGACGCGGCGCTGTGGGAGCAGGTCGCGACCATCCCGCTGTACCAGAAGCCGACCTTCATCGCCTACCAGAGCTCCATCCAGAACGTGGAGGACAACTCGACGCAGGCGGGTCCGCTCTGGAACTCGGAGACCTGGTCCGTCCAGTGATCCCCGGTCGGTGCCCCGGCGACGGGGCACC
>NZ_JBJGZV010000078.1:0-5471 GCF_054050715.1 Blastococcus sp. SYSU D00669
GGCTGACCCCCGTCCAACGCGAAGGCCGCGACGCAGGGGGGCCGGGGCGGCCGCCTCGGACGCCCCCCCCCCCCCCCCCCCCCCCGACGCGGCATCGACGAACTACCCCACCGACAGCAACGGCGCGTTCATCGACTGGGGCATGCCCGTCCTGTTCCCCGGCAACGTCCAGGAGATCCTCGACCTCGGACTGCACGGGTACGAGCTCTCGCGCGTCAGCGGGCTCTGGGTCGGCTTCAAGATGGTCACCGAGACCGCCGACGCCTCGGGCTCCGCCGACGTCACCCCGCAACGCCTACGCTTCCTCCGGCCGAGCGTCGATGACGGCGGCCGCCCCTTCGCGCCCCAACTGCGGATCAACACCCCCGGCCAGCCGATGAAGGAGGCCGAGCGCGACCTCGTGCGCTCCCGCCGGCGGCTCGCTGAGCTGTACATCAAGCTCAACAATCTGAACCCCGTCGTCGTCGAGCCGGCTCAGCCGCGGATCGGCATCGTCGCCGCCGGCAAGACCTACTACGACCTGCGCAAGGCCTTCGAGAAGCTGGGCCTCGACGACGAGACCCTGCGCGCATCGGGAGTGCGCCTCAAGCGGGTGGGCGCGCTCTACCCGATCGCGGTCGAGGAATGGCGCGAGTTCAGCCAGGACCTCACCCGGATCTTCGTGGTCGAGGAGAAGCGGCCACTGCTCGAACGGTTCCTCAAGGAGGCCCTGTACGGGCAGCCGGGCGCGCCGGAGGTGCTGGGCAAGACCGACCCGGACGGCGCCGAACTGCTGCCCGAGTACGGCGCACTCGACGCCGACACCGTGGCCAGCCGGCTCGGTCCCTGGCTACGGACGGCGATCGGGGACGTCGTCCGCCTGCCCGAGGAGCGGCGCACCCGGCCGCTGCTGCCGCTGGTGACCTCGCGCAAGCCCTTCTTCTGCTCGGGGTGCCCGCACAACACCTCGCTGCGCGTGCCCGACGGCTCGACGGTCGCCGCCGGCATCGGCTGCCACATCCTCGAGCTGGTGGTGCCGCGGGAGGAGTACGGCGTCATGGCCGGCTTCACCCAGATGGGCGGCGAGGGCGCGCAGTGGATCGGCATGGCGCCGTTCACCTCGACACCGCACATCTTCCAGAACGTCGGCGACGGCACCTTCCACCACTCCGGCAGCCTCGCACTCCGGGCGGCGGTCGCCGCCGGCGTGACCATCACGTACAAGCTGCTCTACAACAGCGCCGTCGGGATGACCGGCGGACAGCACGTCGAAGGCGGCATGACCGTCCAGGCGCTCACCCAGCTGCTGGCCGCCGAGGGCGTCGCCCGGACCATCGTCACGACCGACGACGTCAGGAAGTACCGCCGTCAGCGGCTCGCCAAGGGCGTCGAGGTGTGGCACCGCGATCGCATCATCGAGGCCCAGGAGGTGCTGGCCGCGACGTCAGGCGTCACAGTCCTCATCCACGACCAGTACTGCGCCGCCGAGAAGCGACGCCTGCGCAAGCGCAAGAAGATGGTCCAGCCGACCGAGCGCGTCCTGATCAACGACCGGGTGTGCGAGGGGTGCGGCGACTGCAACGCGAAGTCGCAATGCCTGAGCGTGCAGCCGGTGGACACCGAGTTCGGCCGCAAGACGGCGATCCACCAGTCCTCGTGCAACTTCGACTACACCTGCGTGAAGGGCGACTGCCCCTCCTTCATGAAGGTGGAGACGAAGGACGCCACCCCGGTCGCGCGCCAGCGCCACGAGGCCCCGGAGTCGCCAGAGCCGACTCGGCTGGTGCCCGAGCACGCCTTCAACGTCACGATGACGGGCATCGGGGGCACCGGCGTCGTCACGATCAGCCAGGTGCTCGCCACCGCGGCCGTCCTCGACGGCCGGCTGGTCCGCAACCTGGACCTGACCGGGTCCAGCCAGAAGGCCGGGCCGGTGGTGTCGCAGCTTCAGGTGTACAGCGACCCCACCGAGGAGCCGGCCGCCCGGATCGCCGAGGGGGAGTCCGACCTCTTCCTGGCCTTCGATCTCCTCGCCTCGCTCACCCCGAGGAGCCTTGCGCAGGCCAGCCCGAGCCGCACCGTCGCCGTGGGCTCCACCCGGCCGACGCCGACCGCGGACATGGCCGTCGACCCCTCCATCCCCTATCCGGACATCGACGTCCTGGTCACCGAGGTCAACGCGGTGACCCGTGCTCGGGACAACGTGTTCGTCGACCCCGAGGCGATCGCGGAAGCCGCCTTCGGCAACCACCTGATGACCAACAGCGTCCTGATGGGGGCGGCGTACCAGAGCGGTGCCCTACCCCTCTCCGCCTCGTCCATCGAGGAGGCGATCAGACTCAACGGCGCCGCCGTCGACGCCAACATCCAGGCCTTCCGATGGGGTCGCGCCGCCGTCGCCAGCCCGGACGAGGTGGACGCCTTCATCGCCGCTCGGTCGAAGACCCCCCCGGCGCTCGAGCCCGAGCTGGAGAGGCGGATCGCGACCATCGCGCCCGACTCCGCCCTGCGCCACGTCCTCGAAGTGCGGGCGCAGGACCTGGTGGCCTTCCAGAACCTGGCCACGGCACACCGATACCTCGACACCGTCGAGGTCGTCGCGGAGGCCGAGGGCGCGGTCAGCGGGGCGCGCGGTCGGCTGACCGAAGAAGTGGCGCGCCAGCTCTACCACCTCACCGCCTACAAGGACGAGTACGAGGTGGCGCGCCTGCACCTGCTCGACTCGGCTCGTGAGGCCGTCGAGAAGGAGTTCGGAACGGGAGCGAAGGTCTACTGGTACCTGCACCCGCCGATCCTCCGGGCCATCGGCATGAAGTCGAAGATCAAGCTCGGCCCCTGGTTCCGGCCGGCCTTCGGCCTGCTCGCCGCGGCCCGGCCGCTGCGCGGGACACCCCTCGACCCGTTCGGGTACGCCGAGGTCCGACGGGTGGAACGCGAGCTCGTGCGTCACTACAGCTCGCTGGTCCGGGCGGTGGCCGACCGGCTGGACGCGGACAACTACGACGCGGCTCTGCGTCTGGTGTCCGCAGCAGATGACATCCGTGGATATGAGGAGATCAAACTGCGCAACATCGCTCGCTACGTCCCCCGCGTTCGCCAACTGGCCACGGCACTGGGAATCGACCCATCGATCAGCCCGCGGCTGGACGAGGTGGCCCGCACAGCGACGCAGCCCGAGCCCATCGAAGCGGGGAGTCAGCCCTCATGAGCCAGCTACTGCCGCCGGATCTGCTCCGTGGCAGCAATGTCTTCGTCAGCGGCGGTGGCAGCGGGGTCAATCTCGCCATCGCGCGCACCTGCGCCTCCCTCGGGGCCAACATCGTCATCTGCGGACGGACCGAGGCGAAGCTCGAGCTCGCTGCGGAGCAGCTCCGGGAGCACGGCACCGAGGTGGCATGGGCAGTGGCCGACGTGCGAGATGCCGGCGCGGTGGAGGAAGCGTTCGACCTGGCGGCTCGACGTGTCGGCCCCGTGCACGCCGTCATCTGCGGGGCCGCCGGGAATTTCCTGGCCCCAACCGAGGCGTTGAGCACCAACGGTTTCCGCGCCGTGCTGGACATCGACGTCCTGGGCAGCTTCCACTGCGCCAAATACGCGTTCCCCCACCTTCGCGAGACCCGTGGAAACATCCTGTTCGTCTCCGGCGGGCAGTCCCAGATGCCGTTCGTCCACCAATCCCACGTCGCGGCCGCCAAGGCCGGCGTCGACCAGTTGATGAGAAGCCTGGCGCTCGAATGGGGGCCGCTCGGCATCCGGTCCAACTCGATAGTCCCCGGGCCGGTGGACGGCACCGAGGGGATGAAGCGCCTGGCGGCGACCGTCGGCGACGACGTCTGGTCAGGCATGGTGCCGCTCGGCCGGTTCGCCACGGCGGAGGAGGTCGGCACGATGGCCGCGGTGCTCGTCTCGCCCCTGGCCTCCTTCGTGAACGGTGCCCAGCTCGTCGTCGACGGCGGTATGGCCATGACCGGTTCAGCCGCCTTCAACCAGGCCATCCTCGCCTCGATCGACCCGGTGT
Source organism: Blastococcus sp. SYSU D00669 (assembly GCF_054050715.1). NCBI lineage: Bacteria > Bacillati > Actinomycetota > Actinomycetes > Geodermatophilales > Geodermatophilaceae > Blastococcus > Blastococcus sp. SYSU D00669. The sequence goes on from NZ_JBJGZV010000078.1 coordinate 3,998, forward strand.
CCGCGGGGTGAGCACCATCCAGCCTGCCTCGCTCCCGACCGGGCTGGGGACGATCCGGCTCGACTCCCCGGAGCCCGGCGTCCTCGTGCTCACCCTCGACCGGCCCGAGCGGCTCAACGCCCTGTCGGCCGAGCTGCTGCGCGAGCTGCACGCCGTGCTCGACGCGCTCGCCGAGGACCCGTCGGTGCGGGTGCTGGTGCTCACCGGCGCCGGGCGGGGGTTCTGCGCCGGGCTGGACCTGACCGCGTTCGACATGGGCGGGCCGGACCGGGCCGTGCGCTCGCCGCAGACCGGCATGGCGATCCAGAAGCACATCGCGGCGCTGGTGCCCAAGCTGCGGGCGCTGCCGCAGGTGGTGATCGCGGCGGTCAACGGGCCGGCGGCCGGTGGCGGGCTGGCGCTGGCGCTGGCCTCGGACGTGCGGATCGGGGCGGCGTCGTCCCGGTACAACGTGGCGTTCGTGCGGCTGGGGCTGTCCGGTTGCGACATCGGGGTGAGCTGGCTGCTGCCGCGGCTGGTCGGGGCGTCGCGGGCGTTCGAGCTGCTGCTGACCGGCCGGATCGTCGACGCCGCCGAGGCCGACCGGATCGGCCTGGTCACCCGGGTCGTACCGGACGGCGAGGTCCTCGACTCGGCGCTGGAGACCGCGCGGCTGGTGCTGGCCAACTCGCCGTTCGGGGTGCGCATGACCAAGGAGGTCATGTGGAGCCAGCTGGAGATCGGCAGCCTGCAGGCCGGCATCGACGTCGAGAACCGCAACCAGATCCTGTCCTCGTTCACCGCCGACCACCGCGAGGCGGCGCTGGCGTTCCGCGAGCGCCGCACGCCCGACTTCACCGACGCCTGAGAGGGACAGCTGTGTCTGATCGCGATCTGGTCGCCGAGACCGCCCGCCGGGTGGTGGCCGAGCACCCACCGGCCGACACCGGTCAGCGCGACTTCCTCGCCGCCTGCTTCGACGCCGGCCTGGCCTGGGTGCACTTCCCCGCCGGCTTCGGCGGCCTCGGCGTCGCCCCCGGCCTGCAGGCCGTGGCCGACGGCATCCTGCAGGGCGCCGGCGGGCCGAACCCGTTCTGGCTCAACCCCATGGGCTACGGCATGGCCGGGCCGACGGTCATGGCCCACGCCTCCCGCGAGCTCGCCGGGCAGCTGCTGCGCCCGGACTACGTCTGCGACGAGATCTGGTGCCAGCTGTTCAGCGAGCCCGGCGCGGGCTCCGACCTCGCCGGCCTGGCGACCCGCGCGGTGCTCGACGGCGACACCTGGATCGTCAACGGCCAGAAGGTGTGGACGTCGAACGCGCACAAGGCCCGCCGCGCCCTGCTGCTGGCCCGCACCGACCCCGAGCAGCCCAAGCACAAGGGGCTGACCTACTTCGTGCTCGACATGGACCAGCCCGGCGTCGAGGTGCGGCCGCTGCGCCAGATGACCGGCGAGGCCGAGTTCAACGAGGTCTACCTGCGCGACGCGCGCA
>NZ_JBJGZV010000079.1:0-5197 GCF_054050715.1 Blastococcus sp. SYSU D00669
GGGATAACTCCAAGAAATTGGGGCTAATACCGGATATGTCCGCTGACCGCATGGTCTGGTGGTGGAAAGGTTTTTCCGGCTGGGGATGGGCCCGCGGCCTATCAGCTTGTTGGTGGGGTAGTGGCCTACCAAGGCGACGACGGGTAGCCGGCCTGAGAGGGTGACCGGCCACACTGGGACTGAGACACGGCCCAGACTCCTACGGGAGGCAGCAGTGGGGAATATTGCGCAATGGGCGGAAGCCTGACGCAGCGACGCCGCGTGGGGGATGACGGCCTTCGGGTTGTAAACCTCTTTCAGCAGGGACGAAGCCGCGAGGTGACGGTACCTGCAGAAGAAGCACCGGCCAACTACGTGCCAGCAGCCGCGGTAATACGTAGGGTGCAAGCGTTGTCCGGAATTATTGGGCGTAAAGAGCTCGTAGGCGGTTCGTCGCGTCGGCTGTGAAATCCCGAGGCTCAACCTCGGGTCTGCAGTCGATACGGGCGGACTGGAGTTCGGCAGGGGAGACTGGAATTCCTGGTGTAGCGGTGAAATGCGCAGATATCAGGAGGAACACCGGTGGCGAAGGCGGGTCTCTGGGCCGATACTGACGCTGAGGAGCGAAAGCGTGGGGAGCGAACAGGATTAGATACCCTGGTAGTCCACGCCGTAAACGTTGGGCGCTAGGTGTGGGGGCCATTCCACGGTCTCCGTGCCGCAGCTAACGCATTAAGCGCCCCGCCTGGGGAGTACGGCCGCAAGGCTAAAACTCAAAGGAATTGACGGGGGCCCGCACAAGCGGCGGAGCATGTTGCTTAATTCGATGCAACGCGAAGAACCTTACCTAGGCTTGACATGCACGGAAATCTCGCAGAGATGCGGGGTGCCTTTGGCGTCGTGCACAGGTGGTGCATGGTTGTCGTCAGCTCGTGTCGTGAGATGTTGGGTTAAGTCCCGCAACGAGCGCAACCCTCGTTCCATGTTGCCAGCACGTGATGGTGGGGACTCATGGGAGACTGCCGGGGTCAACTCGGAGGAAGGTGGGGATGACGTCAAATCATCATGCCCCTTATGTCTAGGGCTGCAAACATGCTACAATGGCCGGTACAAAGGGCTGCGATACCGCGAGGTGGAGCGAATCCCAAAAAGCCGGTCTCAGTTCGGATTGGGGTCTGCAACTCGACCCCATGAAGTTGGAGTCGCTAGTAATCGCAGATCAGCAACGCTGCGGTGAATACGTTCCCGGGCCTTGTACACACCGCCCGTCACGTCACGAAAGTCGGTAACGCCCGAAGCCGGTGGCCCAACCCCTCGTGGGAGGGAGCCGTCGAAGGCGGGATCGGCGATTGGGACGAAGTCGTAACAAGGTAGCCGTACCGGAAGGTGCGGCTGGATCACCTCCTTTCTAAGGAGCAGCCGGCGCCGGCCCCCGGGTGGGGTGTCCGGTGCGGGGCCATGCCAGGCCGAGATGGCCGCCCAAGCGTGGGCGGGCACGGGGTGTCTGGGTGGTGCTCGAGGGTGGAACGCTGACCAGTTCGGCCGCCGGCTCCCCGCCGGCCCCCAGTACTGCCCGTCCCCGTGTGGGGGTGGGCGTGGACCGGGGCGGGGTGGGGGTGCGGGGTCGTAGGCACGCTGTTGGGTCCTGAGGGAGCGGGCCCGCCGCCGGGAGCATGGTCTCCGGGCGAGTGGGGTCGTTGTCTCAGCCGGGGCCGTCCCGGTTCCCAGACCGCCGCACGTGTGCGGGCCGGTGGGGGCGTGTGCGGGGTGGTGGCTGGTTGTTGTTTGAGAACTGCACAGTGGACGCGAGCATCTTTCTTTTTGAGTGTTTGCAGGCGATTTTCTGTTTGTGGGCCGTGTGGTCAAGTTGTTAAGGGCGCACGGTGGATGCCTGGGCACCAGGAGCCGATGAAGGACGTGGGAGGCTGCGAGAAGCCTCGGGGAGCTGCCAACCGAGCGTTGATCCGAGGATGTCCGAATGGGGGAACCCCGCACCAGTCATGTGGTGTGACCCGCGCCTGAACACATAGGGCGTGTGGAGGGAACGTGGGGAAGTGAAACATCTCAGTACCCACAGGAAGAGAAAACAACAGTGATTCCGTGAGTAGTGGCGAGCGAAAGCGGATCGAGGCTAAACCGGTGGCATGTGATACCCGGCAGGGGTTGTGTCAGCGGGGTCGTGGGACCGCTCGTGCCGTTCTGCCGGACGGCGAGGGAGTGAGAAAGATCCGTGGTTAGTGGAAGGCCTCTGGAAGGGGTCGCCGTAGAGGGTGAGAGCCCCGTACACGAAAACCCGGGTCCTCCCGAGCGTCATCCCAAGTAGCACCGAGCCCGTGGAATTCGGTGTGAATCCGGCGGGACCACCCGCTAAGCCTGAATACTTCCTGGTGACCGATAGCGGACGAGTACCGTGAGGGAAAGGTGAAAAGTACCCCGGGAGGGGAGTGAAATAGTACCTGAAACCGTGTGCCTACAAGCCGTGAGAGCCTCGAGTGCCCCCGTGGTGCCGGGGTGATTGCGTGCCTTTTGAAGAATGAGCCTGCGAGTTAGCGGTGCGTGGCGAGGTTAACCCGTGAGGGGTAGCCGTAGCGAAAGCGAGTCCGAACAGGGCGTTTCCAGTCGCGTGCTCTAGACCCGAAGCCGAGTGATCTACCCATGGCCAGGTTGAAGCGCGGGTAAGACCGCGTGGAGGACCGAACCCACCAGGGTTGAAAACCTGGGGGATGAGCTGTGGGTAGGGGTGAAAGGCCAATCAAACTCGGTGATAGCTGGTTCTCCCCGAAATGCATTTAGGTGCAGCGTCGCGTGTTTCTTGCCGGAGGTAGAGCACTGGATGGCCGATGGGCCCCACAAGGTTACTGACGTCAACCAAACTCCGAATGCCGGTAAGTGAGAGCGCGGCAGTGAGACTGCGGGCGATAAGGTTCGTAGTCGAGAGGGAAACAGCCCAGATCATCGGCTAAGGCCCCTAAGCGTGTGCTAAGTGGAAAAGGATGTGGGATCGCAGAGACAACCAGGAGGTTGGCTTAGAAGCAGCCACCCTTGAAAGAGTGCGTAATAGCTCACTGGTCAAGTGGTTCCGCGCCGACAATGTAGCGGGGCTCAAGCACACCGCCGAAGCCGTGGCACTCACACGTGCAAGCCCGTCGCCGGCCTCGGGCCGGCGGCCAGGTGTGTGGGTGGGTAGGGGAGCGTCGCGTGGTGGGCGAAGCGGCGGAGTGATCCAGCCGTGGACGCCACGCGAGTGAGAATGCAGGCATGAGTAGCGAAAGGGGAGTGAGAAACTCCTCCGCCGGATGACCAAGGGTTCCTGGGCCAGGCTAATCCGCCCAGGGTGAGTCGGGACCTAAGGCGAGGCCGACAGGCGTAGTCGATGGACAACGGGTTGATATTCCCGTACCCGCGAAGGAGCGCCCATGCCGAACCCAGCGATGCTGACCACCCGACATCACACCGAGCCTTCGGGCGAGGCGTGGTGGAGCGTGGGACCCGGACTGGTAGTAGGCAAGCGATGGGGTGACGCAGGAAGGTAGTCCTCCCGGTGAGTGGTAGTACCGGTGCAAGGGTGTGGCCCGCGCCATAGGCAAATCCGTGGCGCACGAAGGGTGAGGCCTGACGCATAGCCGAATGAGGCGAATGGGATGATCCTATGCTGCCGAGAAAAGCCTCTAGCGAGTTCCGAGCGGCCCGTACCCCAAACCAACTCAGGTGGTCAGGTAGAGAATACCGAGGCGATCGAGCGAACTGTGGTTAAGGAACTCGGCAAAATGCCCCCGTAACTTCGGGAGAAGGGGGACCCCAGCCCGTGACCACCCGCGCGGTGGGCAGCGGGAGGGGGTCGCAGAGACCAGTGAGAAGCGACTGTTTACTAAAAACACAGGTCCGTGCGAAGTCGTAAGACGATGTATACGGACTGACGCCTGCCCGGTGCTGGAACGTTAAGGGGACGGGTTAGCTCCTTCGGGGGCGAAGCTCAGAACTCAAGCGCCAGTAAACGGCGGTGGTAACTATAACCATCCTAAGGTAGCGAAATTCCTTGTCGGGTAAGTTCCGACCTGCACGAATGGCGTAACGACTTCTCAGCTGTCTCAACCACAGGCTCGGCGAAATTGCACTACGAGTAAAGATGCTCGTTACGCGCGGCAGGACGGAAAGACCCCGGGACCTTTACTATAGCTTGATATTGGTGTTCGGTTCGGCTTGTGTAGGATAGGTGGGAGACTGGGAAGTGGGCACGCCAGTGTCCATGGAGTCGCCGTTGAAATACCACTCTGGTCGAATTGGATGTCTAACCTCGGTCCGTGATCCGGATCAGGAACAGTGTCAGGTGGGTAGTTTAACTGGGGCGGTTGCCTCCCAAAATGTAACGGAGGCGCCCAAAGGTTCCCTCAGCCTGGTTGGCAATCAGGTGTCGAGTGCAAGTGCACAAGGGAGCTTGACTGCGAGACCGACGGGTCGAGCAGGAGCGAAAGCTGGGACTAGTGACCCGGCACCGGCATGTGGAAGCGGTGTCGCTCAACGGATAAAAGGTACCCCGGGGATAACAGGCTGATCTTCCCCAAGAGTCCATATCGACGGGATGGTTTGGCACCTCGATGTCGGCTCGTCGCATCCTGGGGCTGGAGTAGGTCCCAAGGGTTGGGCTGTTCGCCCATTAAAGCGGTACGCGAGCTGGGTTTAGAACGTCGTGAGACAGTTCGGTCCCTATCCGCCGCGCGCGTAAGAGACTTGCGAAGAGCTGTCCCTAGTACGAGAGGACCGGGACGGACGAACCTCTGGTGTGCCAGTTGTACCGCCAGGTGCACTGCTGGTTGGCTACGTTCGGCAGGGATAACCGCTGAAAGCATCTAAGCGGGAAGCTCGCTTCAAGATGAGGTCTCTCACCCACTCGATGGGGTAAGGCCCCCGCCCAGACCAGCGGGTTGATAGGCCGGAAGTGGAAGCACCGCAAGGTGTGCAGCTGACCGGTACTAACAGGCCGAGGACTTGCCACACACACCCCCACGACGGGGTCGTGCCGCGGGCACTTGAAAGAGCATTGCGTCCACTGTGCGGTTCTGAACCAACGACCAGTTCCTGGTTGCGGCAGGTTCACAGCGTTACGGCGGCCATGGCGAGAGGGAAACGCCCGGTCTCATTCCGAACCCGGAAGCTAAGCCTCTCAGCGCCGATGGTACTGCCCCGGAGACGGGGTGGGAGAGTAGGACGCCGCCGGACA
>NZ_JBJGZV010000080.1:0-4403 GCF_054050715.1 Blastococcus sp. SYSU D00669
ACGGCGACCTGATCGGCCAGCTCACCCTCGACCCGGCCAAGCGCTACGCCACACTGTGTGCCGCCTAGTTCATCTGCGACACATGTCGTGAGACATCACTGCGACAGATGTCCGGAGACAGGACACGCGGAAAACGCGCCCCGGGGACTCCGCTCAGGCCGGGTGGTCGGCCTCGGCCCGCACCGGGACGCCGGCGGCGGCCAGGCCGGCCTTGACGTCGCCGATGCGCAGCGTGCCGAAGTGGAAGACGCTCGCGGCCAGCACGGCGTCGGCGCCGGCCTCGACCGCCGGCGGGAAGTGCTCGACCGCGCCCGCTCCCCCGCTGGCGATCACCGGCACGCTCACCTCGCGGCGCACCGCGCGGATCAGCTCGACGTCGAAGCCGGCCCGGGTGCCGTCGGCGTCCATGGAGTTGAGCAGCACCTCTCCCACGCCGAGCTCGGCGGCCTGGACCACCCACTCGACGGCGTCCCGGCCGGTGCCGCGCCGTCCGCCGTGGGTGGTGATCTCAAAGCCGGAGCCGGTGACCGCGCCGTCCTGCACGCGCCGCGCGTCGAGCGAGAGCACCAGCACCTGGTTGCCGAAGCGGTCGGCGATCTCGGCGATCAGCTCGGGCCGGGCGACGGCGGCGGTGTTGACGGCCACCTTGTCGGCGCCGGCCCGCAGCAGCCGGTCGACGTCGGCCACCGACCGCACGCCGCCGCCGACGGTCAGCGGGATGAAGACGCTCTCCGCCGTCCGCCGGACCACGTCGTAGGTGGTCTCGCGGTCGCCGGAGCTCGCGGTGATGTCGAGGAAGGTCAGCTCGTCGGCGCCCTCGGCGTCGTAGACCCGCGCCATCTCCACCGGGTCGCCGGCGTCGACCAGGTCGACGAAGTTCACGCCCTTGACCACCCGGCCGGCGTCGACGTCCAGGCACGGGATCACCCGCACGGCCAGGCTCACGACAACTCCTCGCTGGCGCACGTCGCCGTCGTTCGCCTCCGGGCTGTGCCGCTGGACGAGCTCGCACGCTCGCTCGTCATGCCGCCCCCTCCCGCACGGCCTCGGCCTCGATCTCCACCAGCATGTCGGGGTCGATCAGCGCCGCGACCTGGACCATCGAGGTGGCCGGGCGGACGTCGCCGAAGGCCTCCCCGTGCGCCCGGCCGACCTCCTCCCAGCGGGAGATGTCGGTGACGTACATGCGGGTGCGCACCACGTCGGCCAGCGTGAACCCGGCCCGCTCGAGCGCGGTGCCGATGTTCGCGATGGCCTGCCGGGCCTGCGCGTAGGCGTCCCCGGGTGCGACCACGGCGCCGTCCACCGTCGCCGTCGTCCCGCTCACCCACGCCGTGTCCCCGCGGACGACGACGCGGCTGTAGCCGACGACCGACTCCCAGGGGGTGTCCGAGCCGAACCGGATGACCGTCACGACGACGCCACCGCCAGCGCCTCCGGCAGCGTGAACGCCCCCGCGTACAGCGCCTTGCCCACGATCGCGCCCTCCACGCCGACGGCGGTCAGCCCGGCCAGCGCGCGGATGTCGTCGAGCGAGCTGACCCCGCCGGAGGCGATCACCGGCCGGTCGGTGGCGGCGCAGACCTCGCGCAGCAGCTCGAGGTTGGGCCCGCGCAGGGTGCCGTCCTTGGTGATGTCGGTGACCACGTAGCGGGCGCAGCCCTCGGCGTCGAGCCGGGAGAGGGTCTCGTAGAGCTCGCCGCCCTCGCGGGTCCAGCCGCGCGCCGCCAGGCGGGTGCCGCGCACGTCGAGCCCGACGGCGATCCGGTCGCCGTGCTCGGCGATCGCCTGCGCGCACCACTCGGGCGACTCCAGGGCCGCCGTGCCGAGGTTGACCCGGCGGCAGCCGGTGGCCAGCGCGGCGGCCAGCGAGTCGTCGTCGCGGATGCCGCCGGAGAGCTCCACGTCGACGTCGAGCTCGCCCACCACGCGGGCCAGCAGCTCGCGGTTGCTGCCCCGGCCGAAGGCGGCGTCGAGGTCGACCAGGTGCACCCACTCGGCGCCGTCGCGCTGCCAGGTCAGCGCCGCCTCGAGGGGGTCGCCGTACGAGGTCTCGCTCCCGGCCTCGCCCTGGACCAGGCGGACGGCCTGGCCGTCGGCGACGTCGACGGCGGGGAGCAGCTGCAGCTTCGGCACGGCGACAAGGGTAGGAGGCGGCTCCGGGCGGCCTGGCAGGGTGACCGCGTGGAGTTCGCCGAGGTGGTGCGCCGCAGGCGCATGGTCCGCGACTACGACGACGACCGTCCGGTGCCGCCGGAGGTCCGCGAGCGGCTGCTCGAGCACGCGATCCGGGCGCCCTCGGCCGGGTTCAGCCAGGGCTGGGCGTTCCTCGTGCTCGAGTCGCCCGAGGAGCGCGAGCGGTTCTGGACGGCGACCACCGGCCCCGGGGCGCCCGACGCCTGGCTCACCCGCATGCGCCGCGCCCCGCTGCTCGTCGTCCCGCTGTCGCACAAGGACGCCTACCTCGACCGCTACGCCGAGCCCGACAAGGGCTGGACCGACCGCGACGAGGCCCGCTGGCCGGTGCCCTACTGGGACGTCGACACCGGCATGGCCGCCCTGCTGGTGCTGCTCACCGCCGTCGACGAGGGCCTCGGCGCCTGCTTCTTCGGCATCCCGCCCGAGCGGATCCCCGCGTTCCGCGAGGCGTTCGGCGTGCCCGCGGGGTACCGCCCGGTCGGCTGCGTGTCGGTCGGCTACCCGGGCGGCGACGACCGCCGCTCGCCGTCGCTGCGCCGGGGGCGGCGGGGTCTCGACGAGGTGGTCCACCGCGGGCACTGGTGACCGCTCCGGCGCGTTGCCCCGTCATGGGTGGAGCCATCTCACCGAATCAGCCGGAGGGCCCGCGGATGCGGGCCGGGGACGCCGACCGGTCACGGGTCGTCGAGCGGCTCGGCCGCCACCTCGGCGAGGGCCGGCTGACGGTGCCCGAGTTCGACGAGCGGGTGGCCCGCGCCTATGCGGCGGTCCACCTCGACGAGCTGCCGCCGCTGACGGCCGACCTGCCCGAAGACCCGCCGTCGGCGGAGCGGGCCCCGGTGCGCCGCCGCCCGGCAGCCGCCGCGTGGGGGCAGCCGGCCGTCGTCCAGCTGCTGCTCGTGCTCGTCGCCCTGTGGTCGGTGGCCGCGATCGCCGCCGGCGTCCCGCCGGTGCTGCCGCTGCTGCTCGGGTTCCTGCTGCTGCGCCAGCGCCGCCACCGCGGCGGCTGGTGAGCGCACACTGCGCGGGTGGTCCTCCGCCTCCCCCGCCGCGCCGGGCGGCGCACCAACCTGGGGCTGCTCGTCCTGCTGGTCGTCGCGGCGGCGTCCGGGGTGCTGGCCTACGGGGTGGGGACGACGGCGCCGGCGGCGGTGGTCGTCGCCGTCCACGGCGCCGCCGGGCTGGGGCTGCTGCTGCTGGTGCCGTGGAAGTCCGTCGTCGTCCGGCGGGCGTGGCGCCTGCCGCGCGAGCGGCGGGCGCCGGGGACGGCGCTGTTCCTGGCGTTCCTCGTCGTCCTGACCGTGGTCAGCGGGGTGCTGCACTCGGTCGGGGTCACCGGCCCGTGGCCCGCGCCGGCCGGGATCTACGCGCTCCAGATCCACGTCGGGGCGGCCCTCTGCCTGCTGCCGGTGCTGCTCGTGCACGTGTGGGGACGGCGGCAGCGGTTCCGCGCCGCCGACCTGCGCCGCCGCGAGCTGCTGCAGGCCGGCGCGCTCGGGCTGGGCGCGGCCGCGCTGTGGGGCGCCGGTGAGGGGCTGCTGCGGCTGACCGGGGCGCCGGGGGCCGACCGGCGGGCCACCGGCTCGCACGAGCGCGGGTCGTTCGACCCGGCCGCGATGCCGGTGACCCAGTGGGTCGGCGACACCGTGCCGGACGACGAGGCCGCCGAGCTCGTCGTCGTCCGCGGCGACCGGCGGCTGCGGCTGCCGGTGCACGACCTCGACCGGGGCGACGAGGTGCGCGCCGTCCTCGACTGCACCGGCGGCTGGTACGCCGTCCAGGACTGGGGTGGCGTGCGGCTGGACCGGCTGCTGGCCGACGTCGTCGGCGACCTGCCCGACGGCGGCAGCGTCGACGTCGTCTCGGTGACCGGCTACCGGCGCCGGCTCCCGCTCACCGACGCCGGATCGCTGCTGCTGGCGACCTCGGTGGCCGGTCAGCCGCTCTCGGCGGGCCACGGGGCGCCGGTGCGGCTCGTGGCTCCCGGCCGGCGCGGGTTCTGGTGGGTGAAGTGGGTGGCCCGCGTCGAGGTGGTCGACGGCCCGTGGTGGCTGCAGTCGCCGTTCCCGCTGCAGTAGGGCGTCAGCCCTCCGCCGAGATCGCGCGATCTCGGCCCACCAGCGGGGGTGAGGCGCCGAGATCGCGCGCTCACCGCGCGGAGGGTGGTCCCCCGACCGGCACCGTCCCCCCGACCCTCACCAGGT
>NZ_JBJGZV010000081.1:0-3648 GCF_054050715.1 Blastococcus sp. SYSU D00669
TGACCACCGACGCCGTGCAGCTCTTCGGCGGTGCCGGCTACACCCAGGACTTCCCCGTCGAGCGCATGATGCGCGACGCCAAGATCACCCAGATCTACGAGGGGACCAACCAGATCCAGCGCATGGTCATCGCCCGCTCCCTGCTGCGCTGACGCCGTACAGGGCCCGGGCCTGTCGCGCTTGCTCGTGCCGCACGTAGGACGGGAACATCCCCTCGGCCGGCACCGCGTCCTTGAGCACCTCCCGCGCAACGACCTGCTTGTGCACCTCGGTGGGCCCGTCGGCCAGGCCGACGTGGAAGGAGTTGACGACCCACTCGGCGAACGGCATCTCGTGGCTGAGGCCCAACGAGCCGTGCACCTGCAGCGCGCGGGCCGCGATGTCGTGCAGCACCTGGGGCATCGCCGCCTTGACCGCCGAGACGTGCAGGCGGATGGCCCGCCAGTCCTTGCCCTGGTCCGCCAGCCAGGCGGTCTCCAGCACCAGCAGCCGGAACTGCCGCAGCTGCACCCAGCTGTCGGCCACCTTCTCCTGCACCATCTGGAGGTCGGCCAGCCGCTGCCCCTTGGTGGTGCGCGAGACGGCCCGCTCGCACATCATCTCGAAGGCCCGCTGGGCCTGGGCGATGGTGCGCATCGCGTGGTGCAGGCGGCCACCTCCGAGCCGCGTCTGGGCGACGGCGAACGCCTCGCCGCGCCCGCCGAGCATGTTGGTCGCCGGCACCCGGACGTCGGTGAACCGCAGGTGCGCGTGGGTGTCCTCGGGTTCGCCGTAGAACCCGTAGTTGCGCACGATCTCCAGCCCGGGGGTGCCGGCGTCGACGATGAGCATCGACGCGCGCCGGTAGGGGTTCTCGACCGCGGGATCGGTGACCACCATGACGATGAAGAAGGCCGCCGTCGCGGCCTCGGACGCGAACCACTTCTCGCCGTTGACCACCCAGGTGTCGCCGTCGAGGACCGCGGAGGTGCGGAAGCCGAGCGGGTCGGCGCCGCCTTGCGGTTCGGTCATCGCGAAGCAGGAGACGACCTGGTTGGCCAGCAGCGGCTCCAGGTACCTCACCTTCTGCTCCGGCGTGCCGAATGCGGCGAGGATCTCGGAGTTGCCGGTGTCGGGCGCCTGGGCGCCGAAGACGATGGGGCCGAAGCGGGCCATCCCGAACTTCTCGTTCATGAGGGCGAGCTTCAGCTGGCCGTAGCCCTTGCCGCCCAGCTCGGGGCCCAGGTGGCAGGCCCACAACCCGCGGGCCTTCACCTCGGCCTGCAGCGGCCGGACCAGCCGCACGAACTCCGCGTCGTGGATGTCCCACTGGCTGCCCAGCAGGTGGTCCAGCGGCTGCACCTTCTCGCGCACGAACGAGTCGATCCAGTCCAGCTCCTGCTGAAAGTCCGGGTCGGTCTCGAAGCTCCACACGGTTCGCGCTCCTCGCTCGCTCGAAAGGGGATGACCTACCGCCAGCCGCCGTCGACCCGCAGCACCGCGCCGGTGACGTACGAGGACGCCGAGGTGGCCAGGAACAGGACGGCACCGACGATCTCGCCCGGCTCGGCGCAGCGACCCAGCGCCACCGCGCCCTCGACCCGCTCCCGCATGCCGTCGGGCCAGTGCGTGGCGATGTCGGTGAGGAACGGGCCGGCCTGCACCGTGTTGACGCGCACCTTCGGGGCCAGGGCCTGGGCGAACCCCTCGGTGAGGACGTGCAGACCGGCCTTGGCCGCGGCGTAGGGCAGCGCGAGCGCCTGCGGGCGAATCGCCTCGACGGAGCCGATGTTGACCACCGTGCCCCCGTCGCCCTCGGCCATGCGCGTGCCGATGAGGGCGGTGAGCCGGAACGGCCCGCGGAGGTTGACCCCGATCACCTTGTCGAACAGCTCCGCCGTGACCTCGGGCAGGCTCGGGTACAGCGGGGAGAGCCCGGCGTTGTTGACCAGGACGTCGACCCGGCCGAACCGGTCGTGGACGGCGTCGGCGAGCCGGTCGCACTGCTCCCAGTCGCTGACGTTGACCGCCACCGGCAGGGCCTCGACGCCGTAGCGCTGCTCGACCTCGTCGGCGAGGCTCCGGCAGTTCTCGAGCTTGCGGCTGGCGATCACCACCCGCGCGCCCCGCTCGGCGAAGGCATGCACCATCTCACGGCCCATCCCGCGGCTGCCGCCGGTGACCAGCGCGACCTTGCCGTCCAGCTCGTCCCCGGAGGTCCGGGTCGGGTCAATCACCGTGCACCAGGTCCAGGCCGCGGGCGAAGAAGACCGGGACCGAGCTGGCCATGTCCTCGTACAGGGGGTCGGGCCGTCGTCCGGTGCGGTGCAGCCGGACGTTGAAGCCCGCGATGGCCCCGAAGCGGTAGCAGGCCAGTGCCTGGTACCAGACGGCGGCGGGCACCAGCACCCCCGCGGCCTCCTCGTACTCCCGACGCAGCTGGGCCGGGTCGGCCGCCACCTGCATCCGTGCGCTCCACGATGAGTGCCAGCACGACGGGTCGGTCATGAGCATCAGCCAGCCGAGGTCCAGGCCGGTGGCCCCGATCCCGGCGATCTCCCAGTCGACGACGGCGGCCACGGCAGCGGTCCGGTGGTCGAACAGGAGGTTGTTGGTGTGGTAGTCCCCGTGGAAGAGGCCGGTCCGGTGACCGCCGGGATCGGCGCCCAGCAGCTCGCTGGCCAGCCGCTGCCCGGCTTCGGCCCACGCGGGCTCGGGGTGCTTTCTCAGCAGTCGATCCCAGAACCCGATCTCCGCGGCCACCGCACGCGGCTGCTCCCAGCCGGCCAGCAGGCTCCGCCAGTCCACGGCGTGGATGCGTGCCAGCGTCTCGACCGCCCGGCTCAGATACACCCCTGTGTCCGGGTGCCGGCCGGCGGGTGCGGGATCCCAGGGGTTCAGCGATGTCGCGGGCAGCCGCTCCTGGACGATCGCGTCGGTGCCGAACCACTTCGGGTCGCCGGTCCACCAGATGAGCGGCGCGACGGGGACACCGGCCTTCTCCAGAGCCTGCAGCAGCGGCACCTGCCGGAGCACGTCGGTGTTGCCGCTGCGCCGTACCCCGGGCGGGGCGAAGCGGACGACCAACGACCGACGGACTACGCCGGCCCGGTCGACGACGTCGAATCCGAAGCTCAGCCCGGCGTTCCCGGGCATGGGCTGGAGTCCTGCGATGCGCGCACCTGGGCACACCTCGCTCGTGGCCCAGTGCCCGAGCCGGCTGGTGAGGTCGGCGAGGTCCACGTCGGCTCGGTCGCCGTGCTCGTCGCCCACGCCGACGTGCGGCGTCAGAGGAGCTCGAGGATGGTGGCGTTGGCCTGGCCGCCGCCCTCGCACATGGTCTGCAGCCCGTAGCGGATGCCGTTGTCGCGCATGTGGTGCACCAGCGTCGTCATCAGCCGGGCACCCGAGCCACCCAGCGGGTGACCCAGCGCGATCGCGCCGCCGTTGGGGTTGAGTGCCTTGGCGTCGGCGCCGATGTCGGCCAGCCAGGCCAGCGGCACCGGCGCGAAGGCCTCGTTGACCTCGAACGCGCCGATCTGGTCGACCGACAGCCCCGACTTCGCCAGTGCCTTCTGCGTGGCCGGGATCGGCGCGGTCAGCATGATCACCGGGTCGGCACCGGCCAGGACGGCGGTGTGCACCCGCGCGATCGGGGTCAGCCCCAGC
>NZ_JBJGZV010000082.1:0-1747 GCF_054050715.1 Blastococcus sp. SYSU D00669
TTGTTTGTGTCGCGCGCGGGTGGCAGGTTGCACCAGTTTTTCATACGGAAATACACCCCCCCGGGGGGGGGGGGGGGGGGGCGCGCGGCCGGCCCCCCCCCCCCGCAGGGGTGATCAGGGCTGCCCGGGGCACTCCTCCCCCGCGTTGCACGGCCGCAGCAGCCGCTCCGGCGTGACGTGCACGAACCGCGCCGGACCCGCGACGCCGCTGCTCTGCGCGAGCCGGTTCATCGCCTGCGGTGTCGCCGCAGCGCCCCAGTGGCCGGTGTCGAGCCGGTGCTCCATCGTGCGGAGGGCCGAGAGGTGCTCGGCCGCGGTGAAGGTGCAGTGGCCGGGGCCGTCCACGTAGGTGGTGCGCAGCAGCTGGGCGTTCCCGGCCCGGCGGACGACGTCCTCGTAGGTGCGGCTGTGCGCCGGCAGCGCCGAGGCGTCACCGGTCGTGTTCATCGTCAGCACCGGGACGGAGATCTCACCGCTGGGCGCGATGTTCTCCTTCGCGTAGGCGACCGCGTCCGGGTCGGCCGCGATCCGGTCGGCGGCGGCGAGCCGGTCGAGGTCGGCCTGCAGGTCCAGGCCGGCCGCGCGGTACACCTCCTCGACGAGGTGCCGGTGCCCCGACCGCTGCAGCTGCTGCCGGTAGTCGACGCCCTCGTTCCACGAGAAGTTGCCCCCGGCGCGGTACTCCAGCTCCTGGCGCGGCGCACCCATGCCGAGCCGGACGGCGTTCTGCAGGGCGTCGTACATCTGCGCCTGCTGGGCGGCCACGTCGTGCCGGCCCGGCCGCGGGTCGGCGGGGTCCACCCACAGCGGCGAGTTGTTCATCGCCGCGGCGAGCGCGATCCGGGCCCTGCCCTCCGGGGTGCCCTGTGCCTGCTGCAGGAGCTGGGTCGTCGCCGCCGCGTCGGCAGGTGCCGGCCCGGGGAAGGCGGGGAGGTCCACCAGGGCCAGTTCCCGGTCGACGGCGATCAGCTGGTCGACGACGAAGGTCGCGTCGAGCAGCTGGTTCCACTGCGCCACCGTGCCGCCCAGGCCATGGCAGAGCGGGATGGCGCCGTCGATGCGGTCGGGGTACCGCTCGACGATCGCGCCGGTGATGACCCCGCCGAGCGAGCCGCCCCAGGCGATGGTGCGCTCCGGGTCGCCCACCTCGGCCTCGAAGACGTCGAGGGCGGCCATCTGGTCGGCCGGGCCCTCCTCCACCGCCCACCCGAAGTGCGAGTAGGTCGACGCGAGGAGCGCGTACCCCTGGTCGAGCAGGGTCTCGCGGAGGTTCTCCGGACCCGGCATCGGCGACTGCTGCACGGGGCCGCCGCGGCTCCAGATGAGCAGCGTGCCGTTCCAGTCGGCCGGCACCTCGTACCGGAACGGGGCCGGGGCGCCGTCGGCGGCGGTGGTCGCCCCGGTGCAGACGGAGGTCCCGACGGGGCCGGCCGCGCAGGTGACGTCGGCGGCCGAGGCCGAGGGCGCCAGGGCGATCCCCCCGGCGGCGGTGAGCGTGACGGTGGCCAGCAGGCTTCGTCGTCGGAGCATGCAGCATCCCTCGTTTTTCGGACCCCGGGGGGTCGGTGGAGCCCACCGGCAGGCACCGGCGGGCGGCCGCCCCGACCGACGTCGGCGGCGGACGGCACGGGGAACCGGCGTGCCGCCGGGAGGAGCGGGGGGGGGGGGGGGGGGCGGGGGGCGCGCCCCCCCCGCCGGGGCGCCCTCGCGGGGGACGGGGAGGAAGAAGTCGCGGTGCCGCACGGTC
>NZ_JBJGZV010000083.1:0-1464 GCF_054050715.1 Blastococcus sp. SYSU D00669
GAAGTCCCGGGCAGCCCTGTCGGGGAGAGCCGCTTCGGGCTGAAAATGGTGCGCGGTCACCCGTAGACGCCGTAGCCGCCTGGTCGATAGAGGCCGTTCTGAAGTCGGGCGCGGGGAGCTGTGCTGTGGGCCGTTTCGTGTGCCGCGAGCACGAGGATCAGATTCACCCTTCCCTGCAGCTCCCACGGGTGACCGCCCCAGTTCCCATCAAGGGGCGGAGGCGAGACCGATGCAGGTCGAAGCCGAGCAGGACGAGATCATCGAACGGGTCGCCGCACTCGATGTGAGCAAGGCCGAGGTGGTGTGCTGCGCCCGCGTGCCCGGCCCCGGCCGGCAGCGGATGCAGGAGGTCCGCACCGTCACCACGATGACCGCCGCGCTGCTCGGACTCGGTGACTGGCTAGCTGGCCTGGGAGTGACCCGGGTGGTGATGGAGGCGACCGGCGACTACTGGCGAGCGCCGTTCTATCTGCTCGAGGACCGGTTTGAGACCTGGCTCGTTAACGCGCACGACGTCAAGCACCTGCCCGGCCGGCCCAAGACCGACCGGCTGGACGCGGTATGGCTGTGCAAGGTCGCCGAGCGGCAGATGCTGCGCCCGAGCTTCGTGCCACCGCCGGCGATCCGGCAGCTGCGAGATCTGACCCGCTACCGGGTCGACCTGCTCGCGGTGCGGACCGCGGAGAAGCAGCGGGTGGAGAAGCTGCTCGAGGACGCCCTGATCAAGCTCTCGGTCGTGGTCAGCGATCCGTTCGGCGCCTCCGGGCGGGCGATCATGGCGGCGTTGATCGCCGGCGAGCGTGACCCCATGACGCTCGCCGATCTGGCCCGTGGGCGGCTGCGGGTCAAGACCGACCGACTCGTCGAGGCGCTAACCGGCCGGTTCACCGACCACCACGCCTTTCTCCTGACCCAGATGCTGCAGCGGGTGGATGCGGTCACCGCCGACATCGCCACCGTGCAGGCCCGCATCGAGTCGCAGATGGGCGAACTGGCACCGGCCGTGGCCAAGCTCGATGCCATTCCCGGCGTGGGACCGGTCGCCGCGCAGATGATCCTGGCCGAGATCGGCACCGACATGAGCCGGTTCCCGACACCCGCGCATCTGACTTCTTGGGCCCGGTTCGCCCCTGGAGTCAGTGAGTCGGCCGGGCGCCCCACGGGCAACGCCGGCACCGGCAAGGGCAACCGCTACCTCGCTCGCATCGTCGGCGAGGCCGCGGTCAGTGCCGCGCGCACCGACACCTTCCTCGGCGAGCGCTATCGACGCATCGCCCGCCGCCGCGGCAAGAAGCGCGCGATCGTCGCCGTCGGCCGCTCGATCCTGGTCGTCATCTGGGCATTGCTCTCCGACGAGCAGGCGCAGTTCGTCGACCTCGGCTCGGACTTCTACGCGGCCCGCACCAACCCCGAGCGCAAGGTCCGCCAGCACGTCCGCGAGCTACAAGCGCTCGGCTACAGCGT
>NZ_JBJGZV010000084.1:0-1233 GCF_054050715.1 Blastococcus sp. SYSU D00669
GCGTGGTAGGCGGTCGACCGGGCGTGCTCGACCTCGACCAGCATGTCCGCGCAGCGGTGCTTGACCCCCTGGAACGAGCCGATCGGCCGGCCGAACTGCAGCCGCGTCTTCGCGTGCTCCACCGACAGGTCGAGCAGCCGCTGCGCCCCGCCGACCGCCTCGGCGGCCAGGACGACGGCCCCGGTGCGCCGCGCCGCCCGCACGGCGCCGGCCGCGGCGCCGGGGTCGCCGACCGCCCGCGCGGGCACGCCGTCGTAGCGCAGCCGGGCCTGGCGGCGGGTGAGGTCGAGGCCCGACTGCGTCTCGCGGGTCAGCCCCGGGGCGCCGCCGTCGACGAGGAAGAGCGCGGGCCCGCCGTCGGTGCCGGCGAGCACGACGAGGGCGTCGGCGGCGGCGCCGTCGAGCACGTGCGCCTGCTCGCCGGCCAGCCGCCAGCCGTCGGCGCCGCGCTCGGCCCGCACGGTGGCGGCTTCTGGCGCCCAGGTGCCGCGGGCGTCGGTGGCGGCCAGCGCGGCCACCGTCTCGCCCTCGGCGATGGCCGGCAGCAGCTCCTTGGCCGCGCCGTCGTCCCCCGCCGCGGCGACCGCCCTGGCCGCCAGGGCGACCGTGCCCACCAGCGGGGCCGGGGCGACGGCGCGGCCGAACTCCTCGGCGACGACGGCGAGGTCGACCAGGCCCGCCCCGGCGCCGCCGTGCGCCTCGGGGACGGCGAGGCCGAGCAGGCCGACGTCGCGGCCCAGCCGGCGCCACACCTCCCGGTCGAAGCCCTCGGCGGTCTCGGTCAGCCGGCGCACCTCGGGCTCGGCGAACCGCTCGGCGGCGAACTCGCGGGCGACGGCGCGCAGGTCGCGCTGCTCGGCGGTGAACTCGAACTCGACCATCAGAAGGTTCCTCCGTCGACGACGATCCGCTGGTCGTTGACGTACGCGCCGTCCGGCCCGACCAGGAACCGGACCACCCGGGCGACGTCCTCGGGCGCGCAGACGCGGCCGAACGGCGAGGCGTCGTCGAGCTCGCGGATGTCGTCGACGTCGCGGGTGGCGCGGGCCAGCCGGCGGCCCATCTCGGTGTCGGTCAGCCCGGGGGCGACGACGTTGACGTGCACGCCGTGCGCCCGTTCCTCCCGGGCGAGGGTGTGCGCCAGCGCCTCGACCGCGGCCTTGCCCATGGCGTACGGCGCACCCCCGGCCGTCCAGGTGGTCGTGGCGATGCTGCTGACGAACACGACGTCGG
>NZ_JBJGZV010000085.1:0-1114 GCF_054050715.1 Blastococcus sp. SYSU D00669
TGTACTGCCCAGACAGGTTGGTCAGGCGGGCGATCGGTGGGCGTCGTCCGATAGCGGTGTGGGGCCGGTGATGGTTGTACTCGTGTAGCCATCCCGGCAGGGCCTGGCGGCGGGCGGTCTCGCTGAGGAACATCCGCTGGAATGCCCAGCCTTCGGCCATGGTGCGGTGGAAGCGCTCGATCTTGCCGTTGGTCTGCGGCCGGTAGGGCCGGGTCCGCTTGGGCTTGATGCCGAGCTCGAGGCAGGCGTCGTGCCAGGCGTGGGAGCGGTAGGGCGAGCCGTTGTCGGAGAGCACCCGCTCGACGGTGATGCCGCGCGCGGCGAACCAGGCCACCGCCCGGCGCAGCACACCGATGGCGGTGGCGGCGGTCTCGTCGTCGTGGATCTCGGCGTAGGCGACCCGGCTGTGGTCGTCGAGGACGGTGTGCACGAACGCGGTGCCCATCTTCAGGTTGTGGTGCCGGCTGCGCGGTTTGCCCGGCGTGGCGGCGTGATTGCGGTTGCCCTCCTGCCGGCCGAGGTAGCGCCACCCGCCGCCGTCGGGGATGTTGCCGAGCTTCTTGACGTCGACGTGCAACAGCGATCCGGGCCGGTCGTGCTCGTAGCGGCGGACGCGTTCGCTGGTGCGCCTGTCGACGTGCGAGAGCCGGTGCAGCCGGCAGCGGCGCAGCACCGCGTAGACCGTGGAGGCCGGCATGCCCAGCCGGGCGGCGATCTCCACCGGTCCCAGACGGTGGCGCCAGCGCAGGTGCACGATCCGGCGGACCACCGGCCGGGGCGTGCGGCGCGGGCAGCGGTGCGGCCGGGAGCTGCGGTCGACCATGCCGGCCGGCCCGGCCTGGCGGTAGCGCATCGCCCAGCGCTTGGCCGTCGGATAGGCGACCTGGAACACCGCGGCGGCGTAGGACACCGTCCAGCCGTCCTCGACCACGGCGCGGGCCAGGCGCAGACGCATGCGCGGAGTCAGAGCGGCGTTAGCGTGGGCCACGAGGACCTCCGGTTCGTGAGTGGGTGCCTTCAGCAGCTCCACTCCACGTCCGGAGGTCCTCCTCCACAAGATCAGCAGTCAGATCTCGTGGTCACACGTCCTCGACCAACGTCTCTGGTCAGTACA
>NZ_JBJGZV010000086.1:0-1113 GCF_054050715.1 Blastococcus sp. SYSU D00669
TGTACTGATCGGGCAGGTTGGTGCACCGTGTCCGACGGATTCGGATCTTGATGTAGGGAGGGACCTCCGGGTTTGGTTTGGGAGCCGCCAAGCACCCAGCCAGACCCAGGAGGTCCCTCGTGGTTCACCGTAATGCGCCGCTGACCGAGACCGGCCGGCTTCGACTAGCCCGTTGCATCGTCGATCACGGTTGGCCGGTCGCGCGGGCCGCGGAGCGGTTCCAGGTCGCCCGCACCACGGCCACCAAGTGGTCGCAGCGCTACCGGGAGCTCGGGCCGGCCGGCATGGTCGACCGCTCCAGCCGGCCGCACCGTTCGCCGCGGCGCACCCCGCAGCCGATGGTCCGGCGGATCGTGCATCTGCGCTGGAAGAAGCGGCTCGGGCCGGTGGCGATCGCCGCCCGGGTCAGGCTGGCCCCGTCGACGGTGCACCGGATCCTGGTCGCCTGCGGGATCAATCGGCTCTGGCACGTCGATCGGGTCACCGGCGAGCCGATCCGCCGCTACGAGATGTCCCGGCCCGGCGAGCTGGTGCACGTTGATGTGAAGAAGCTGGGCAACATCCCCGACGGCGGCGGCTGGCGCATCCACGGCAAGGCTGCCGGCGTCCGCAATCGCCAGGCCCACCGCGATCCGACCCGGCCCCGCAAGATGCATGGCCGACCCAACCTCGGCTACTGCTACGTCCACTCCGCCGTCGACGGCTTCAGCCGGCTGGCCTACTGCGAGGCCCTCGACGACGAGACCGCCGCCACCGCGCTGGCCTTCTGGGCCCGGGCGCGGGCGTTCTTCGCCGGCCACGGCATCACCGTCGAGCGCGTGCTCACCGACAACGGCAGCGCCTACCGCAGCCACGCCTGGCGCGAGGCCCACGCGCAGCTGGGCATCCGGCACTCCCGCACCCGAGTTCGCCGACCGCAGACCAACGGCAAGGTCGAACGGCTCAACCGCACCCTGCTCGAGGAGTGGGCCTACAAGCGCCTCTACACGACCGAGACCAACCGGCGAGCGGCCCTGTCAGGCTGGCTGCACCACTACAACCACCACCGGCCCCACACCGCCCTGGGCAACCTCCCGCCCATCAGCCGGTGCACCAACGTCTCCGAGCAGTACA
>NZ_JBJGZV010000087.1:0-1038 GCF_054050715.1 Blastococcus sp. SYSU D00669
AGCTGCGCCGGGCCGCCGTGTGCCGGCGCGGTGTCCCAGGCCCGCTGCGGAGTGGTGCCGACCGCGGAGTGCCGGCGGCGGGTGTTGTAGTGCGCGCGCACCCGGTCCAGGCGGGCCTGCAGCTCGGTGCTCGTGACCGCCGGGCCGGCGTAGAAGTGGGTGAGCAGCTTGTCGGCGGTCTGGTGCAGGCGCTCGCACTTGCCCAGCGTCTGCGGGTGATACGGGCTGGAGTGGATCAGCCGGGCGCCGCTGGCGGTCACGGCGGCGGCGAACCGGCCGGGCCGCAGCAGGTTGCGGTGCCGGGCGCCGCCGGCGAACGCCGAGCCGTTGTCGGCCAGCACCAGCCCGGGCGCGCCGGCCTCGACGATCGCGCCGGTCAGCGCGGCGATCGCGGCCGCGGCGGTCTCCGCGGGGGCGACGTGGGAGGCCAGCCAGCGCCGGGAGCAGTCGTCGATGATGTCGAGCGCGACCACCACCGTGCCATCGGCGAGGGTGTGCTCGGTGCCGTCGATCTGGAAGCAGTCCCGCGGCCGGGCGTAGGCGAAGCGGCGGTAGGAGGCCTTGGGCCGCTTGCGCGGATTGCGGTCGAGCAGCCCCGCCCGGCCCAGCACCCGGTTGATCGTCGGCCGGGCCGGCACCGCTGCTCCGGCCGGCCAGTCCGGCCCGGCCGCGGCCTCGACCAGCGCGGCGTGGATGTTGTCCGCGCCGTGGTCCGGCGCCAGCTCGGCGCGCAGCGCCACGATCCGCGCCACCAGCCAGTCCGGCGTCGCTCCCGGCGACCGCAGCGGCCGCCGGGAGCGCTCACTCCAGGCGCCCTCGGCGGCCACCCGCGCCCGATGCCGGTAGAAGGTGCGCGGCTCCACCCCGTTGAGCCGGCACCACTGCGCGACGTTCGGAATCACCACACCGGCCTGCAGCGTGGCATCCAGCAGTTTCATGACTGCCGCTCGCTTCCCCACACCACCTCAACGGCGGCGTGATGATCAAGCGACACATGTCATGAGACTTCAGGACTGACACATCTCCTGAGACTGGACA
>NZ_JBJGZV010000088.1:0-808 GCF_054050715.1 Blastococcus sp. SYSU D00669
CCGAACTGCTTGCGGTCCTTGACGTAGGCCACGGCCGCGTCCAGCGCGCCCTGCGCGATGCCGACCGCCTGCGCGCCGATCGTCGGCCGGGTGAAGTCCAGCGTGCGCAGCGCGGTCTTGAAGCCGGTGCCCTCGGCGCCGATGATCCGGTCGGCCGGGATGGTGCAGTCGGTGAAGTACAGCTCGCAGGTGGGCGAGCCCTTGATGCCCATCTTGCGTTCCTTGGGCCCGACGGCGAAGCCGGGGTCGTCCTTGTGCACGGCGAACGCCGAGATGCCGCCTGAGCCCTTCTCCGGGTCGGTCACCGCCATGACCGTGTACCAGGAGGAGACGCCGGAGTTGGTGATCCAGGCCTTAGTGCCGCCCAGCACCCAGGAGTCGCCGTCGCGGCGGGCGCGGGTCTTCATCGCCGCGGCGTCGGAGCCGGCCTCGCGCTCGGACAGGCCGTAGCTGATCATCGCCTCGCCGGCGGCGATCGGGGCGAGCACCTGCTGCTTGAGCTCCTCGTCGGCGGCCAGGATGACCGGCATCGAGCCGAGCTTGTTCACCGCCGGGATCAGCGACGCCGAGGCGTCGACCCGGGCGACCTCCTCGATGACGATGCAGGTCGCGATCGCGTCGGCGCCCTCGCCGCCGTAGGCCTCGGGGATGTGCGTGGCGTGGAACCCGGCCGCGGTCAGCGCCTTCTGCGCCTCGATCGGGTAGCGCGAGTTCGCGTCGACGTCGGCGGCGTGCGGCGCGATCTCCCGCTCCGCGATGTCGCGGACCGCCTCCCGGATCGCCTCGTGCTCGTCGGTCAGCGCGTACA
>NZ_JBJGZV010000089.1:0-802 GCF_054050715.1 Blastococcus sp. SYSU D00669
GCGTGACGACCTCGTCGACCACCGGGGTGACGACCGGGGCCACCACGTCCACAGCCGGAGTGACGATGCCCTCCACGACTGGCGCGAGCACCTCGTCCACGACCGGCGTGACCACCGGCGTGACGACGTCCTCCACCACCGGCGTGACGACGTCCTCCACCACCGGCGTGACCACCGGCGTGACGACCTCGTCGACCACCGGGGTGACGACCGGGGCCACCACGTCCACAGCCGGAGTGACGATGCCCTCCACGACTGGCGCGAGCACCTCGTCCACGACCGGCGTGACCACCGGCGTGACGACCTCGACGACCACCGGCGTGACCACGTCCTCCACCACCGGCGTGACCACCGGCGTCGCCACGTCCTCCACCACCGGCGTGACGACCTCGACGACCACCGGCGTGACGACCTCGACGACCACCGGCGTGACGACCTCGTCGACCGCAGGCGACACGGTCTGCTCGACCACCGGTGTCAGGACCTCGTCCACCACCGGGGCGGGCGCCTCGGTCACCGGTTCGACCGAGTCCTGCAACTCAGGGGTCGGGAGGGCAGGAGCCTGCAGGTCGGTGCCCGTGGGCACGGGGGCGGTCACCTCGGCGGCGGACTCGGTCACCGGCGCAGGTAGCGGGGCCACCACGTCCCCGGCGACCGCGGCGACGTCCTCGACCGCCGGGCCCACGTCTTCGACGACCGGCACCACCGGGGCCGTCGGCTCCTCCGCCGGCGCCTCCTCGGCAGGTGCCGGCACGTCCTCGACGACCGGCGCCACCGGCTCCGACGGCGCGTCGGCGGAGTC
>NZ_JBJGZV010000090.1:0-691 GCF_054050715.1 Blastococcus sp. SYSU D00669
CACGCCGGCCACACCCGCGGCCACAGCGCTGCCCAGTCACCCCCGCCGCCCCCCCCCCCCCCCCCCCCCCCCCCCCCCCCCCCCCCCCCCCCCCCCCCCCCCCCCCCCCCCCCGGGGGCCGCCCCCCGAACCGAGGAGCACCCACATGACCACGACGGCCGACGCGAGCTCTGACTTCTCTCTCGGCGACCGGTTCACGCAGCTCGACGGGGGTGTCTACCTCACGTCCATCCAGGCCCTCGTGCGCGTCCTGATCGACCAGCGGCGCCGCGACGTGGCGCAGGGGCTCGACACCGCAGGCCTGGTGTCGGGCTACCCCGGTTCGCCGCTCGGTGGCGTGGACATCGAGATGGACCGGCAGAAGGAGCGGCTCGCCGAGCACCGCATCCTGCACCGGCCGGGCCTCAACGAGGACCTCGCGGCCACCGCGTTGTGGGGCAGCCAGACCGTCAACGCACTTCCGGGCGCGACGGTCGACGGCGTCTTCGGCATGTGGTTCGGCAAGGCCCCCGGCGTGGACCGGGCCGGCGACGCCCTCCGGACGGCGAACATCCGCGGGACCGCGCCGCACGGAGGCGTCCTGGGGGGGGGGGGGGGGGGGGGCGGCGCCGGGCCCGCGCGCCCCCCCCCCCCCCCCCCCCCCCCCCCCCCCCCCCCCGCCGCCGCCCCCCCCGCTCCCCCCCCCCCCCCC
>NZ_JBJGZV010000091.1:0-588 GCF_054050715.1 Blastococcus sp. SYSU D00669
CGTCAGCGCCTCGACCTGGCGGGCGTTGCGCAGCCGCCCGGCGTAGATCCCGCGCATCCCCGGCAGCCGCCCGGCCAGCGCCTGCACCAGGTCCATCGCCGCCCGGTCGTCCCCGACCACCATCACGTCCCCGTCGATCGTCGGGTGCGACAGGTCCTCCAGCAGCCGCGCCGACAGGTGGTGGAACGCCCCCACCACCGTGGAGTCCGGCAGCAGCGCCGCGGCCTGCTGCGCCGCCGACCCCTCCGGCACGTCGAGGACGTAGGCGCCCAGCTCGTCCCAGCCCATCGGCACCACGCAGTCCACCACCACCTTGCCGGCCAGCGCCGGGGCCAGCCCGGTCAGCAGCTCGGCGTGCCCGTCGTAGGGCACCGCCACGATCACCAGGTCCGCCGCACCGGCGACGTCGGCGTTGCCCCCGCCGGTCACCGACACCGCCACCCCCGGCGCGGCGGCCGACCGGGCCCGCTCGGCGACCTCCGCGGCGATCACCGCGCACCGGTCGGCGTCCCGGGACCCGAGCAGCACCCGCTGCCCGGCCGCGGCCAGCCGCACCGCCAGCCCCCGGCCCTGCGGCCCGGTCCCCCC
>NZ_JBJGZV010000092.1:0-584 GCF_054050715.1 Blastococcus sp. SYSU D00669
CGCCGAGCGAGCCGAACTCCTCGACGGCGGTGGCCACGGCCCGCTCGGAGGAGGCCGGGTCGTCGACGGACGACTCGACCGCCAGGGCGGCCGCGCCCTCGCCGGTGAGCTTGTCGACCAGCGCCTCGGCCGACTCCCGGTCGCGCCGGTAGGTGAGGACGACGGCGGCGCCCGACAGCGCCAGCTCGGTGCTGATCGCCGCGCCGATGCCGCGCCCGCCGCCGGTGACCAGCGCGACGCGGCCCACCAGGGGCCGCTGAGCGACCGAAGGCTCAGCCACAGGACACCTCCCTCCATGCAGGAGCGCACTGACTCACGCACCACCGCCGTGAACCCTCGCCGGTGTTGCTCGAGGTTGGTTCGAACCCCGCGCCGACGCGGCCGGCCAGGGGTTGCTCAGCCACGGGGCACCTCGCTCCACGGCTTGCCGGTGTCGACGCGCAGGTCGCCGGGCAGCCCGAGCAGCCGCTCGCCGAGGATGTTGCGCAGCACCTCCGACGTGCCGCCCTCGATGGTGTTGGCGCGGGAGCGCAGGAACTTCCGCGGCAGGTCCTCCACCGCCGGGTCGGCCGCGGGATCGGGCC
>NZ_JBJGZV010000093.1:0-559 GCF_054050715.1 Blastococcus sp. SYSU D00669
TTCGGCGGGGTGGACACCCACGCCGACACCCACACCGCCGCGGTCGTCGACGCCGCCGGGCGGCTGCTGGCCCACCGCGAGTTCGCCGCCACCCCGGCCGGCTACGCCCAGCTGATCGACTGGCTCGTCGCGCACGGCCCGGTGCAGCGCGTGGGGGTGGAGGGCACCGGGGTCTACGGCGCCGGCCTGGCCCGTCACCTCACCGCGGCGGGTATCAGGCTGGTCGAGGTCGACCGTCCGGATCGCAAGACCCGCCGGTTCGCCGGCAAGTCCGATCCGATCGACGCCGAGGCCGCCGCCCGCGCCGCCCTGAGCGGCCGGTCCACCGGCACCCCGAAGGCCCGCACCGGGCCGGTCGAGGCCGTGCGCACGCTGCGCGTGGCCCGTCGCAGCGCCATCGCCGCCCGCGCCGAGGCCCAGACCCAGATCCGAGCGCTGATCATCACCGCGCCCGAGCCGCTGCGCGGCCAGTTGCGCACCCTGACCCTCCGGCGACTGCTGGCCACCTGCGCGGCGATGCGCCCGGACCCGACCGGCAGCGCGGACCCGGTGCAGGCGA
>NZ_JBJGZV010000094.1:0-514 GCF_054050715.1 Blastococcus sp. SYSU D00669
CTCACCGGCGGCTTCGGCGTCGACGTCGCGATCGACGCCGTCGGCCACCCGGCGGTGTTCGAGCAGGCCTTCTACGCCCGCGACCTGGCCGGCCGGGTGGTGATGGTCGGCGTCCCCACCCCGGACATGCAGATCACCCTGCCGGCGATCGAGGTCTTCGGCCGGGGTGGGGCGATCAAGTCGAGCTGGTACGGCGACTGCCTGCCCTCCCGCGACTTCCCGATGCTGGTCGACCTGTACCTGCAGGGCCGCTTCCCGCTCGACGACTTCGTCACCGAGACCATCGCGCTGACCGACGTCGAGGCCGCGTTCGAGAAGATGCACGCCGGTGAGGTCCTGCGCTCGGTCGTGGTCTTCTGACGATGGCCGCGAGAACGACGCGCGCGCGAGCATCGCAGCGAGGAACGAGCGTGGAGCGGAACGAGTCCGGAGTCGCGCGATGAGCACCGCGCGCATCGAGAAGGCCGTCGTCAGCGGGGTGTTCAGCCTCGACGGGCAGGACTTCGACGTCGAC